>NZ_DATMST010000300.1:0-3003 GCF_035565275.1 Sphingopyxis sp.
GTCAGTCGCCGCGGCGCCGGCATCAGCACCGCCATGCGCGCGTGCGGCCGCGCGAGCAGCCACAGCGTCAGCCCCGCAAAACCGGCGAGCGCAAGGGCAGCGAGGAATTGGGAAAGGCCCGCGAGCGCCATGCTCAGCGAGCTCCCTCCGGCCACAGCACGACGCGAACCGTCTGGAGCAGGATCAGCAGGTCGAGAAAGGGCGAATAATTTTTCGCGTAATAAAGGTCGTATTCGAGCTTCACGCGCGCGTCCTCGACCGACGCGCCATAGGGATAGTTGATCTGCGCCCAGCCGGTCAGTCCCGGCTTCACCATGTGGCGTTCGGCATAATAGGGCAGCTTTCTCTCGAGTTCCTCGACGAAACTCGGCCGTTCGGGACGCGGTCCGACGAAACTCATGTCGCCCTTCAGCACGCACCAGGTCTGCGGCAGCTCGTCGATGCGAAGCTTGCGGATAATACGCCCGACGCGGGTGACGCGCGGGTCGTTCTCGGCCGCCCACACCGCCTTGCCCGACGCCTCGGCATCGGTACGCATCGAACGGATCTTGAAGATGTCATAAGGCTCGCCGAACAGGCCGACGCGCGGCTGGCGGTAAAAGACGGGCCCGCGGCTATCAAGCTTGACCGCGATCCCCGCGATGATGACCAGCGGCAGGCCGATCACCAGCACCATCAGGCTGGCAAGGATGTCGAACAGGCGTTTGCTGACTTTCGAAATGCGCTGCCCGGCCGAAAAACCGTCGGAAAAGATCAGCCCGCTGGGGTTGGTGGTCGCAAGGTCGACGCGCCCCGTCTCGCGTTCGATGAAGCTTGCGATATCGTTGACGTGCACCCCGGTCGTCTTGACGCGAAGCAGATCGTTCAGCGGCAGCGCGTTGCGCCGTTCCTCGAGCGCGAGCACCACTTCGCCCGCACGCAGCGCGACGACATGGTCCGACAGATTGTCGATCTCCTCGCGCGGAATCGCGCCCGCCACGGTCTTCTCGGTGCCGCTCATCGCGACGAAGCCGACCATCTCCAGCCCGCTTCCGGGTTCGTCAGCCAGGGCGGCAAGCCGTGCGGCACGCGGCCCCGCGCCCAGCACCAGAATGCGCCGGCGGAAAGCGTCTGTCCCCGCCGACTGGGTCAGCGCAAGACGGATCACGAACAGCGCCGCGATCGCGAACAGCATCGCGTACAGGCTGTTCGCGCGCCACAGCGTCGCAGTCGGCAACAGGAAGCCCAGCACCGAGAGGAAGATCACGCCGAGCGAAATCGCGGCGAGCAGGCGCGCGGTGGCGAAACGCATCGAGCGCAGCCCCTCGTTCCCGTACATTCCGGTCGCCATCAGCGCGAGCGAATTGGCGATGCCGAAGGTCGCGAGCGGAAGCCAGCGATCGTTCAGCGGCCCCGGGTCGAACCCCGATTGCCGGGCATAGAGGTGCCACGCCCCCTCGGCCGAGCAGAGCAGCGCGATGAATTCGAGCAGCGCCAGCCAGACGACGGCGTGCGGCACATAATGTTTGAACAGCCGGAACATGGGACCCTTTCGCCTGCCCGATACTACAGACGAGGCGTCAACTGTCGGTTAATTTTACACTCATACATTGCGCCATGTTAAGGCTTGCCCCCGAGGCAGCGTGCGATAGGCTCGTTCCATGACCGCCATGATCCAGCCTCTCATCCTCTGCGGCGGCGCCGGCACCCGCCTGTGGCCCGAATCGCGTGGAACCCGCGCCAAGCAGTTCCTGCTGCTCCACGGCCAGCGCAGCCTGTTTCGCCAGACCGTCGAACGCACCCCCGCCGGCCCCGATTTCCTGCCGCCCATCGTCCTGTGCGGCGACGGCCATGTCGCGATGGTCCGCGAACAGATGAACGACCGCGAGGAGATGCTGCTCGTCGAACCGATGCCGCGCAACACCGCCGCCGCCATTGCCCTCGCCGTTGCGCAGGCCGACGCCGATACGCTGCTGCTCGTAATGCCGAGCGACCATGTCATCGCCGACGTTCCCGCCTTCCACGCCGCCATTGCAAAGGGGGTGCATCTCGCGCAGCGGGACTGGATCGTCACCTTCGGCATCACGCCCGACAGCCCCGAAACGGGCTTCGGCTACATCGCCGCCGGCGCGCCCCTCGGCGACGCCGGCGAATCCTGGGGCTTCGCGGTAGACCGCTTCGTCGAAAAGCCGCCGCTCGCCGAAGCCGAGGCGATGCTCGCCGCGGGCGGGTACAGCTGGAACGCCGGCATTTTCCTGTTCCGCGCCGCCCGGATGCGCGACGCGATGCTGACCCATTGCCGCGCGATCTTCGAAGCCGCCGACCGCGCGGTCGCGGCGGGAATGCGCGACGGCGACGCGCTCTACGCCGACGCGATCGAGTTTGAAAAGGCGCCGTCGGTTTCGATCGACTATGCCGTGATGGAAAAGGATGACCGCGTCGCGGTCGTCCCCGTCGCGATGGGCTGGTCCGACCTCGGCTCCTGGCACACGATCCACGCGCTCGCCGAAAAGGACGCGGCCGACAACGCCGTCACCGGCGACGCCTTTCTCCACGAAAGCCGCGGCAATCTCGTGCGCGCCGGGAACAAGCGCGTGTCGATCCTCGGCATGGACAATATTGCCGTCATCGTCGACGGCGACGACATATTGGTCATCCCGCTCGAACGCTCGCAGGAAGTCCGCGCCGCCGCCAAGGCGCGCGAATAAACCGATGCGATCGCCCCGTTTCGCGGACGCCCCGCTCGGGTTGCTCGACCATCATCCGAACGAACTTCGCGCGCGCCACTGCCACGACGATGCCTTTGTCGCCGTGGTGCTCGAAGGCGGCTATCAGGAAGCGGGCGACGAAGGGCGCTTCGATGTCCGCCCCGGCGACGCGCTGATCCATCACCCGTTCGAATCGCATCTCGACCGCGTCGAGGCGAAGGGCGCACGCGTCCTTGTGCTCGGCCTGCCCGCCGAACTCGCGGCGAGCGCGCATATCCGCGGCCGCGCCGGCGATCCCGACACGCTCGTCCGCCTC
>NZ_DATMST010000301.1:0-27085 GCF_035565275.1 Sphingopyxis sp.
CTCGGCTGGCAGGTGCCCGTGCAGGGCTTTTCGACGCTGGCGCTGGTCGCCGCGAGCGCCGCTGATACGATCGCCGAAGCCGGCGGCGCGCTGATCGTGATGGAAGGCGGTCACGGCCAATGGTTCGTCCAGCCCTTTGCCGCCGATCTGTCCCCGCGCGCGGACCTCTGCTCGCTTCTGCCCGACGAGGCGGTTCTGCGGACCGAAGAACTCGTCGTCGGCAACCGCGCCGAAGCGTTCGTGACGCGCCGGGGTTCGGGGCGCGCGCTGGCGACGCTTCCCGATGCGCGGGCTTTCCTTCGCCTGCCGCCGGCGGCGCTTTTCGGCCCGCCGAGCCCGATCTACGGACGCGCACCCGATGCCAAGCCGATGGCGGCAATGGTATGACCGCCGACGTTCGCCTCGCCACCGCGCGCGTCGGTGACCTTGCGGCAGTAATGCGCGTCATGGATGCCGCGTTCGATCCGGCCTATGGCGAGGCGTGGAGCGGCGCACAGCTCCTGACCCTGTTTGCGCTGCCCTCGGCGCGCGTCTGCATCGCCTGGAATGGCGACCGACCGTGCGGTTTTTCTGCAGCACGGATTGCGGGCCCTGAAAGCGAATTATTGTTGCTCGCGGTCGATCCGTCGTTCCGTGGTCGCGGTATTGGCGCGTTACTGATCGATGATTGGCAGGCGTGGGGCGCGGAACAGGGCGCCGAGGATTATTTTCTGGAAATGCGCGCCGACAATGACGCGGCGCATCTGTACGGGCGTGCCGGTTTTTCGGAATGCGGTCGCAGGCCCGCCTATTATCGCGGCAACGATGGCGCCATTCGCGACGCGGTCACAATGCGGCGGTCGAGCCGACAGGACGGGACGAAGTGATCTTCATTGCGGAATTCCATCCAAAGTGGCAGTAATCCGCTCGGCAGGACAAGAATATCAATATTCGCCGGCCGCTTTCTGCCTAATATAATCAAGGAATAGTCTCATGTCCGATCCAGCCGACACCAATGAGATGCTCGTTACGCTGACCGCCGACATTGTCGCGGCCCACGTCAGCAACAACAGCGTCGCCATTTCGGATCTCTCCCTGTTGATCAACAATGTCCATGCCGCCCTGTCGGGTCTCGGAAGCGAACCGGTGGTCGAGGAAAAGCTCGTGCCCGCGGTTTCGATCCGTACGTCGGTCAAGCCCGACTTTATCGTCTGCCTCGAGGACGGGAAAAAACTGAAAATGCTGCGCCGTCACCTGATGACGCATTATGGCATGACTCCCGACGACTATCGCGCGAAGTGGGGCCTTCCCGCCGATTACCCGATGGTCGCGCCCAATTATGCCGAAAAGCGCCGCGCGCTGGCCAAGGAAATCGGCCTCGGGACCAAAGGCCGTGGCGGCGGCCGCAAGCGCAGGAAAGTCTGACGCTTCGTCTCGCGCCCCTCATGGGCATGAGAGGGCGGCGCCGTCAGGTGCCGCCCTTGTCCTATCGGCGGTGCGACCCTATACAGTTGTCATAAAGAAATGACACGGCTGCATCTGCAGGAAAGGCCCGCATGTCCGGTACCATCGATCTCGAAGCTCTCTGCCACGAAAAGGGGCTGCGCATCACCGAGCAGCGCCGCATCATCGCCCGGGTGATCTCCGATTCCGAAGATCATCCCGACGTCGAGACGCTTTATGAACGCGCGTCGAAGATCGACAGCGGCATCTCGATCGCCACTGTTTACCGTACCGTGCGCCTGTTCGAGGAAGCGGGCATTCTCGACCGCCACGACTTTGGCGACGGACGCTCGCGCTATGAAGCCGCGCCCGAAGCGCATCACGACCACCTCATCGACGTCGAAACGGGCAAGGTCATCGAATTCGTCGATCCCGAACTCGAAGCCTTGCAAAAGGTGATCGCCGAACGGCTGGGCTTCCGCCTCGTCGATCATCGCATGGAGCTTTATGGTGTCTCCCTCGATCGCAAGCGCGACTGATCGCGCATCGATCACCTGGCGAACGGTCGCTCGCCTCACCTTGATGGTGCTGGCGCTGCTTTTCCTGATCGTTCCCCACCTCCTTTACCGCGCCGCCGGTCGCCCGTCGCCGATGGTCATGGCCTTTCTCAACGCGGCCGGCTGGATCGCGGGGCTTCGTATCCGCACGACCGGCACGCGGCTCCGGCGCGACGTGCTGTTCGTGTCGAACCATGTCAGCTGGCTCGATATCCTTGCACTGGGCGGCGCGGCGCGTTCGGCTTTCGTATCGAAGGCAGAGGTCGGGACGACGCCGCTCGTCGGCTGGCTCGCCGATCAGAACCATACGATCTATATCCAGCGCGAAGCGAAGCGCGAAATCCATAACCAGGCGAATGACCTCAGAAACGCGCTCGCGCGCGGTCGGCCGGTCACGCTGTTTCCCGAAGGTACGACGGGACCCGGTGACGGCTTGCTGCCGTTCCGCGCCTCGCTGTTCCAGGCGGTGATCCCGACGCCGCCCAACCTTCGGGTCCAGCCAGTCTTCCTCGACTATGGCGCCGAAGCGGGTGACATCGCATGGCTCGATCCCGAATCGGGGCTGGGCAATTTCAAGCGCCTTCTCGCGCGTAAACGCCCGATCCTGCTGACGATCCATTATCTAGACCCACTGCCCGACGCGGCCGAGCACGACCGCAAGGCGATCAGCGAAGCCGCGCGTGCCGCGATCGCCGGTGAAATTGCGCGGCCTTCCGCCGCGGCGCTGCATCGCCTATAGCGAGCCGATGAAGCCCGACTCTCCCGCAAAATCCCCCAAGACCTTCCACGTCAAATCCTTCGGTTGCCAGATGAACGTCTATGACGGCGAGCGCATGGCAGAGATGCTGGGTGCCGAAGGCTATGTCGCCGCAGCCGACGGCGCCGACGCCGACCTTGTCGTGCTCAACACCTGCCACATCCGCGAAAAGGCGGCAGAGAAGGTCTATTCGGACATTGGCCGGCTGAAACGCGCCGACGGCAGCCGCCCGACGATCGCGGTCGCCGGCTGCGTCGCGCAGGCCGAGGGCGCCGAAATTGCACGCCGCGCACCTTCGGTAGATGTCGTCGTCGGCCCGCAGGCGTATCATCGCCTGCCCGACCTGATCGCGCGCGCCGAAAAGGGCGAGAGGGCGGTCGACCTCGACATGCCGGCGATGAGCAAGTTCGGAGCGCTGCCGAAACGTGCGGGTGGCCAGCGCCCTACCGCCTTCCTGACCGTGCAGGAAGGCTGCGACAAATTCTGCACCTATTGCGTCGTGCCCTATACGCGCGGCGCCGAGATCAGCCGGCCCTTCGCCGACCTTATCGCCGAGACGCGCGCGCTCGTTGCTGGCGGCGCGCGCGAAATCACGCTGCTCGGGCAGAACGTCAATGCGTGGGATGGCGAGGATGACAGGGGCAGGGCGATCGGCCTCGATGGGCTGATCCGCGAACTGGCGCGCGAGGACGGGCTCGAACGCATACGCTACACCACGAGCCACCCCAACGACATGACCGACGGGCTGATCGCCGCGCATGGCGAGATCGACAAGCTCATGCCTTTCCTCCACCTGCCGGTGCAGGCGGGCAGCGATCGCATCCTCGCGGCGATGAATCGCAGCCATAGCGTCGAAAGCTATCTTCGCGTCATCGAGCGGGTCCGCGCCGTACGTCCCGACATCGCGATCTCGGGCGACTTCATCGTCGGCTTCCCCGGCGAGACCGACGCGGATTTCGAAGCGACGCTCGATATCGTCCGCGCAACCAATTACGCGATGGCGTACAGCTTCAAATATTCGCGTCGCCCCGGCACTCCCGCCGCTACGATGACCGACCAGATCGACGAAGCGGTGCTGAACGACCGCCTCCAGCGGCTTCAGGCCCTGCTCAACGAGCAGCAGCGGGCGTTCAACGAGGCGACCGTCGGTCGCACGACGCGCCTGCTCCTCGAACGCAAGGGCAAGCTCGAGGGTCAACTGATCGGCAAGTCGCCATGGCTTCAGTCGGCGCATGTCATCGCGCCGGGGCTTAAAATCGGCGACATGGTCGATGTCCGCATCGTCTCGGCCGGCGCCAACAGTGTCGGCGCCGAGGCGCTGATGGAAGAGGTCGCCTAGTGCGACCGACGGAAGCTGTCTCCTCGAAGACACACTCCGTCTCCTTCCGTCGCATTCCCGTCCCGCAAGTCATGGACTCCCGCCCTGGCGGGAGTACAGTCATGCCGTCGATCGAAGGAGCCTTGCCCATATGTCCAAACGCCCGCTGACCGCCTCCACCCCCGCCGAACCCGGCGACCGCGTCCGACTGACCGCGGAATTCGAGCGAACGCAGCTTTTGGGCATTCTTTTCGGCGAATTCGACCGCAATCTCGTCGCGATCGAAAACCGCCTCGGCGTCTATATCTCCGCTCGCGGCAACCGCGTGCAGATCGAGGGCGAAGCCGAAGCCGCGGCGCGTGCGCGCGACGTCCTCACCGACCTCTACAACCGCATCGAACAGGGACAGGAGGTCGACACCGGCATGGTCGACGGCGTGATCGCCATGTCGGCGCAACCCACGCTCGCCGGCATCATTCGCCACGACAAGGACGAAGCGGCGCCTGTGGTGATGATCCGCACGCGCAAGAAGACGATTGTCCCGCGCGCCCCGTCGCAGGTTCCCTATATGCAGGCGCTGGCGCGCGACGAGGTGATCTTCGCATTGGGTCCGGCGGGCACGGGCAAGACCTATCTCGCGGTCGCGCAGGCCGTTGCACAACTCATCACCGGCAGCGTCCAGCGCCTCATCCTGTCGCGGCCCGCGGTCGAGGCGGGCGAGAAGCTGGGTTTCCTTCCCGGCGACATGAAGGAAAAGGTCGATCCCTATCTGCGCCCGCTCTACGACGCGCTCCACGACTGCCTGCCCGCCGAGCAGGTCGAACGCCGAATCGCGTCGGGCGAGATCGAAATCGCGCCGCTCGCCTTCATGCGCGGCCGCACGCTGGCCGATGCCTTCATCATCCTCGACGAAGCGCAGAATACGACGATCCCGCAGATGAAGATGTTTCTGACGCGCTTTGGCATGAACAGCCGCATGGTGATTTGCGGCGACCCCAAACAGGTCGATTTGCCGGTCCCGGCTACCTCGGGACTTGCCGACGCGGTCGCGCGTCTGGAAGGCCTTGAGGGCATCAACGTCAGCCGCTTCACCAGCGCCGACGTCGTCCGTCACCCGATCGTCGGGCGGATCGTCGAAGCCTATGAAGGGCCGGGATCCTAACTCCGCAAAGCGTCATTGCGAGCGCAGCGAAGCTATCCAGAGCGTTAACAAGTCGCTCCGGATAGCTTCGCTGCGCTCGCAATGGCGGAATCTGTTCCGCGATCCATTTTACGCGAACGATTCGCAATAGCATATTGACCCTCTGATCTGGCGCGCGTAGAGCGTCGCTATTGCGAGTCAATCGCAATCTATCAGGGGAAGAAAATTGAACATCCAACGTTTGCCGTCCATATCCCGCCTTGCCGCAGGAAGCGCGCTGGGCCTTGCGCTCGCCGCGACCGCCTCGCCGGTCTTTGCGCAGGACAATGACGGCGAATATTGGGTGTCGCTCAAGAATCGCATCGTCGTCACGGCGACGCGCACCCCGGTGAAGGCCGAGGATATTCCGGTCACGGTCACGGTGAAGAGTGACGAGCAGATTGCCGACGAACTCGTCACCGACATCCGCGACCTCGTCCGTTTCGAACCTGGCGTCAGCGTCCAGCGCCAGCCCGCGCGTTTCGGCGCCGCACTCGGCGCAACCGGCCGCGCCGGAAACGATAGCTTCAACATCCGCGGCATCGGCGGCAACCGCGTGCTGATCCAGGTCGACGGCGTGCGCGTTCCCGACGGTTTCAGCTTCGGTGCGCAGGCGTCGGGGCGCGGCGACTATGTCGATCTCGGTCTCGTCAAATCGGTCGAGATTCTGCGCGGTCCGTCGTCGGCACTCTATGGCAGCGACGGTCTTGCCGGCGCGGTCAGCTTCGTTACCTCCGACCCCGTCGATTTCATCAAGCCGGGCAACAATATCGGCGGTTTGCTTCGCGCGAGCTACAACAGCGCCGACGAGGAGTTCAGCGAAACTGCGATCCTTGCGGGCCGCAGCGGCGACTGGTCCGTCATGGCCGCTTACACGCGCCGCGATTACAAGGAACTCGACAACAAGGGGACCAATCCCGGCACGATCGGGCCGACGCGGTTGTCGGGTCTGCGCGAGGGCACCGGCCCTTTCCGCACACTTCCCAATCCGCAGGACGGTCGGTCGGACGCGGTGCTCGCCCGGATCGTCTATTATCCGGCGAACGGACATAAGCTGCGCCTGACCGGCGAGTATCTCGACACGCACCTTTATACCAATGGCCTGACCGGGGTGACCGCGACGCGCACCGCGCTAGGTGCCATTACCTCGAGCGTCGACCGGCTTGAAGGCTTCGACAGCGGCGAACGCAAGCGCGTCTCGCTCGACTGGAGCTGGGAAGGCGAGGGAGCGATCGATTTCGCGCGCGTCGCGCTTTACTGGCAGAATGGCGAGGACAGTCAGTACACCGAGGAAGATCGCACGCCGGCCGCCGATCGCACGCGCCTCAACACTTTCGAAAACCGCGTCATCGGTGCTGCCGCCGACGCGCGTGCAGATTTCGCGACGGGCGCGATCGCACACCGCTTCGTCTTCGGTGGCGATATCAGCAAGACGCGCCAGCGCGGCCTGCGCGACGGTACGATCCCTCCCTTTGGCGAGACCTTCCCGACGCGCGCCTTTCCGAGCACGGACTTCACGCGTGCCGGCCTGTTCGCCGGTGACGAGATATCGATCGCCGACGGTCGGTTGCTTCTGTATCCGGCGGTGCGCTTTGACTGGTACGACCTGTCGCCCGATGACGATCCGCTGCTGCCGAGCTTCGCTGGCGCGAAGCAGGACGGTTCGCGCGTCTCGCCGAAATTCGGCGCGGTCTGGAAACTGACCGACGAGGTGCGCCTGTTCGCCAATTATGCAACCGGGTTCAAGGCGCCCGAACCGGGACAGGTGAACCAGTTCTTCTCCAACCCGGCCTCGGGCTACACCTCGATCCCGAACCCCGATCTGGGGCCCGAGCGCAGCGAAAGCTTCGAGGGCGGGCTGCGCTTCTCGAGCGACGCCATCAGCTTCGATGTCACGGCCTTTTCGGCCCGGTACAAGGATTTCATCAGCCAGGAGATCGTTGGCGGAAGTTTTACGCCGGCCGATCCGGCCATCTATCAATTCGTGAATCTCGATCGCGTCCGGGTCAAAGGGGCCGAGGCGCGGTTCGAGGGGCGAGCGTCGTCCGGCCTGTATACGACGCTCGCCCTATCCTGGGCGAAGGGTGACGTGATCGACCCCGACGGCGCTCGCTCGCCATTGTCGACGATTGATCCGCTCAAGCTTGTCGCCGGTGTCGGCTATCGCGAGCCCGCCGGCCGCTTCGGCGGACAGATCATCATGACGCACAGCGCGCGCAAGGAAGCGTCGCGTACCGAGGGGCTTTGTACGCCCGAATGCTTCCGTCCCGACGGCTTCACCATTCTCGACGCCACCGCGTTTGTCCGGGTGATGGACGCGCTGACGCTGCGCGCGGGCGTCTTCAACATCCTCGACAAGAAATACAGCTGGTGGAGCGACGTTCGCGGTCTTGGCACGACGACGATGGTCGGCGCGGAGACGGTTCCGACCGCATGGATCGCCGACGCCTATACCCAGCCCGGCCGCAACGCGAGCGTGTCGCTGAGCTTCCGCTTCTAATCAAAACAGAAGGACTGCACCGATGAAAACCTCTCGCAAGATCACCGCTGGCCTGTTGTTGCTCGCGGCCGCGCTGCCCGTCGCAGCCCCGGCCCATCCGCCGATCGCGGCCGAGGCCGCCGCCGCCAGTTTCGAACAGGACCGCGCCGACATCCTCGCGATGGCGGGCAATTACCGCGTCAGCTTCAACATGCAGGAATCGACGCGCTGGGACCCGAATTACGAAGTTCTCGAACCGAAGCGCTCCGGCGGTAACGAAGTCGTCCGCGTCATCGAGGACACGGGCCGCAAGATCGTGCTGCAGCACATGCTCGTCATCACCGGTGATGACGACAAGAGCATGATCATCAAGCATTGGCGGCAGGACTGGGAATATGAGCCCGCGAAGCTGCTCGTCTATTCGGATCGCAATACATGGGCGTGGGAAGACGTTCCCGAAAGGATGCGCACCGGTCGCTGGTCGCAGACGGTCTGGCAGGTCGACGACAGCCCGCGGTACGGCGGCTGGGGCCAGTTCGAGACGCAGGGCGGGGTCCGCCGCTGGCGCTCGAACTGGACTTGGCGCCCGCTCGCGCGCCGCGACGCCGTGCGCAATCCGGTGTATGATCGCTACCTCTCGATCAACCGCCATCAGCCCAGCCCCGATGGCTGGGTCCACTGGCAGGACAACACGAAAATGGGAACGAAGGACGGCAAGCTCGTTCCGATCGTTCAGGAATATGTCCTCAACACCTACATCAAATACGATCAGTATGATGTGAAGGCGGCCGACGATTATTGGGCCGCTACCAAGGATTATTGGGCGGCGGTGCGCGCCGAATGGGACCGCGTCGCCGCTGCCAAGGGCGGCATCGCGATCAATGAGGAAGCACAGACCGGTACCGTGATCAGCGGCCGTCTGCTCGAAATGGCCGACGAGGTTCAGGAAAAGAAGCTGACCACGGCCAAGGCGATCGCCGAAGCGAGGAAGCTCATCGAGGCGAACACCCGCAAGCTTTAAAGACCTTCACCATGTGAAGCCCGAAACCGGGGGCGGTGCGAAAGCACCGCCCCCGGTTTCTTGTCCGGCTTATTTCTTCGCGCCGTCAACGCTCCAGATGCCCGCACCGCGCGTCGCGATAAACAGGAAGATGAAGCAGTAAAGGATGATCGTCTCGCCGCCATTGACGATCGGATAGAGGTCCTTGCTGCCGTGCGCGACCCAGTATCCCACCGCCGCCATGCCGCTGGCGATGAAGGCTGCCGGGCGCGTCAACAGGCCGATGACGATCAGCCCGCCCGCGACCAGTTCGATCGTCCCTGCGGCATAGAGCATCGGGTTCAGCGGCATCGGAAAGGCAGCCGGAAAATTGAAGAACTTCTGGACGCCATGCGCCAGAAACAACAGTCCTGCGACGATGCGCAGCAGTGCATAGGCCTGTTCGCCAAATCCATCGAGAAACTTCACAACCATTCCCCTCCTGCCCAAACAGGGGATGATGCTAGTGCAGCTTCGCGGGGCCGCAAAGCGCATTATCCGAAACCCTGTGTTTCCAAAGTCTTGGTCCGGGGTCGCATGGAAAAACGAGCGTCCGATGCGAATTTTTTCGCGGCGCATGTCACATCCGCCGCACGTGGCTCGTCATGTCGATACACCCCCTGAAAGGAGACATGAGATGACCAAGGTATCCGACCCCTACGCCGCCGCGCCGCACCTGATGAAACAGTGGATGGCGGTTTCGGTCGCCGCCCAGAACAGCCTCGAGCCAGCCCTGATCGAACTGGTGAAGATCCGTTCGTCGATCCTCAACGGCTGCGCCAATTGCATCAACATGCACACTGCCGAAGCGCGCGCAAAGGGCGAAACCGAACAGCGCATCTACCTGCTGTCGGCTTGGCGCGAAGCCCCGGTCTTCACCGACCGTGAACGCGCCGCGCTGGCGTGGACCGATGCCTTGACCATGCTGTCCGGAGGGCACACACAGAAAGATACCAAGGATGCGCTCGAAACGCATTTCACGCCGGAGGAACAAGTGAACCTGACCGTGATGATCAACGTCATCAATGGCTGGAACCGTATCGCGGTCGGTTTCGGCCTCTGGTACGAAAACGGCGTGCCGAAGGCTGCCTGATGACCCCTGAAGGTATCCGGAACGGCGTCGATGCAGCGGACGCGGCGGTCAGTTTCGACCCGCTGCGTCCGCTCCTAACCCGCGTCGCCTATCGCATGCTCGGCTCGGTCGCCGATGCCGAGGATGTGGTGCAGGACGCCTTCATCCGCTGGCTCGGCACCGACCGCGATGCGGTGCGCGAACCCGCGGCGTTCCTGCGCCGGACTGTAACGCGGCTCTGCCTCGACCAGATCAAGTCGGCGCGGAACCAGCGCGAGACCTATATCGGCCCCTGGCTCCCTGATCCGCTCGTCGAGGAGGAAGAGGAGGACGACGTCACGCTGCCGCTGATGCTCGCGCTCGAACGCCTTTCACCGCTCGAACGCGCCGCCTTCCTGCTTCATGACGTCTTCGGCGTCGAGTTCGAGGAGGTCGCGAAGACGATCGATCGCGATCCTGCCGCGACGCGCCAGCTCGCCGCGCGGGCACGAACCCACGTTCGCGACGCGCGCCCGCGCTACAAGCTCGAAAAGGAGCAGGGCCTCCAGATCGCCAATGCCTTTTTTGCCGCTTCACGCAGCGGCGACATGCAGGCGCTCGGCGCGCTGCTTGCTGCCGATGTCGGCATGTGGGCGGATGGCGGCGGCATGCGTCCCGCCGCGACGGGGCCGGTGCTCGGTCATGGCATCGTGTTGAAGCTGCACCGCAGCCTCGCGGTACTGATGGGAAAATATGGCTCGACGCTGGTTCATACCGGCATGATCAATGGCCTGCCGGGGTTCGTGACGCGCGAGGCCGACGGCGAACTCCAGACGACCGCGCTCGAGATCGAGGACGGCAAGGTCACGGCCATCTATATCATGCGCAACCCCGACAAGCTCCGGCACATGCACTAGGCCGCGATGCGAAGCGCTCCCGCTGCGACGAACAGGATTGCCGACAGAAAGCACGCCGCCGTCCGTATCGAATTCCACATGGTCCATTCGTTCAGGTAGCGCGCCCACAGCGTGGCCGTTTCGGGTGTTCCCGCCGTGCTCGCGGTCAGCGCGTTGTTAAGCGGCACGTTGAAGATCATCGTCACCACGTCGCAGCCGAGTATATAAACAAGCGCGGCGGCGAGGATCAGCTTTCCGTCGAGTGTATCTAGCGATCCCGGCGATAACGCACCAGCGACAAGGCAGAGAAGCCCGGTCCCGAACAGCGCGGTCATGAAGGCGGGATTGATTACCGTGACGTTGATCGCATTCATCGCTGTGACGCCCTGTTCGGGCGAAAGGCGTCCGAGCCCGGCCATGATGAAGTTCGAAAAGGCGAAGAATACGCCGCCGACCAGCGCCGCGCCGAACGCGGCGGTGAAACTCAGCCCGGTGACAAGATTCTCTGCCATCATCTTCCTCCCTGCCGCGCCGTCAGGCGATAGGTGATGCGATACAGGTCCATCGACGCCGCCCCGCCGCGCCGGCCCGAAAAGGTCAGCCAGCCCGGCGCCGACCAGTCGAGCATCGGGCCATAGCTGTTGCCGACCGGATCGTTCACTGCGAGCGGCAATATCACGCCGGCGTCGTGACGGCCATCGGTCGCGGTCGCGGCAAACAGGTCGATGCGGTTGTCCTGCATGCTCGGCGCGCGGGCAAAGACAAGCGTTCGGCTGTCCTCCAGGAAAGTCGCGTCGAATTCGTCGGCTTCGGTGTTGATCGATCCGGCGAGTGGCATTGCCGCCGCAAAGCCACCCGCCCTCGTTCGCGCGGTATAAAGGTCGTGCCGGCCCGCGCCCCCGGACCGATCGCTCGAAAACAACAGCAATCGCCCGTCGGGTGACAACATCGGTGCGAATTCGCTCGCCGCGCTGTTCACCTCTGGTCCCAGATTTTCGGGCGTGCCGAAGCCCGCCCTTGTCATCGCGACGCGATAGAGATCGTCCTTGCCCGAGCCGCCCGGCCGGTCAGAGCAGAAATAGACGAAGCGACCGTCGCGCGAAAAGGCGGGGTCGAAATCGCGCCCCGGCGAATTGAACGAAACGGGCGTCGCGGTGGACCAGCCGGAGAGGGACCGGTGTGACATCCAGATATCATATCCACCCGCGCCGCCCGGACGGTCGCGGCTGAACCACAGCGCGGTCCGGCCGTCGGGGCTGATCGTCAGCCGGATTTCCGAATGGGCGGTCGATGCAATACCGGGTGCGAACATCACGGGCTCGCCGACGATCTCGACTGCGGGGACCGCGAACAACAGGGCTGCACCGAGCGTTGTCCAGATCATCTCACGCCCTCCGCTCGAAATCGCTGATCCAGCTGGTTTTCCGGCTTGCGTTGCCATCGGTCGGAAAGATCCGCTCCCGGGCGCGCCGCCTGCGCCCGCGCGGGCGGACCGAGCGACGCACCGTCGCCGGTGAGGAGTGTCGCTTCGCTAAGCTTGCGCCGGTCGGACGAAAGCGAAGAGGGGATCATGGGGGCCTCCAATGTGGATTGTTCGGGAACAACGCCGGCCTGCCTCATTGCTGACGCTTGGACGACGCGAAGATTTGGCGTAGAGGCTAAATCAGACTTATGGTCCGCGACGATAAACTTCCGCCCTTGCCCTCGATCCGTGCCTTCGAAGCGGCTGCGCGGCTCGAAAGCTTTTCGCGCGCCGCGCATGAGCTTGGCACGACCGCGGCGTCGGTCAGCTATCATGTCCGCCAGCTCGAACGGCAGACCGGGCTCCACCTGTTCGTCCGCCATCCGCACAAGGTTGCGCTGACCGCGGCGGGTGCGGCGATCGCGCGCGAGGCGACGGCCGCCTTCGCGGTGTTGCACGCCAGTTTCGTGACGGCCCAGGATCAGGACGAGGCCCGGTTGTCGCTCACGACCCTGCCGACCTTCGGAACGAGCTGGCTGACCCCGCGGCTCGGCCTGTTCCGCGCCGCGCACCCCGACATCGCGATTGAACTCGAGCTGTCTGCCGAGCCGCAGGCACTGGGCGACGGGCGGTTTGATGCTGCGATCCGCCATGGCCTTGGCGAATGGCGTGGCCTCAGAAGCGTTCATCTTTTCCCGGTGGTTTTTACCCCGCTGTGCGCGCCTGCGCTCCGCGAAGCGGCGGGCGGGCTTGACGATCCGGGCCGCCCGCTCGATGTGCCGCTGCTCGGCCGGCCCGACTGGTGGGCGCTCTGGTACCGCGCGCTCGGGGTTGTTCCCGGACCGCCGCCCGAGCGCTTCGGCACCAGTCTCGCCGCTGAACATATGGACATCGCGGCCGCAGTCGCCGGCCACGGGATCGCGATGGGGTCGCCGCTCCTTTTCCGCGACGAAATCGCCTCGGGCCGCCTCGTTCCGGCGCACGACCTCGTCGCGGGCGACGGCTGCGCTTTCTGGTTCGTCTATCCCGTCGCGCGCCTGCAAAGCATGAAGATCGCCCGCTTTCGCGACTGGCTGTCCGATGCCGCCGCCGCCGAGGTCGCGCATGCGCGGGACATTGTCGAGTGTGCGGTCATTCTCGACCCCTGAACGCCGCCAAATATCACTGTCCTATAAAATCGCGCCGCGATACGAGGCGGTGATGAGAAGCTTTCGACCCTACGCCGCAGACGCCCACCGGAAACGGGCGCACGCAATGTCAATCGCGAGTGAAGTTGCACAGCTTTCCGTCGGTTTTCGTTTCGGAGTTTGTGCATGCTGAGCGTCGAAACCCACGCCGCGACGCCTTGGCCCGACGCGCTCGATTGGGAAGCGCGGGCAGGGGAGGCCGCCGCCGCCGCGCTCGCGCTGACGCCTTTCGCTTCGCTCGCCGACGCCGCGCCGCTCGTCGAGATCGCTGTCCGGTTGACCGACGATGCCGAAGTGCACGCGCTCAACCGCGATTTTCGCGGCAAGGACAAGCCGACCAACGTGCTGTCCTTTCCGCAGGTGCAGAACGACCTGCTCGACGGACTCGCGAACAGCGACGATGGCGAAATCCTGCTCGGCGATATCGTGCTTGCGCGAGAAACCTGCGCGCGCGAGGCCGGGGAAAAGGGGGTTTCGATCGTCGATCACGCGACGCATCTGATCGTTCACGGCACGCTTCATCTCGTCGGATACGACCATATGGACGACGTGTCCGCCGCCGCGATGGAGGCGCTGGAGGTGAAAGCACTTGCATCGCTGGGCATCGCCAATCCATATGCGGATCAGGACTAACTGAGGACAAAGCCGGATATATGCCCGACGACCAGGGATCTTCGAACCGATCGGAAGAGGACAGTAGTAGACCCGGACTGCTGTCCGGGCTGAAGAACCTGCTGTTCGGCGGCGACAAGGAACCGTCGCTGCGCGAACAGATCGAAGAGGTCATCGACGAGGCCGAGGAAGAAGGTCAGGAACGGCGCGGCAGCAATATTGTCGGTGACCTGTCGCCGATCGAGCGCAAGATGCTGCGCAACCTCCTCCATTTCGGCGAACAGACGGTCGACGACGTCGCAGTGCCGCGCGCCGACATCATCGCGATCCCCGAAAGTGCGAGTTTCGCCGACGTCGTCGCGCAATTCGCCGATGCGGGGCACAGCCGTCTGCCCGTATATCGCGAGAATCTCGACGAAGTCGTCGGCATGATTCACGTCAAGGATGTGTTCGCCGTGCTGGCGGAGGGGCGCGCGCCGCCGCCTTTGCTCGACCTGATCCGCCAGCCGCTCTACGTCCCGCAATCGATGGGCGTGCTCGACCTGCTCGCCGAAATGCGCGCGAAGCGTACGCACCTCGCCATCGTCATCGACGAATATTCGGGCACCGAAGGCTTGCTGACGATCGAGGATCTGGTCGAAGAGATCGTTGGCGAAATCGAGGACGAGCACGACGACGAACCCACGGCGCTGTTCGCTCCCGGGGAGAATGGCTGCTGGGAAGCCGATGCGCGCGCCGAACTCGACGACGTCGGCGAAGCGATCGACCCGCGGCTTGCCGAGGTCGAGGAGGACGTCGATACGCTCGGCGGCCTTGCCGCGGTGCTCGCGGGGCATGTGCCCGAAGTGGGCGAGATACTCGTCCACCCGAGCGGCTGGCGGCTGGAGGTCACCGAGGCTGACGAGCGCCGTGTCCATCGCCTCCGGCTCCATCCGCCGGTCGAGGTCGATCTCGAGGCGCCGCTGGAGCGCGGCGAAGAATTTTGACGCAATTGCCTTTGCAACGCTAAGGGATTAGGCGAGGCCGGATGGAAGTTTCCGACCTTCGCATCGCCCTGTTCAGCGGCAATTACAACATGACCACGGACGGCGCGAACAAGGCGCTGAACCGTCTCGTCGGCTATCTTCTGGCGCAGGGCGCGGCGGTGCGGGTCTATTCGCCGACCGTTGCCAATCCCGATTTCGAACCGACCGGCGACCTCGTCAGCGTGCCGTCCGTCGCGATTCCGGGCCGCAGCGAATATCGCATTCCGGTGAGTTTCTCGTCGCGGGTGCGCGAAGACATCACGCGATTTGCGCCGAACATCGTCCATATCTCAAGTCCCGACCGCGTATCGCGGCAGGCGGCGGCGTGGGCGCGGCGTCGGCGGCTTCCCGTCGCCTGTTCGGTGCACACCCGCTTCGAAACCTATTTCCGCTATTACAACCTGTCGTTCCTCGAGCCGGTAATGGTCGCCTGGCTGCGCAAGCTCTATCGCAAATGCGACGCGCTGATCGCGCCGTCCGAAAGCTTTGCGCAGGTGCTCCGCGAACAGCGGATGAACTATGACATCGGCATCTGGACCCGCGGGGTCGAGCAGGCGATTTTCAACCCCGGCCGCCGCGACGTCGCTTGGCGCCGCGCGCTCGGCATCGGGGACGACGTGCCCGCGATCGCCTTTCTCGGGCGGCTTGTGATGGAAAAGGGGCTCGACGTCTTCGCCGATGCCATCGACGTTCTCGCGCGGCGCGGCGTACCGCACAAGGTCGTGGTGATCGGCGAGGGGCCGGCGGGCGAATGGTTCGAATCGCGCCTGCCGAACGCCAGTTTCGTCGGCTTTCAGGGCGGCGCCGATCTCGCCCATGCGCTCGCGTCGTGCGACATCTTCTTCAACCCTTCGGTGACCGAGACCTTTGGCAATGTGACGCTCGAAGCCATGGCGTGCGGTCTGCCCGTGGTGGCTGCGCGCGCGACGGGCAGCGCGAGCATCGTCAAGCACGGTCAGACCGGCTATCTCGTCGAGCCCGGTTCGATCACCGGCTTCGCCGACCACCTCCAGCGCTATTGCCGCGATATCCAGCTTCGCGCCGAGCATGGCGCGGCGGCGGCGCTCGAAAGCGGTGCCTATCAATGGGACGCGATCAACCAGTCGGTCGCCGACACCTATTTGCGCCTGATCCGCCAGAAACAGCGGCGCGCGGGCTGAGGTCGCGGTGGCCGGGGATCTTTTCGGCGACGATGTGCCGGCCGCACAGCCGGGGGGCACGACGGGCCCGGTGCCGCTTGCCGAACGCCTGCGTCCGCGCACGCTGGCCGATGTCGTGGGGCAGGAGCATCTGACCGGCCCCGACGGCGCGATCGGCCGGATGGTTGCGGCGGGTCAATTGTCGTCGATCATCCTCTGGGGGCCGCCGGGGACGGGCAAGACAACGATCGCGCGCCTGCTCGCCGAGGCGGTGGGCATGCGGTTCGCGCCGCTTTCGGCGGTGTTCTCGGGCGTCGCCGACCTCAGGCAAGCCTTCGCCGAAGCCGAAAAGATGGCGGCGGCGGGGAAGCGGACCCTGCTTTTCGTTGACGAAATCCATCGCTTCAATCGCGCGCAACAGGACGGGTTCCTGCCCTATGTCGAACGCGGCACGGTGGTGCTCGTCGGTGCGACGACCGAAAATCCCAGCTTTGCCCTGAACGCGGCATTGCTTTCGCGCGCGCAGGTGCTGGTGCTCCATCGGCTCGGCGAGGCGGCGCTCGGTACGCTGATCGGGCGTGCCGAAGCCGAGATCGGGCAGCGTCTGCCCGTGACTGACGAAGCACGCGCGTCGCTGATCGCCAGCGCCGATGGCGATGGCCGTTTTCTGCTCAACCAGGTCGAGACGCTGTTCTCGGTAACGATCGACGCACCACTCGATCCGGCCGAGCTCGCGCAATTCCTCCATCGGCGGATGCCCGTCTACGACAAGGATCGCGACGGCCACTACAATCTGATCTCGGCGCTGCACAAGGCGCTGCGTGGATCGGACCCGCAGGCGTCGCTCTACTGGCTCGCGCGCATGCTTGTCGCGGGTGAAGAGCCGCTCTACGTTCTGCGCCGGATCACGCGCTTTGCGAGCGAGGACATCGGTCTCGCCGATCCGCAGGCGCTGGTGCAATGTCTCGCCGCGAAGGACGCCTACCAGTTCCTCGGTTCGCCCGAGGGTGAGCTCGCGATCGTTCAGGCGTGCCTCTATTGCGCGACCGCGCCGAAATCGAACGCCATATATGCTGCGCAAAAGGCTGCATGGGCTGCGGCGCGCGAGACCGGCAGCCTCGCGCCGCCCGCGAACATCCTCAATGCGCCGACCAAATTGATGAAGGACCTCGGCTACGGCGCTGGCTACAGCTACGACCATGACGCACCCGACGGCTTTTCCGGCGACAACTACTGGCCGGAAGAAATGGCGCCGGCCCAATTCTATCGTCCGGTCGATCGCGGGTTCGAAAAACGGATCGCCGAACGGCTCGCATGGTGGGATGACCGGCGGCGCGAGAGGGGCGGCGAATGATGCCGAAGTTCGATAGCTGGGACGATGTGGTCGCCTTCGCCTGCGCGCTCCCCAATGTCGAAATGCTCTCTTTCTATGGCACGCCCTGCCCCAAGCTGAACGGCAAGGCGCTCGTCTCGCCCGGCCGCGAGCCGGGAAGTTTCGCCGTGATGTGCAAGCCCGATGAAAAGGAAATCCTGCTTGAAACCGACCCCGACACATTCTGGCAAACAGCGCATTACGAAGGCTGGCACGCCCTTCTGGTCCGCTTCGGTTCCCGCGACCCCGAACGCGTCGCCAACGTCATCCGGCGCGCATGGTGGGACCGCGCGAAAAAGGGACAGCGTCAGGCGTTTGGCGAGCGGCCCTGAAATGCTGCGCCACCTGATCGGCGCCGCGGTGCTTGTCGCCGCGTCGCCCGGGGTCGCGCAGGCGCCCGCCACCGCGCCCGCTGCCGAACTCCATCGCGCTTGGGCGGCAGGCTATCGCGCGGCATTCACCTGCTCGTCGCTCTGGAACGGCGGCGGCAAGTCGCTTGCCGATATCGAGCGCGACGAGCTGACCGGCATCTACCCCGAGATCGAGTCCGATGTTCGCGCGCTGAAAGCCGATGTCGATACCGGTGCAAAGCGGGTGAGCGTGCGCTATCGCGACGACATGCCCCCGCGGGTCGCCCGATGGGATGCGCGCGATGGCTGCATCACGCTGCCGATCGGTGCGCAGGCGACGCCGCCGACTCAGGCAGGCGTGCCGGCCCGGCCCGATCTGGACGATCAGACCTGGCCGCTGGGCGACCGGCCCGCGCGCGTCGGCATGCCCGCGGGCGTCTCGCCTTTTGCCGAGGTCTCGATACGCCGGGACAGTTTCGGCGGCCGCACCAGTTCGCTATTGATCGTCAAGCAGGGCCGGATCGTGGCCGAATGGTATCAGCCGGGGCACGACCTGCACACCGCGCAGCGCACCTTCTCGGTTGCCAAGTCGATGGCGGCGACGCTCGTCGGACATGCGGTGCTCAAGGGCCAGATCGACGTGACCAAGCCCGCGATGATCGCCGAATGGCAGACGCCCGGCGATCCGCGCGCCGCGATCACCACCGAACAGCTGCTGCGCATGGCGTCGGGTCTCACTAGCGACACTGCCGGTAATCGCACCGATGCCGTCTATATGGGCGGCGCGTCGGTGCGCCAGTGGACCACGCAATGGCCGCTTCTGAACGCGCCGAACACGCGGTATCGCTATGCCAACAACGATACGATGCTTGCGATACTGTCGCTGAAAGCCGCACAGGCGAAAGCGGGCGAAGCGTTGAACCCCCGCGCCTTTTTCGACCGGCTCGGCATGACGCGCACCTTTGTCGAGCGCGACAAGGACGGCGATTATATCCTGTCGAGTCAGGTATGGACCACGGCCCGCGATCTCGCGCGGCTGGGGTTGCTCTATCAGAATGACGGGTTGTGGAAGGGCGAGCGCCTGCTCCCCGAAAACTGGAGGACCTTCGTCACGACGCCGAGCGGGCCGCAGCCCGACCGGGACTTCGGCTATGGCGCAGGCTTCTGGCTGTTGAACAAATCCGACGGCATTCCCGCCGACGCCTTCGGCGCCTTCGGCAATCGCGGCCAATATCTGGTGGTCGTTCCGTCGCGCCAGCTCGTGATCGTTCGCCAGGGCTATGACGACGACGAGAACCGCCTTGACATCGCGGCGCTCGTCAAGGCGGTCGTGGCTGCCGACCGGGCCGGCTGACCCTATTCGAAGGGCGGGTAGCGCTCGAACGCGGGCAGGCTATCCAGCCTTTCCATCCAGCCGATACGATCGGCGGTCTGGATTTGCGCCTGCGCCGGGATCAGGTCCGGGTCGTCGAGCGTCGCGCTCTGGACGTCGATCTGCCCCGGGAAAATGGCTTCGTTCGTATAGAAAAGCCCGGTGCCGCAGTCGGAGCAGAAATGGCGGCGGCCATGTTCGGACGAGGCATAGATCTTGGCGGTGCCGCTGATGTCGATCGCGTCCTGCCCGACGAGCGCCCAGCCGACCATCGGTGCGCCGGCGTGGCGGCGGCAGTCGCTGCAATGGCACAGCGCATGATGTTCGACCGCGGTCGACATCAAATAACGAATCGCGCCGCAATGACACTGGCCGCTGGCACGGGACGCTTGTTCGGACATCATCTCTCTCCTCGAAGAATCGAAATGAGAACATATCATAAACATCGTCGTATCGGCAACGCCCCGCAGCCCGACGTTAGCCCGGAATTAACCACAAGCTTCTAAACGGGGCAGGAATTTTCAGGAGCTTTCATGGACCAGCGCGAACCCGGGGTGATGGCGTGAAGCTTGTCATCCAGATACCCTGCTTGAACGAAGCCGGCGACCTTCCCGCGACGCTGGCGGCGTTGCCGCGCAAGATCGCCGGGATCGACAACATCGAAATTCTCGTCATCGACGACGGCAGCACCGACAACACCGCACAGGTGGCGCAGATGTGGGGTGTGCAGCATATCGTCCGGCATCGCACCAACCGCGGTCTCGCCGCCGCCTTTCAGTCGGGGATCGATGCCGCGTTGCGGGCGGGCGCCGATATTATCGTCAACACCGATGCCGACGGCCAATATGCCGGCGAGGATATCGAAACGATCGTCCGCCCGATCCTCGACGGCCGTGCCGATATCGTCATCGGCGATCGCGGCGTCGCGGACAATGCGCATTTCGGCCCGGTAAAGCGGCGGCTGCAGCGGCTCGGCAGCGCGATCGTCCAGCGTCTGGCCAATGTGCATGTTTCGGACGCGGTCAGCGGTTTCCGCGCGATCAGCCGCGAAGCGGCCCACCGGCTCAACATCACCACCGAATTCAGCTATACCACCGACATGCTGATCCAGGCCGGGCGCAAGCGCCTCGCGATCGTCAGCGTGCCGGTACGCACCCATGCGACCTTGCGCCCTTCGCGGCTGTTCAGATCGATCCCGCGCTTCATCGTGAACACCGGCATCACGATGGCGCGTGCCTATACGACCTACAATCCGCTGCGGGCCTTTGTCGGGCTCGGTCTTGCGATCGGATTTTTCGGCCTGTTGCCCGTGCTGCGATTCCTGTGGTTCTGGGGCAATGGCGACGGCGACGGGCACGTCCAGTCGCTCGTCATCGGCGGAGTGCTGCTGGTTCTCGGCGCGCTCGTGATCGTCTTTGGCATTCTTGCCGATCTCATGGCAACGAACCGCAAGCTGATCGAGACCAGCCTGACGCGGCTGCGCGATATCGAGGCACGGCTCGATGCGGCGGAGGCTCCCGTCGCGGAGGGCGCTGGCGACCGCTCGGGTCACCGGAAAGTCGCCTGAATCATGATCGCATCACCGGCTTTGGCGGAATCGTATCGCGGGCCGCTGCTCCGTGGCTTCACTGCGCGCGGATTATTGTATGGCGCGCTGCTGGTCGTTCTCGCGCTTCAGGTTGAACTGGCCTTTTCCAAAAGCGTCAACTGGGACGAATTCTTTCACTTCAGCCAGATCCACCAGCATCTGCTCGGCCGTCCTGCGCCATGGCTCCAGTCCCCTTTCGTGGCGCTCTTCTCGTGGGTTCCCGGGCTTCCCGGCGATAATGTCGCCCATATCCAGCTGATCCGGCTGATGATCCTCCCGTTCGAGGTCGTGGCAATTGCTGCGATCGTCGGCATGGCGGGCCGTTTTGCCAGTTTCGAGACGGCGCTGTTTTGCGGCCTGCTCTATGCAACGGGCGGCTATGTCTTTCTGCATGCCTTCGCACTGCGCGCCGACATGATCGCTGCCGCTCTGCTTTCAGTCGCAATGTGGATCGGCCTCTGCCGTCCGCTTCGCGCGGCGGAGATTGCGGCGATCCTGCTGCTGCTCGCGCTAGCGTTCGTTTCGACGATCAAGGCGGTGCTCTACGCTCCTGCCTTTTTCGGTATCGCGCTATACCGGCTGGAAAACCGGAAAGCCCGTGTCGCGCTCGCCGCGACGGCGGGTGCCGCCGTGCTGGCCGGTGTCCTGCTGCTTTGGGGAGCCCCGCATTTGCCTGCCGGCGGCCTGACCGGCTGGCTGCGTGATATCGGCGATCTGGGCAATGATGCTGCCGGGCGCATGTTCGGTGACGGGCTTTTCCTTCAGATGTGGGCGCTGCACAGGCAGATACTATTCGCCCCGCTGCTGGCGGCGGCGGTCCTTCTGGCCGTCACCTATGCCTGCAAGCCCGAGCGCGATCCGATGGAGCGCACCCTGCTACTGCTGCTGCTCGCGCCGCTGGCGACCATCGCCGTCTATCGCAACGCCTTTCCCTATCATTTCGTATTCATCCTGCCGCCCGCCATGGTCGCTATCGCTCCAGCGATCGCTCCCGTCGTGCGACGTTTCGGAGTTGCGCCACTGGCGGCGATCCTGCTCGCCTCGGCGCTTCTCCTGTCCTTCGTCGAGGACCGCCGCGTACTGCCCCGCCAGAGGGTGATCGTCACGGGTGTTCACACGATATTCCCGGAACCCGTTACCTATATAGACAACAGTGGCATGGCTGGCGACTTCCCGCGCGCGATCAATCACTTCGCGGGCGGGTGGGGTCTCGAAATATATCACCGCGCGGGCGAACCGCTGTACAGCCGCGCGATGGCGGCCGAGCCGGTGCCGATGCTACTGGCCAACAATATGATTTTGCAGAACCCTTTCATCGACGCAAATGTCGACGACAGCCTTCTGCCCGCCGATGAGCAGATATTGCGCGAAAACTATATCCCGCACTGGGGCTATGTCTATGTCGCGGGCCGGACGCTTCGCGCGGGTGGCAGTCCCGTGAATTGGGAGGTGGCCGTTCCCGGCACCTATACCGTTGAAGGCGACGACGTGGTGATCGATGCCAAGCCTCGACCGAAGGGAAGCCTGGTGCATCTGGCGCGGGGCGATCATCTGGTACAGGGCAGCCCGACCAGCGACGTGACGCTTCGTTGGGGCGACCATCTCGTGAGGCCAGTTGCGCCTTGGCCCGAAGGGCGCGTGTTTACAACCTACTGAGGCGAGCGTCGCGTGAGCGTGGCGAGGCCATAAACCAGATCGCCGCAGATCGAACCCGCCCGCAAGGCAAGCGTTGCCGCCATCAGCCCGGCTGGCGGCATGATGCTGCCGCCCAGCGCCAGCAGCGCGGCCTCGCGCACACCGATGCCGCCGGGTGCGACGGGGACGACGAAACCGGCAAGCCAGGCCAGCAGGAAAAGCGCAGCGAAATGGGCAAGGCTGCTTTCAGCCGGCAACACCGCCGCTCCGATCAGCATCGCGGCGAGCCCGAACAGGCAAAAGGAGAGGATCTGGAAAGCCAGTGCCGTCGCCAGCGGGCGGCGAAGGAAAAGCGCGGTGGCCACGAACGCTCCCAGCCCGAGTACGGCGACTGGCGGCGACCATGCGCCGGCCAGAAAGGCTGCCGCGACGGCCATGCTGCTGACCAGATGCAAACCGACCTCGATCAGCGTCGACCGGGCGAGCCGCTGGTGCGCCATGCCCTTCCGCGCCCCTTCGGCCTGCCGGCTGACATATTGGAATATCGATCCAGGAAGATATTTGAGCAAGACGCCGCGAGCGTAGACGCGCCCCAATTCGTAGCGGGGGAAGGCGCGTTCGGGATCGGCTGTCACCGCCCAGGCGTGTGCCAGCGAGCGGTCGGCGGCGGCGAACAAAAGGGTGCCCGCGGCGATCCCGCCGACAAGTCCGGCGGACATGTGCGGTTGCAGTGTCGACCAGTCGAGGCGGTACAACCGTTCGCCGATGAAGATCAGGCTGCCCGCCAGCGCGGCGGCGCCGCCCCACCGCAGCAAGCGGTCGAAAGCGGGCCGGCTGCGTGCGGAAGCGGCGTCAATCATGCAGCAGGCTGGTGTGATCCGGATAGGGCACGCAATAGGACCGGCCGTAATGACGCGTCTCTGTCAGGCCGCAATCCTCGATCGCCTTTCGATAGCGGCGCCGGCCGCTGTCGTCGAAAAGGACAATGCCGCCGCGTTTCAGATGCGGCAACGCACGGTCAAGGCAGTCGGTACGAAGCCGCCCGTCGATCACGATCAGGTCAAAGCTACCTTCGGCTTCGGCGATGGCGCCGACATAGGCGTCATTGTCGAATTCGCGATGCAGCAGGCGGGTATTTCCGAGCCCCCCGACCTTCGTCATCAGCAGCCGGTGCCATTCGGCATGATGCTCGACCGATACCACGCTGCCGGCGCGGTGCGCCAGCCAGGCGGTACTCGCACCGGCACCATATTCGAACACGCGGGCATTCGGATGCGCGCGCAGATAGGCCTCGATCTCGCGCGTCGCGGCAACGTTCCACCATGGTAGACCAAGGTCGATCATGCGTTCGATATCGTGGATCGCCAGCAATGACGCCGCCCAGCGGCGCCAGCCATAGGCATCGCTATCGCGCGCTTCGGCGGTCAGCTTTTCCAGAGGGGCAAGGCTCGCGATCGCGTGCATGAACCCGGCGTAGGAGCGCTTCACCAACTGCATAGGAATCTCCGGCCGCCAGAGAGGCGACAAGGTTATATTAACCAAGAAATCCCTGTCGAAACGTTAATGTCGCAAGTCAGGTCCTGACCCTAGTCGCCCAGATCGACGTTATGGCTTTTCGCCCAATCCTCATACTGGCCGCGGGGATTGCCCGTCGGCTGCGCGAGGATTGCGGGCATCTCGGCGCGCAGCGCGCCCAGATCGAGCGAGCGGATCATCGCCTTGACCGGCCCGACCCCCGCCGGCGTGATCGACAGCCGTTCGATGCCGACGCCGAGCAGCGCCATTGCTTCCAGCGGACGCCCGCCCATTTCGCCGCAGACGCCCAGCGCGACCTTGGTCCCCGACGCGATCCGCACGACGCGCGCGAGGTAGCGCATGACGGTCGGCGACAGCCAGTCGTACCGTTCGGCGAGGCGGGGATGTGCGCGGTCGGCGGCAAAGAGGAACTGGGTAAGGTCGTTCGTCCCGACCGACAGAAAGTCGAGGTGCGGCAACATCAGATCGAGCGTTTCGACGAGGCCGGGCACCTCCAGCATCGCGCCATAGCGAATCGCGACCGGCAGCTTCTTGTTGTGGCTCGCGAGCCAGGCGCGCTGGGCTACGAACAAATCTCGCGCGGCCTCATATTCCCACGGTTCGGATACCATCGGGAACATGACATTCAGTGTCCGCCCCGCAGCGGCCTCCATCAACGCGCGCGCCTGTACCTTCAGCAGCCCCTCGCGCTCGAGTGCCAGCCGCAGCGCGCGCCATCCCATCGCAGGATTTTCCTCCTGCGCGGTGTCGCGGACGTTCATATAGGGCAGGGCCTTGTCGCCGCCGATATCGACCGTGCGGAAGATGACCGGCCGGTCACCCGCCGCGTCGAGCACGTCGCGATAGAGCCGCTGCTGGCGATCGCGCGACGGAAGGGTCGCCGACACGAGGAACTGGAACTCGGTGCGGAACAATCCGATCCCGCGGGCGCCGGTCAGGTCGAGTGCGGCGACGTCTTCGCGCAGGCCGGCGTTGATCATCAGTTCGATCGGGACGCCGTCTTTTGTAACCGCGGGCAGGTCGCGCAGCGCGGCGAGATTGGCGCGGCGCTTCTGCGATATCTCCAGCTTGGCGTCGAACGCATCCTGAACCGCCTGCGTCGGGCGAACGTGCAATGCGCCCGCCGCGGCATCGAGCAGCAACAGATCGCCCTCGCGGATCGAGGCGCGCACGTCGTTGACGCGGCCGAGCACCGGTACGCCCATTGCGCGCGCGACGATGATGACGTGGGCGGTCAGCGACCCTTCTTCGAGCACAACGCCCTTCAGCCGCCGGCGATCATATTCGAGCAGCTCGGCGGGGCCGAGATTGCGCGCGATCAGGATCGAATCCTGGCGAAGACCCATCTGCGCCGCGGTGCCCATCTGTCCCGACACGATGCGGATCAGCCGGTTCGACAGATCTTCGAGGTCGTGCATGCGGTCGCGCAGCAGCGGGTCGTCGATCTGGCGCATCCGCATCCGGGTGCGCTGCTGGACACGCTCGATCGCGGCCTCGGCGGTCAGGCCGCTGTCGATCGCCTCGTTGATCCGCCGCGACCAGCCTTCGTCATAGGCGAACATCTTGTAGGTCTCGATGACCTCCTCATGCTCGCCGCCGACGCCGAAATCGGCTGAGCTTGCCATACGGTCAATCTGTTCGCGCATCTTGTCGAACGCGGCATAGACGCGGTGGCGCTCGGCCTCGATATCGTCGGCGACCGTATGCTCGATGGTGATGCGCGGCTGGTGAAACACCGCGACCCCGGCGCCCATGCCGTCAACCAGCTTTTGCCCGTTCAGGCGCTGCGCCGATTGATCAGTCGCTGCGGCGTCGGTGCGCGCGGCGGTGTCGACCAGGTCGGCGTTGGCGATCAGTTCGGACAGTACCATCGCAACGGTTTGCAGCGTTTCGATCTCGATATCGTCGTAGCGGCGCGGATCGCTGTGCTGGACGCAGAGCACGCCCACCGCGCGTTCGCGGCGAATGATCGGGACGCCGGCAAAGCTGTGAAACAGCTCCTCGCCGGTTTCGGGGCGATAGGAAAAGTCGGGATGCGCCGCCGCTTCGTCGAGGTTCAGCGTTTCGATCTGATCGGCGATCGTGCCGACCAGTCCTTCACCAAGACCAAGGCGGGTCACGTGCACCGCTTCCTGCTTCAGCCCGCGCGTCGCGTAAAGTTCGAGCGCGCCTTCGCGCAGCAAATAGATCGAGCAGACCTCGCTATCGAGGCATTCGCCGATGATGCCGACGACCTGGTTCAGCTTGCCCTGCGCATTGGCGCGCGATGCCATGACCTCGTGCAAACGGGTCAGGATGGTGCGCGCCGACTGGGCGGCCGACGAGGGCGGGGGCGGGGCGTTGGTCATCGCAATCCTGCTAACAGAAGGATGCGGCGCACGCCAATACCCCGCGCGCTATTGTCCAATCTATTCCTGTGCGGCCCCGGAAACGGCGTCAGTCGCTTCCTGTCGGAGCGGTCGGCGCGGTTACCGAAGTGGTGGTCGTGCCGGTCGGCGGGCCAACGGGTGTCACCGGTGCGGGCGCGCTCATGATTGCCGGTGGAGGCGCATATTTGGCATCCCAGGCAATAACGTCGGCCTGATATTGGGCGTAGGCCTGATAGAATTCATTGAACGGCTCGTCGAGCCGCGCGAGATGCGCAGGGGCCTGTTCGACGAGCTGGGCGCTCGGCGTCGACGCGATGATCTGCGCGATCTCGTTGGCGCGCGGACAGAAATTGCGCTGCGCAGGCGGCTGCGCGAAGTAGTTGAACAGCTGCGTCGACAGGCGGTCGCGCGGCGCGATGCCGTTGTTCTTATTCTCTTTGCCGAGCTGGGTGATCACGCTCTTTTCGGTCGACTTGATCACCTTGCCGTGGGTCTTGATAATATTGTTGTACGCCGAAACGAGCGTCGTCTCTTCGAGGCCGCGGCAGCCGATGGCAGCGACGTTCAATCCGATCTTCAGCTGCCAGAAGGCACGATCCCCCGTAACCCCGCTGTTAGCGGTGACGAAGCGCCCGTCGATGCCGCGGCCGGGCAGGATCTGGGTCAGCGAAGCGTTGCCTGGCGGCAGCGGACGCGGCGGCACGACGATGACGACGGGCGGCGGAGGCGGCGGGGGAGG
>NZ_DATMST010000302.1:0-22093 GCF_035565275.1 Sphingopyxis sp.
GGGCACGGCATTGGTCACCGGGGGCAGCGGTTATATCGCGGGCTTCCTGATCCGGCAGCTGATCGACAATGGCTGGACCGTCCACACGACCGTCCGCAGCCTGAAACGCGAGGCTGAGGTTCGCGACTGGCTGAACCTCGACAACGACAAGCTCCGCTTCTTCGCCGCCGATCTCGAAAACGACGCCGGCTGGGCCGAGGCGATGGCGGGGTGCAGCCATGTCGCGCATGTTGCGTCGCCCTTTCCGCTCGACGTGCCGAAGCACGCCGACGAGTTGGTCGTCCCGGCGCGCGAGGGGGCATTGCGTGCGTTACGCTTCGCCAAGGCGGCGGGGATCAAGCGGTTCGTCCTGACCTCGTCGATGGCGGCGATCGCTTATGGCCATAGCAAGGGCCGCGAGCTCTACAACGAGGCCGACTGGACCAATCTCGATAACCCCGAGGTCATGCCCTATCCGCGCTCGAAGACCGTCGCCGAGCGTGCGGCGCGCGACTGGGCGAGGGCGGAGGGCGGCGGCATGGAGTTCGCTTCGGTGAACCCTGCCGCGGTGTTCGGGCCGTTGCTGTCGGACGACCTCTCGACCTCGATCGAGCTGGTGAAACAATTGCTCGAGGGCAAGGTGCCGATGTGCCCCGATATCGGTTTTGGCATCATCGACGTGCGCGATGTCGCTGACCTGCATTATCGTGCGTTGACGACGCTTGGCATTCGCGACGAACGCTATGTCTGCTCGGGGCCGTTCCTTAAGATGATCGAGGTTGCGAATATCCTGACCGCGAACCTTGGCGACAAGGCGACGAGGGTCCCGAAGAAGAAGATGCCCGACTGGCTGCTCAAGCTGTTTGCGCTGGTGCGGCCCGAACTCAAGCAGCTTGTCGCCGAGCTTGGCAATGTTCGCGGGGGCGACAGCAGTCATGCGATGCAGACGCTCGGTTGGACAACGCGCGCGCCCGAGGACGCGATCCTCGCGACCGCGCACAGTCTGATCGAGCGGGGAATTGTGAAGGTCTAGTTCCCCTCCCGCCAGCGGGAGGGGAGAAAGCCGTCAGGCAATGGTCGGGACAATCCCGCCTTCGGCCCGGATCGCGGCGCCGTTGGTGACCGCAGCGAGCGGGCTTGCAAGATATGTGACCATCGCGCCGATCTCGTCGGCCTCGATCAGGCGGCGGATCAGCGACAGCGGACGAAGCTCCTCGAAAAATGCCTTTTCGCGCTCGGCTTCGGATGCGTCGGGGTTTGATACGACCGATCGGATGAAGTCGGTGATGCCCTCCGAGCGCGTCGGCCCCGGCAGCACGCTGTTGACGGTGACGCCGGTACCCTTGGTCTGTTCGGCCAGCCCGCGTGCGATGGTCAGCTGTGCGGTCTTGGTCATGCCGTAATGGATCATCTCGGCGGGCGGCAGCAGGCCGCTCTCGCTCGCGATGAAGATCACGCGGCCCCAGTTCTTTTCGAGCATCTTCGGGAAATAATGACGCGAGAGCCGTGCGCCGCTGACAACATTGACCTCGAAGATATTGTGCCAGTCGGCATCGCTGATTTCGGTGAAGGGTTTGGCTTCGTAGATGCCGAGGTTGTTGACGAGGATATCGACGGCGGGAACAGCGGTAATGAGGGCGTCGGCACCTTCCGCGGTCGCGGGATCGGCGAGGACGGCGCGAATCGTGCCAGACTGCGCCAGTTCGGCGGCCGCCTCGTCAAGCTTCTGCCGGTTGCGTCCGGTGACGACGACGTTGACGCCCTCTTCAGCGAGGCGTTTGGCGATCGCGAAGCCAATGCCGGCGGTCGATCCGGTGACGAGAGCGGTCTTGCCTTTGAGTTTCAGGTCCATGAGGTGATGTCCTTCCTTGGTGGAGATTTGATGCAGCCAAGATAGCGCCGTCCATCATTGTTGATTAGAATGCGCTTCATCATTTCAGTGGTGATTCAAAATCAGGAATGGTGATGGACAATCGGTTCGGCGATATGGAAACCTTTCTGGCGGTGGCCAACGGCGGCAGCCTCGCATCCGCGGCAAAGGCATTGCGGCTGACACCTTCGGCCGTCAGCCGTAGCATCGCGCGGCTCGAGCAACGTCTCGGCGTTACGCTGATGCGCCGGACGACGCGTTCGCTGGCGCTGACAGCCCAGGGGATCGCTTATCGCGACCGGATGAGCGTGCTGCTCGCCGATATCCATTCCGTCGAAGCGGGGCTGGGGCAGGAACAGCAGGGGCCGCGCGGGCTTCTCCGTATCAACGCCTCGCCGTCGATCGGTACGATGGGCCTATTGCCGATCCTGCCGCGCTTCACCGCGCGCTATCCTGATATCACGGTCGATCTGACGTTATCAGATGCGATCGTTGATCTCGTCGAGGAGCGCGCCGATATCGCGATCCGCATTGGTCCGCTACGCGACACGCGGCTCCGCGCGAAAAAGCTTGGCCACAGCCGCATGGTACTCGTCGCCAGCCCGGATTATCTCGCGCGCCGCGGCACGCCGCAAACGCCCGACGATCTCGACGCGCACGACTGCCTGCGGTTCAGCTTCCGCCGTTCGGTCGACAGCTGGCCCTTTCGCATCGGCGGAAAGATCGCACAGCGCCCCGTGCACGGCAGCTTCTTTGGCAATTCGGGTGAGGTCGTGCGCCAGATGGCGGTCGCGGGCGGCGGCATAGCGCGGCATGGGCGCTTTCACGTGGCACAGGACCTCGCGGCGGGTCGGCTGATCGAGGTGCTGCCTGATCATAACCCCGGTGACGGCGAGGATATTCACGCACTCTACGCGCCCGAAGATCGCGCCGCGGCGCGTATCCGGGCCTTTCTCGACTTTCTTGATGAGGCGCTGGTGATCGAAACCTAGCCGATGCGGTACGGCACGACGTCGCGCCGGTCGGGATCGACGAGGATCGGACGGTCGCTTGGCGGGAAGGCGCGCTGGTCGCAATCGTCGCGCGGGCAGATGCGGCACGACAGTCCGATCCGCGTCGCGGCTTGCGGTGCTGCGACATCGACCCCGTCGGCATAGACGAAGTCTGCGGCATATTGCGCCTCGCACCCGAGCGCGACGGCGTATCGGCGCGGGCTGCGTTCATAGCTGCCCGATGGTTTTACCAGCCCCTTCGCCATCGACACATAGCGCAGGCCGTCCGGAGTTTCAGCGAGCTGGAACAGGATGCGGTCGGGGATCGCCGCCGCTTCGTGGACGATCCACAGCGGACAGGCGCCACCGAAACGCGCGAACTGCAGCCGCGTCGCCGAGTGCCGCTTGGTGATATTGCCCGCCATGTCGACGCGGCAGAAGAACATCGGGATGCCGCGCGCGCCGGGGCGCTGGAGAGTCGAGAGACGATGGCAAGCCTGTTCGAAGCTGACGCCATATGCAAGACGCAGCCGGTCGATATCGTGCCGCACCGCCCGTGCGCTGGCGCGAAAGGGGGCGTAGGGCATGAGCACAGCGCCCGCAGCATAGTTGGCGAGGCCGACGTGAAGAAGCTGGCGGGCGGCAGCCGTGCGCAGCGGCGAAGCCTCTACCACTGCCGCAATCTCGTTCGCGAGCGCGAGTGCCGCCAATTGATGCGCGAGCTGGAAGCGCCGGCTCTCGGCTGGCTGCGACGGGTCGATCACCAGATGGCGCATCGTGGCGTCGAAATCGCGCAGCGTCCGGGTCTGTTGATAGACGATCGAAATGCCGAGCGCATCGCGCAGCCGCCGTTCGATCGTCTCGATCGCGGGCGAAGGATTCTTGCCGCGCAACTGTCCTGCCAGCGTCTCGGCCGCGCGGTCGATGCTGTCGACATAATTGCCCGCGTCGTGGAACCAGTCGCGCACCTCTTCCCACGGCAGGCGGCTGCCTTCGGCAGTGCCGCCGGTCAGTGCCTCGTCGATGATCTGCAACCGCTGACCCGCGCGGCGATAGGCGGCGTGAAGCGCCACGAACTGGTCGGCGAGTTGTGGCTGCTGGAGCGCCGCGCGTTCGAGCTGCTCCGGGGGCAGGGGAGAAGCGGTGAAGAGCGGATCGGCTGCCGCTTCGCGAAGCGCGGCGGCGCGGCGGTCACCGGCATCGGCCGCCACCTCTTCCCATTCGAGCGGGAACAGCTTTTGCAGGCGATCGAGCAGCGCCGGCGTGAGGGGGCGGTCGTCATGTTCGATCTGGCTGAGATAGGAGGCCGAAATGCCGAGCTGCGCGGCGAAGTCCGACTGGCGGATGACGCGCGATTCCCGAAGTTGGCGAAGTTGTCGCCCAGCGTAGAGGCGGGTCGGAAGCATCGGGCGCCAGGATACTTTGCAAAGTTCGACTTTGCAACTTTGCAAATTCGCATTTGCATCGCCGCCCGCGCGAGGGCAGACGGCGCATTCGACCTATCCGGAGAGCTGTATGTCCGCCAATATCGCCGAAATGGAACGCCGCCGCGCCGCCGCCGCTCTCGGAGGCGGGCAGAAGCGCATCGATGCGCAGCATGCCAAGGGCAAGCTCACCGCGCGCGAACGGCTCGACGTCCTGCTCGACCAGGATTCGTTCGAAGAACTCGACACCTATGTCGAACATGACTGCGTCGACTTCGGCATGCAGGACCAGAAGATCCCGGGCGACGGGGTCGTCACCGGATCGGGAACGATCAACGGCCGTCTCGTTTATGTTTTCAGCCAGGATTTTACGGTGTTCGGCGGTTCGCTGTCGAAGCGCCATGCCGAAAAAATCTGCAAGGTGATGGAAAAGGCGATGCTCGTCGGCGCGCCGGTGATCGGCCTCAATGACTCGGGAGGCGCGCGCATCCAGGAAGGGGTGGCGTCGCTTGGCGGCTACGCCGACGTGTTCCAGCGCAATGTGCTCGCATCAGGGGTCGTCCCGCAGATCAGCCTGATCATGGGGCCGTGCGCGGGCGGTGCGGTGTACAGCCCCGCAATGACCGACTTCATCTTCATGGTGAAGGATTCATCCTACATGTTCGTCACCGGCCCCGATGTCGTGAAGACGGTGACGAACGAGGTCGTGACGCAGGAAGAGCTGGGCGGGGCGATCACGCATACGACCAAAAGCTCGGTCGCCGACCTGGCGTTCGAAAACGACATCGAAACCCTGCTCGCGGCGCGCGATTTCTTCGACTACCTGCCCGAGAACAACCGCAGCGGTGTCCCGGTCCGCCCGACGAGCGATCCCTACGACCGTGCCGAGCCGAGCCTCGACACCCTGATCCCGCCGAACGCGAACCAGCCGTACGACATGCACGAGCTGATCCGGAAGACCGTCGACGAGGGCGATTTCTTCGAGGTGCAGCCGGCGCATGCCGCAAACATCATCTGCGGCTTCGGACGTATCGAGGGGCGGACGATCGGCATCGTCGCGAACCAGCCGCTCGTGCTCGCGGGCGTGCTCGACATCAATTCGTCGAAAAAGGCGGCGCGCTTCGTCCGCTTCTGCGACGCGTTCGAAATCCCGATCATCACCTTCGTCGACGTCCCCGGCTTCCTGCCCGGCACCGCGCAGGAATATAACGGCATCATCAAACATGGCGCGAAATTGCTCTTCGCCTATGCCGAGGCGACGGTCCCCAAGATCACGGTGATCACACGCAAGGCCTATGGCGGCGCGTATGACGTGATGGCGTCGAAGCATCTGCGCGGCGATCTGAACTATGCCTGGCCGACCGCGGAGATCGCTGTGATGGGCGCGAAGGGCGCGGTCGAGATCATCTTCCGCAGCGACATCGGCGACCCCGAAAAGATCGCGCAGCGCACGAGGGAGTATGAGGACCGCTTCGCAAATCCCTTCGTGGCGGCGTCACGCGGCTATATCGACGAGGTCATCCACCCGCACAGTACCCGCAAGCGGATCGCGCTGGGACTGCGCAAGCTGCGCAACAAGCAGCTCGAAAACCCGTGGAAAAAGCACGACAATATTCCGCTCTAGGCTGTGACGGCAGGCACAACATTTTGGCGATGCAAATGTCAGTAATGACCTGCGGCCCTGCCGTCTTCGAAGTCAATGATGAGGTTTGAAAATGCTTGATTCTCTCCTGCTCCTTTCCGCCGCGATGATGTCGACCGTCCCGAGCGGGCCGGCGGCCGCGGACATGGCTTTACCCGTTCAGCTCGGCGATGCGGTGCATCCGGATCTGGACGAAGCCTTTAACGCCGCTTTCCGGCTTGGGGCGACGCCAACCGAGGCCGGGGAAGCGGTCCAGGCGGTCGATGGCGAGGTCTATTATTTCAAGCCCGTCGCCATCCATGCAATCGGCAACGACATCTGGGCCTTGCTGAGTACGGGTCATCAGGATGAGGCAGGGCACGTCAGCTCCGGCGTCAACGCGATCCATTATCTGCGCGATACCGAGGGCGGCTGGCAGCTAAAGGGCGAATGGTTCGGAAATGGCGCGGCCGGAACGTTCGGCAACGGCGCGACGGCGTGGGGTTTTACCCACGCGCTCGGAAAGAATCCTTATCTCGTCACTTCGGGTGGAGGCGTATGGCAAGGCTGCGCGGTCGGTTCGGCGGTGGTTACCGAACTGGCGCCCGACGGTCCCGTTGACAGGGGCAGCTTCACCGACGGCATGAGCTCGGGGGCAGGCGTCGGCCAGAAAGAACAGGAATATGAAGGAAAGATCATTTCCGCAGTTCCTGACAAGAGCTTCACCGTCTCCTACACCGGCACGCGCGCGATCCGGCAGGATTATGTCCTGAAGAACGGCAGATATGAACTGGTCGGCAAGGACCGGATTCCGGGATGTTAAGGCGGGTCCAAGGATAGAAAATGGCGAAATATAACGCATTGATCGAATGGGAAGCGTCGTCCACCGACGATGTTCCGGGAGGCAAATACGGCCGCGGGCATCGCTGGACGTTCGACGAGAATGTGAGTGTTCCGGCTTCGTCGTCGAAGCATGTCGTGCCGCTGCCATGGTCGGTAGAGGCGGCGGTCGATCCCGAAGAGGCACTGGTTGCATCTGCGTCCAGCTGCCACATGCTGACCTTTCTCTATCTGGCCGCAAAGTCGGGATATGCGGTGCAGTCCTATCGCGACGCGGCGGTCGGCACGATGGCGAAGGGCGAGGACGGGCGCATCCAGATCACGCGCGTCGACCTTTCACCCGATATTATATGGCAAGGCGCTGCGCCCGACGCCGCGACGCTCGCGCAGCTGCACCATGATGCGCACGATCAATGCTTTATCGCCAACAGCGTCAAATTTCCGATCGAGGTGATCCAGTGAAACTCGGCCGTCTCAATCATATCGGCGTCGCGACGCCGTCCATCGCCGACAGCATCGTTTTTTACCGCGACGTCATGGGCGCGACGCATATCCACGAGCCGTTCGATCTTCCCGAACAGGGGGTGAAGGTGTGTTTTGTCGATACGCCGGGTGCGGATGGCATGCCGAACGGGACGCAGATCGAACTGGTCGAGCCATTGCCGGGCAATGCGTCGATCGCCGGATTCCTGCAAAAGAACCCCGCGGGGGGGCAGCACCACATGTGCTATGAAGTGCCGGATATCCACGCCGCCAAGGCGGAGTTCGAGGGGATGGGCAAACGGGTGCTCGGCGAACCGCGGATCGGGGCGCACGGGACGCTGATTTTCTTCCTCCACCCCAAGGACATGGGCGGGGTGCTGACCGAGATTATGGAGACGCCGAAGGGCGATCATTGAATTGCGTACCCCGGCCAAAGCCGGGGGCCACGACTTCCGGACCCCGGCTTTCGCCGGGGAGCACGAAACGAGACTGCATATGACCGACAAGCCGACCATCGACCAATGGGCCGCCGCCGCCGACAAGGAAGTGAAGGGCAAGGACCTCATCTGGGCGACGCCCGAGGGGATCGACGTCAAGCCGCTCTATACGGCCGAGGACGTCCAGACCGATCCCGGTCTGCCCGGTTTCGCACCCTTCACGCGCGGCGTGCGTGCGTCGATGTATGCCGGCCGCCCGTGGACGATCCGGCAATATGCAGGCTTCTCGACCGCCGAGGAATCGAACGCCTTCTATCGCCGCAACCTCGCCGCGGGGCAGAAGGGTCTGTCGGTCGCCTTCGACCTTGCGACGCACCGCGGTTATGACAGCGACCATCCGCGCGTCGTCGGCGACGTCGGCAAGGCGGGGGTCGCGATCGACAGCGTCGAGGATATGAAGATCCTCTTCGACGGCATCCCGCTCGACCAGATGTCGGTGTCGATGACGATGAACGGTGCGGTGATCCCCATACTCGCCTTCTTCATCGTTGCGGGCGAGGAGCAGGGGGTCGAGCGCAAGCTGCTCGACGGGACCATCCAGAACGACATCCTCAAGGAGTTCATGGTCCGCAACACCTATATCTACCCGCCCGAACCGAGCATGCGGATCATCTCGGACATCTTCGGCTACACCAGCCGCGAGATGCCGAAGTTCAACAGCATCTCGATCAGCGGCTATCATATGCAGGAAGCCGGCGCGACGCAGGTGCAGGAGCTCGCCTTCACGATTGCCGACGGCGCCGAATATGTGCGCTATGGTGTCGCTTCCGGCCTCGACATCGACAAGTTTGCGGGTCGCCTCAGCTTCTTCTTCGCGATCGGCATGAATTTCTTCATGGAGATCGCGAAACTCCGCGCCGCGCGCGTGCTGTGGCACCGCGTCATGACCAATCTCGGTGCGAAGGACGAGCGGTCGAAGATGCTGCGCACCCACTGCCAGACCTCGGGCGTCTCGCTGACCGAGCAGGACCCCTACAACAACGTCATGCGCACGACGATCGAGGCGATGGCGGCGATGCTGGGCGGCACCCAGTCGCTCCACACCAATGCACTCGACGAAGCGATCGCGCTGCCGACCGATTTCTCGGCCCGCATTGCGCGCAACACGCAGATCGTCATTCAGGAAGAGACCGGGATGACCAAGGTGGTCGATCCCCTCGGCGGTTCCTATTATGTCGAGGCGCTGACGCAGGAACTGGTCAACAAGGCGTGGGAGATCATCGAGCGGGTGGAGAAGGAAGGCGGGATGGCCAAGGCCGTCGCAGCCGGCTGGCCCAAGGCGATGATCGAAACCGCCGCCGCGGCGCGGCAGGCGCGCGTCGATCGCGGCGACGATGTGATCGTCGGGGTGAACAAATATCGCCTGAAAGACGAAGATTTGCTCGAAACGCTCGAGGTCGACAATAGCAAGGTGCGCGAGGCGCAGGTGGCGCGCATCAACCGCGTCAAGGCGAGCCGCGACGAGGCGGCGTGCGAGGCGGCGCTGCAAGCGCTGCGCGACGGCGCGGCGGGCGAACAGTCGATCGAAAACAACCTGCTCGCGCTCGCGGTCGATGCCGCCCGCGCGCGCGCGACGCTCGGCGAAATCTCGTCGGCGATGGAAGAAAGCTTCGACCGCTACGGCACCCAGCCGACGCCGGTGAAGGGCGTTTATGCCGCCCCCTATGAGGGCGACAGCCGCTGGCAGCAGGTGCTCGACGGGGTGAAGGCGGTCGAGCGCCGCATGGGCCGGAAACCGAAACTGCTCGTCGCCAAGATGGGGCAGGACGGGCATGACCGCGGCGCCAACGTCATCGCCTCGGCATTCGGCGACATGGGTTTCGACGTCGTGTCGGGGCCGCTGTTCCAGACCCCCGACGAGACCGTTGTGCTGGCACTCGACAGCGGCGTCGACGTCGTCGGCGCGTCGAGCCTTGCCGCGGGGCACAAGACGCTGATCCCCGAACTGATCGGCAAGCTCAGGGAAGCCGGGCGCGGCGACATCAAGGTGATCGCGGGCGGGGTGATCCCGCCGCAGGATTATCAATATCTGCGCGACGCGGGGGTGCAGGGCATCTATGGCCCGGGCTCCAACGTGGTCGAATGCGCCGCCGACGTGCTGCGCCTGCTCGGCCATAATATGCCGCCGCTGGAGGATGCCGCATGAGCGAGATGAAGCCCGAAACCCTGTCGGTCCACGCCGGAACCGAACCCGATCCGACGACCAGGGCGCGGATCACGCCGATCTATCAGACCGCGTCCTATGTATTCGACGATGTCGATCATGCCGCGCGCCTGTTCAACCTGCAGGAATTCGGGAACATCTATACCCGGATCATGAACCCCACCAACGGCGCGCTCGAAGGCAAGATCGCGGCGCTCGAAGGCGGGCAGGCGGCACTCGCGGTGGCGTCGGGGCACGCCGCCCAGTTCCTCGCCTTTCACACGCTGATGGAGCCGGGATGCGAGATCGTCGCGGCGCGCAAGCTCTATGGCGGGTCGCTCAACCAGCTCGGGCAGAGCTTTCGCAAGATGGCGTGGACCACACAGTTCGTCGATGCCGACGATGCCGGCAATATCGCCGACGCGATCAACGAGAACACCCGCGCGGTGTTCATCGAAAGCCTCGCCAATCCGGGCGGCGTGGTGCAGGACATCGAAGCGATCGCCAAGGTCGCGCATGACGCCGGGGTGCCGCTGATCGTCGACAATACGATGGCGACGCCGATCCTCTGCCGCCCGATCGAATATGGCGCCGACATCGTCGTCCATTCGACGACCAAGTTCCTCAACGGTCATGGCAATGCCATCGGCGGGGTGATCGTCGATGCGGGCAGCTTCGACTGGGCGAAGGGCGGCAAATATCCGACGCTGAGCGAGCCCAATGCGTCCTACCACGGCCTCAAATTCACCGAGGCGTTCGGCAATCTCGCCTTCATCCTCGCCGCGCGCACGCTCGGGCTGCGCGATCTCGGCCCCGCGCTCGCGCCGATGAACGCCTTCCTTGCGCTGACCGGCATGGAAACGCTCGCGCTCCGCATGGAGCGGCATTGCAGCAACGCGATCGAGCTTGCCGGATGGCTGCAGGCGCATCCCCGGGTCAGCTGGGTTTCCTATGCCGGGCTGCCCGACAATCCGTACCACGAACTGGCGCACAAATATCTTGGCGGCCGCGCGGGATCGGTTTTCACCTTCGGGCTCAAGGGTGGCTACGACGCCGGGATCAAGCTCGTCTCGTCGGTCAAATTGTTCAGCCACCTGGCCAATCTTGGCGATACGCGTTCGCTGATCATCCACCCCGCCTCGACGACGCACAGCCAGCTTTCCGAAGAGGAGCTGCTGTTGTCGGGCGCCGGCCCCGATGTCGTGCGCGTGTCGGTGGGGATCGAGCATATCGACGACATCATCGCCGACCTCGCGCAGGCGCTGGAGGCGGCGGGATGACTTCGCGCCTTTCGAATTCTTCCATACGACGGCGCCAGAGCGCTTTTTGCAAATAACATCAAAGGGTCGATCCATATGAACCTCTCCCAGACCGCAGACCAGGGCGAACTGACGCGCAACGACTGGACCCGCGATGAAATCGCCGAACTGTTCGATCTGCCGTTCGACGAACTGATGTGGGAAGCGCAGGGCATCCATCGCCGCCACCACGCGCGCGGCGAAGTGCAGCTTTGCACGCTGCTCAGCATCAAGACCGGCGGCTGCGCCGAGGATTGCGGATATTGCTCGCAAAGCGCTCATGCCGAAACCGGGCTGAAGGCCACCAAGCTGATGGATGTGCGCGCCGTGCTGCAAGCCGCCGCCGAGGCGAAGGACGCGGGCTCGCAGCGGTTCTGCATGGGCGCCGCGTGGCGCAACCCCAAGGAACGCGACATGCCCGCGATCGTCGAGATGATCGAGGGCGTCCGCCAGATGGGCATGGAGACCTGCATGACGCTCGGCATGCTCAGCAAGGAACAGGCGCAGACGCTCGCGGTCGCGGGGCTCGACTATTACAACCACAACATCGACACGAGCCCCGAGCATTACGGGAATGTCATATCGACGCGCACCTTTCAGGACCGGCTCGATACGCTGGAGGAAGTGCGCAGCGCGGGCATCAACGTCTGCTCGGGCGGCATCGTCGGAATGGGCGAGACGCGGTCCGACCGCGTCGGCTTCATCCACGCGCTCGCGACCTTGCCGCGCCATCCCGAAAGCGTGCCCGTCAACGCGCTGATCCCGATCAAGGGCACCGTGCTCGGCGACATGCTGGCCGACACACCGCTGGCGCAGATCGACGAGATCGAATTCGTCCGCACCGTCGCGGTCGCGCGCATCACCATGCCGATGAGCATGGTCCGCCTGTCGGCGGGCCGCGAAAGCATGTCCGAGGCGACACAGGCGCTCTGCTTCATGGCGGGCGCGAACAGCATCTTCACCGGCGACAAGCTGCTGACCACGGGCAACCGCGGCGACAGCGCCGATGCCGCGCTGTTCGCGAAGCTGGGGCTGCGGCCGATGGTCGCCGAAGAGCCGATGCGGATGGAAGCGGCGGAGTGAACATCCGCAAGGTCGCCATCGGATTTGCCCTGCTGTCCACCCTCTACTGGATGGTGGTGCAAGGCATCTGGAGCTACGCCCTCGACGGTCCGGGCGCGGCGCCGATGTGGCAGCGATGGCTGTTCGGTGCGGGTCCGCCGATGATCTATGCGGTGCTGTGCCTGACCTTCTGCCACCGGCTGGCACGCGCCATGGGTCTGGCGGCGCGCCGGGACATGTTCGGATGACCCGTAAACCGCTTCGCGCCGTCCTGACGTCGATCCTGCTGCTTCCCGCCTCCTGCGCGTTCGGCGTGACGGCAAACCGGATGCAGGGCGTGCGGCTGGGCACGTCGGCGGGCGAGGGCGGGCCGCTCTGGATGGAAAATATGCTCTGGGTCGCAGCGCTCGCGCTGATGCTGGTGTGGGCACACCGGATCAAGCGCCTTTATCGAACCGAAGCCGGCGAGCCGGCCCCCAAGGAGATCATCGAATGATTATTGCCTCGCTGCTGCTGCTGTCCGCGGCCTCCGCCGAACCCGCGATCGATTGCGACAATGCGATGGCGCAGTTCGAACTCAACGCCTGCGCGTACAAGGAATTCGAGCGCGCCGATGCCGCGATGAACGCGCAGTGGAAGATCACGTCGGCGCGGATGAAGGAAATCGACAAGGATTTCGACCGCACGCAGGACAATCGTCCGGGCTATTTCGACACGCTCCTCGCCGCGCAGCGCGCCTGGCTGACCTATCGCGACAAGCATTGCGCCGGCGAAGGCTACACGATGCGCGGCGGTTCGGCCGAGCCGATGATGATCAGCGGTTGCCAGACCCAGCTCACCGAAGCCCGCACCAAACAGCTCAAAGATCTGATCGAGGAATATTGAGGGTCATGTTCAAGAAAATCCTGATCGCCAACCGCGGCGAAATCGCCTGCCGCGTCATCAAGACCGCGCGGCGCATGGGCATTGCGACCGTCGCTGTCTATTCGGACGCCGACGCGCGCGCGCCCTTCGTACAGATGGCGGATGAAGCCGTGCATATCGGGCCGTCGCCCGCATCCGAATCCTATCTGATCGCCGACAGGATCATTGCCGCGTGCAAGGCGACCGGAGCCGAGGCGGTGCATCCGGGCTATGGCTTCCTGTCCGAGCGCACGAGCTTCGCCGAGGCGCTCGCGAAGGAAAATATCGCCTTCATCGGCCCGCCGGTGAACGCGATTGCCGCGATGGGCGACAAGATCGAGTCAAAGAAGCTCGCGAAGGAAGCGGGGGTCAACGTCGTCCCCGGTTTCGTCGGCGAAATCCGCGACACCGAACATGCGGTCGAGATCTCGAACGAGATCGGCTATCCGGTCATGATGAAGGCGTCGGCCGGCGGCGGCGGCAAGGGCATGCGCCTTGCCTATGACGAAAAGGACGTCCGCGAAGGCTTCGAGGCGACGAAACGCGAAGGGCTCAACAGCTTCGGCGACGACCGCGTCTTCATCGAGAAATTCATCCTCAATCCGCGCCACATCGAAATCCAGATCCTCGGCGACCAGCACGGCAATGTGCTGTACCTCAACGAGCGCGAATGCAGCATCCAGCGCCGTCACCAGAAGGTGGTCGAGGAAGCGCCGTCGCCGTTCGTCACCGAAAAGATGCGCAAGGCAATGGGCGAACAGTGCGTCGCGCTGTCGAAGGCCGTCGGCTATTATAGCGCGGGCACCGTCGAGCTGATCGTGTCGGGCGCCGACCCGACGGGCGAGAGCTTCTACTTTCTCGAAATGAACACGCGGCTGCAGGTCGAGCATCCGGTGACCGAGGCGATCACCGGCATCGATCTGGTCGAGCAGATGATCCGCGTCGCGGCGGGCGAGAAGCTCGAGATGGCTCAGGACGATATCAAGATCGACGGCTGGGCGATCGAGAATCGCGTCTATGCCGAAGACCCCTACCGCGGCTTCCTGCCTTCGACGGGGCGGCTCGTCCGCTACCGCACCCCCGTTCCGGCGTGGGAAGGCGACGAGCGCGGCGTCGACGGCGTGCGCGTCGATGCGGGGGTCGAGGAGGGCGGCGAGGTGTCGATCTTCTACGACCCGATGATCGCCAAGCTGGTGACGTGGGGCGAAACGCGCGACGAAGCCGCCGATTTGCAGATCGCGGCGCTCGACCGCTTCGAACTCGAAGGGCTCGGACACAACATCGATTTCGTCTCGGCGATCATGCAGCATCCGCGCTTCCGTTCGGGCGAACTGACGACGGGTTTCATCGCCGAGGAATATCCCGAGGGCTTCCACGGCGCGCCGACCGATCCGAAGATTTTGCGCGCGCTCGCGGCGATCGCGGGCTTCATGGCGAGCGCCGAAGCCGATCGCGCGCGCCGCACCGACGGCCAGCTTGGCGACCGGCTCGAACCGCCGGCGAAATGGCAAGTGTCGATCGACGGCGCCCCGCACAAGGTCAAGATCGGCGAAAAGCATATCAAGGTCGAAGGCGACCGGATCGACATCGCGCTGGAATATACACCGGGCGACCGGCTGGTCATCGCCGGGATCGACGAGACCGAACTTGCGGTGAAGGTTGCGAAGACGCGCACCGGCTGGAAAATGACGACGCGCGGGCATATCCACGACGTGCGCGTTCTGCCCTGGCATGTCGCGCCGCTTGCGTCGCACATGATCGAGAAGATCCCGCCCGATCTGTCGAAATTCCTCATCTGCCCGATGCCGGGTCTGCTCGTGACGCTGCACGTCGGCGAAGGCGACAAGGTCGAGGCGGGCCAGCCGCTCGCGACGGTCGAGGCGATGAAGATGGAGAATATCCTCCGCGCCGAGAAGTCGGGCACGGTGAAGACCGTCAATGCGGCGCAGGGCGACAGCCTGGCGGTCGACGCGGTCATCCTCGAGATGGAATGACGCCATGCACGTCAATCACGACCAGACGGCACCGGCGGCGGAGGCAATCGGTTTCGACGATTTCCTCCGCGTCGATATTCGCATCGGGACGATCGTCGAGGCCGAAACCTTTCCCGAGGCACGCAAACCCGCGTTCAGGCTGAAGATCGATTTTGGCCCCGCGATCGGCGTGAAGAAGAGCAGCGCGCAGATCGTCGACCGCTATGCGCTCGAAGAGTTGCCGGGGCGACAGGTCGCCGCGGTCGTCAACTTCCCGCCGCGCCAGATCGGCAAGTTCATGTCGGAGGTGTTGACGCTCGGCTTTGCGGACGAGGAGGGCGCGGTGATCCTGTTTGCGCCTGACCGTGCCGTGCCGAACGGCTCGCGGCTATTCTAGCGGAGCGCTGCGCATCCGCTACGGGGTGGAAAGCCGCCATTCGTCATCCCGGACTTGATCCGGGATCCATGGCCGCACCATCGTATGGATCCCGGATCAAGTCCGGGATGACGATGAGAGATAAGTCCGCAATCGGTCGTTAGCGGACGTCCGAAGAAGCCTACAACCGGACCATCCGCATGCCCGCTTCGCCATAGCGCGGGCCGCTCGTTCCGCCTTTCGGTGCGGCGGCGTCGATCGCGGCGAGGTCGTCGGCAGTGAGGGCGACCTCGGCGGCTGCCACGCTGTCTTCCATCGTCGCGCGGCGCTTGGTGCCGGGGATGGGGACGATGTCGTCGCCCTGCGCGAGCAGCCAGGCGAGTGCGACTTGCGCCTTCGACACAGCATGCTTGTCGGCGACCGCGCCGATCGCGTCGACGATCGCGAGGTTGGCGGGGAGATTCTCGTCCGAATAGCGCGGGTCGTTCCGGCGCCAGTCGCCCTCGGGCAGCTCGTCGCGGCTGCGCACCGCACCTGCGAGAAAGCCGCGGCCGAGCGGCGAATAGGGTACGAAGCCGATGCCGTTGTCGCGGCAGGCGCCGAGAATGTCGTCCTCGATGTCGCGTTCCCAGATCGAATATTCGCTCTGCAAGGCGGTGATCGGCGCGGCTTTCGCGGCGCGGCGGATCGTCTCGGCGCCGGCTTCGGACAGCGCGATGTGGCGGACCTTGCCCTCCTTCACCAGTTCCATCATTCCGCCGACGGTTTCCTCGATCGGCACCGACGGATCGACGCGGTGCTGGTAGAAGAGATCGATCGTGTCGATGCCGAGCCGCCGGAGCGAGCCTTCGCATGCGGCGCGGGCGTTGGCGGGCGAGCCGTCGACGCCGGTGATCTGCTTGCCTTCGAAGCGGAAGCCGAATTTGGTCGCGATGACGAGGCCGTCCCGCTTGCCCCGGATCGCCTCGCCGAGCAGTTCTTCATTCGAGAAGGGGCCATAGATTTGCGCGGTGTCGAAGAAGGTGACGCCAAGGTCGATCGCGCGGTGGATCGTGCGCGTCGATTCATCGAGATCGGCGGCCTCGCCATAAAGGATGTTGCCGCCCCTGATCATCGGCATGCAGCCGATGCCGATCGCGGAGACTTCGAGGCCGTGGCCGAGCTTGCGATATTTCACGGGGTTTCTCCTGCTGGTTCGTTTTCGACGCCGTCGGCGGCATATTTGGTCGCCGCGACGTCACCGATAACATTGCCGAGCGTCCGGAAGATGTCGGGGAAGGTCTCGACCGCGACGAGCAGCCCCAAAGGTGCGACGGGAACGCCCATCGAGATCGCGATCGGCGCGATCGAGGTCACGAAGCTGATCGAGCCGGGCAGGCTTACCGAGCTCAGTGCAGCGGCCAGCGCGACCGCGAGGCCGATCGCCATCTCCCAGGGGGTGAGCTCGACCCCGAACAGCCAGGCGACATAGACGACGACCGCGAGGTTCATCGCGGGGCTGGTGAAACGGAACAATGCGACCGCGAGCGGCAGGACGATGTCGGCCTTTTTCGGATCGACGCCGAGGTCGGCCGACGATTTGAGCATTGCGGGCAGGCTGGCGAGCGAGCTTTGCGTGCTGATCGCGACCGCGAAGGTCGGCACCATCGCGCGGACGAAGCGGGGCAGCGGTACCCCGACGACGAACACCGCAAGAGCGAGGCCGAGGATCATGGTGCAGACGCCGATCGCCGAGAGCATCAGCACATAGTGGACGAGACCGCCGAACGCCGCGACGCCCGCCTTGATCGCGAGCGCATAGCCCAGCGCGAAGACGCCGATCGGCGCGAGCGCGAGCACCCAGCCGATCACGACGAGCATCGCATCGCCCAGCGCCTTGAAAAAGCCCGACAGCGTTGCACGTTCCGCATTGCCGATGCGGCTGATCGCGAAAGCGAAGATGGTCGTGAAGACGATCAGTGGCAGGATCGATGTCTCGGCGGCTGCAGCAATCGGGTTGGTCGGGATGAGCCCAAGGACAAAATCGGTGAAAGTGGGTGACGGTACGGCTTCGGTCGAACCCCCGAGCCCATGGCGCAACCCTGTCGCGGCCGCGGCGGACATCGGGAAGGCGCGCAGCAAAAGCGGCAACACCAGCAAGGTCATCAGCCCGGCGAGCAGGTTTGCGCCGATGAAGATCGCAACCGCCCGGCCCGCCAGCTTGCCCGCCCGCGCGGCGTCGGCGGTGGCGGTGATGCCCGTTATGAGCAGGGCGACAATCAGCGGGATGATCGTCATCTTGAGTGCATTGAGCCAAAGCAGGCCAATCCATTCGATATAGGGCAGCGATGCCGTGCCCCACTCGACCGAGACCAGCTCGACGCCGATACCGAGCAGCATGCCGGCGACGAGCGCCGAAAGGATGAACCAGGCGGATTTCAAGGCGGATTCTCCCCGGCGTTTTTTCTGGCCTGCTTGCCAAGCAAAATTGGGTGACTTAGAGCACCTTCCGGAAAAGGTGGGAACCGGTTTTTGGGCCGGGAAGTGCTCCGCGGGGGCCATCCCGTGGACATCGGGGCAGGTCCTTGTCCGGCCCGATTAAGTAGCAGAGGTGCCATGCGCAAGTTTTTCGGGACGGACGGGATTCGCGGACTGACCAACCAGGTCCCGATGACGGCCGAGGTCGCGATGCGCGTCGGCATGGCGGCGGGCGCGCACTTCCTGCGCGGCGACCACAAGCACCGCGTCGTGATCGGCAAGGACACGCGGCTTTCGGGCTATATGCTGGAAAACGCGCTCGTCGCGGGCTTCACCAGCGTCGGCATGGACGTGGTGCAGGTGGGGCCGATGCCGACCCCGGCGATCGCGATGCTGACGCGGTCGATGCGCGCCGATCTGGGCGTCATGCTGTCGGCGAGCCATAATCCCTATCACGACAACGGTATCAAGCTGTTCGGCCCAGACGGATACAAGCTGTCCGACGAGGACGAGGCGCAGATCGAGCATCTGCTGACCGTTGAGCCGAAGCTGGCCGACGCCGCGCATATCGGCCGTGCGAAGCGGATCGACGACGCGCGCGGCCGTTACATCCACGCAGTGAAGCAGAGCCTGCCCGAATCGGTGCGGCTCGACGGTCTGCGCATCGTGCTCGATTGCGCGAACGGTGCAGCGTACAACAGCGCGCCGACGGTGTTCTGGGAACTGGGCGCCGACGTGATCGCGATCGGGGTCACGCCGAACGGCATCAATATCAACGACAAATGCGGATCGACCGCGCCCGCGCTGCTGCAGGAAACGGTGGTCGCGAGCGGCGCCGACATCGGCATCGCACTCGACGGCGATGCCGACCGGCTGATTGTCGTCGACGAAAAGGGCAGGGTGATCGACGGCGACCAGATCATGGGGCTGATCGGCGCCAGCTGGGCGCGGCAGGGTCGGCTGAAGGGCGGCGGCGTCGTCGCGACGGTGATGTCGAACCTCGGGCTCGAGCGCTTCCTCGAAGGCGAGGGGCTGCGGCTCGAACGCACCAAGGTCGGCGACCGCTATGTGCTCGAGCGCATGAAGGAAGGCGGGTTCAACGTCGGCGGCGAACAGTCGGGACACATGATCCTGTCGGACCATGCGACGACCGGCGACGGCACGCTCGCGGCGCTGCAGGTGCTTGCGGAACTCGTCGCGGCCGAAAAGCCTGCGAGCGACCTGCTGCACCAGTTCGATCCGGTGCCGCAGCTTTTGAAGAATGTCCGCTTTGCGGGAGGCAAACCGCTCGACAATGCCGACGTCAAGGCCGCGATCGCCGAAGGCGAGGCGACGCTGAACGGGCGCGGGCGCCTCGTGATCCGTCCGTCGGGCACCGAGCCGCTGATCCGCGTGATGGCCGAGGGCGACGATGCCGGACAGGTCGAACAGGTCGTCGACATGATCTGCGACGCGGTGCGTGCCGCGGCGGCGTAACCATCTGATTTTCGAAAAACTGAAAGAGATTTATCATGCTTGAAATGCGACCCGATTGCGAAAAATGCGGACGCAACCTGCCCGCCGACCTTCATGGCGCCTTCATTTGTTCGATGGAGTGCACCTTCTGCGCGAACTGTGCCGACAAGCTCGACGAACTCTGCCCCAATTGCGGCGGCGATTTGCTTGACCGGCCGCTTCGCGAAGGTGCGATACTGGCGAAATATCCTGCTTCGACGGAGCGAAAGCATAAGGGGTGACCGCACGCGTCCTGATTATCGCCGGATCCGATAGCGGCGGCGGCGCAGGCATCCAGGCCGACATCAAGGCGGTCACGATGCTCGGCGGCCATGCGATGACCGCGATCACCGCGATCACCGCGCAGAATACGCTGGGGGTGCAGGGCGTCCATCCGGTCCCGACCGCGATGGTGCTCGCACAGATCGACAGCGTTGCGTCGGACATCGGCGTCGATGCGATCAAGATCGGCATGATCGGCAGCGCCGAGACCGCAGCGGCAGTGGCCGAGCGATTGTCGCAGCCCGATCTGGCACAGGCCGCGCTGGTGTTCGATCCGGTGATGATCGCCACCAGCGGATCGGTGCTGGCCGATGACGCGACGATTGCGGCGTTCAAGGCACTTCTCGATCGCGCGATGGTCGCGACGCCGAACCTGCCTGAACTGGACGCGCTCGGCGGCGAGGAGGCGGTGCTCGCGCACGGCTGTTCGCTGCTGATCAAGGGCGGCCACGCCGAAGGCGAGACGGTGACCGACCGGCTGCTCGAAACCGGCGAGGGCGAGGTCGCGCGCTGGGAAGCGCCGCGTATCGACACGCCGCATAGCCATGGCACCGGCTGTACGCTGGCAAGTGCCATTGCGACCGGATTGGCGCAGGGCATGCCGCTCGAACCCGCGATCGCGCGCGCGCGCGATTTCGTGCGGCTGTCGCTGCACGATGCGCCGGGGCTGGGGCAGGGGCATGGCCCGATGGGGCAGCAATATGTGCGCAACGACGGGCTGTTCACCGGGCCGGCGCTCAACCAGATCACCTTGCCGGCGAGCGATTATGCGACCTCGGTCGCCTTCTACAAGCAAATGGGTCTGAAGCAGATCGTCGACAGTCCCGGCGCCGGAGGAATTGGGGGTTACGCGCGGTTCGAGGCTGCAAACGGCGTGACGCTGTCGATCCACGCCGGCGACGGCGCGGCGGGCGGGGCGACCACCTATCTGGAGAGCGGCGCGCTCGATGCATGGGTCGCCTATCTCGCGCGGCGCGGCGTGCGGTTCGAGCAGATGCCGAAGGACGAGGAATGGGGCTGGCGCGAGGCGCGGCTGACCGATCCTGCGGGCAATCGGCTGTGTCTATATCAGGCGGCCGAATATCGCCGCTATCCGCCGTGGCGCATATGATCGTCGGCGTGGATGAGGCGGGTCGCGGGCCGCTGGCGGGACCGGTGGTCGCGGCGGCGGTGCTGCTTTGCGAGGGCGGGATCGTCGGGCTCGACGATTCCAAAAAGCTGACGGCCAAGCGGCGCGGCGAGCTGGAGATCGAGATCAAGGCGCGTTGTCGCTGGGGCGTCGGCGAGGCGAGTGTCGAGGAAATCGATCGCATCAACATATTGCAGGCGACTTTCCTTGCGATGACGCGCGCGGTCGAGGCTCTGGGTTTCGATCCGCACGAGATACTCGTCGATGGCAACCGCCTGCCAAAATGGCGCTATTCCGCGCGCGCGATTATCGGCGGCGATGCACTGCACCCCTGTATTTCGGCGGCGAGCATCATCGCCAAGGAGCATCGCGACCGCTTCATGGTCGCGATGGCGCGCGATTTCCCCGGCTTTGGCTGGGAAACCAACATGGGCTATGGTACTGCGCAGCATCTTGCGGCGCTGCGTCAGCATGGTCCCACGCCGCACCATCGGACCAGCTTTGCCCCGGTCGCACAAATGCATCTGGTCTGACCGCCGAGCCTAAAAAGGGGAGCAGGCGATGAGCAGAGGGTTTTCAGCCGACGATGTCGGTACCCAGACAGGGCGTCGCTTCCTGGTCACCGGAGCCAACGCCGGGATCGGGTTCGAAACCGCAAAAATCCTCGCGGCACGCGGCGCCCATGTGATCCTCGCATGCCGCGACCAGAGCAGGGCCGAGGCAGCGATGAACCGCATCCGGGTCGATGTCCCGAAGGCCGACCTGTCGTTCCAGCCGCTCGATCTGGCCGACCTCGACCAGATCGGGGATGCCGCGAAATCGGTGCTGGCGGGTCCACGGATCGATGTGCTCGTCAATAACGCCGGGGTGATGATTCCGCCGAAAACGCTGACGAAACAGGGTTTCGAACTGCAATTCGGGGTCAATCACCTCGGGACCTTCGCCTTCACGGGGCTGGTCCATCCGCATGTCGACGACCGCATCGTCATCACCGGCAGCATCGCGCACAAGAGCGGAGCGATGGACTACAGCGACCTGTCGGCGTCGCGCAGCTATCACAACTGGCAGCGTTACCAGATGAGCAAGCTCGCCAATCTGCTCCATATGTTCGAACTCGACCGCCGGCTCGGTGCCGCGGGACGCGCGACGCAGGCGATCGGGTGCCATCCCGGGGTCGCGCTGACCGAACTGACCCGCCACCTGCCGATGCCGCTCCGCACGATGACCCCGCTCGCCGCGCCCTTCTTCAACAGCGCGGCGCAGGGGGCGT
>NZ_DATMST010000303.1:0-11493 GCF_035565275.1 Sphingopyxis sp.
GGCGCAGCGCACCGCCGACGACATCGTGGCCGCCGGCGGCCGCGCGGCCGCCAACTTCGGCAACGTCGCCGATCCAAAAGAAGCCGCAAGCATCATCGAGGACGCCGTCCAGCGCTTCGGCCGCATCGACGCCGTGGTCAACAACGCCGGCATCCTGCGCGACACGATCTGGCACAAGATGAGCTATGAAGACTGGAAGAGCGTCATCGAGGTCAACCTCACCGGCGTCTTCAACGTGTCGAAGGCCGCCACCCCGTATTTTCGCGAACAGCAGTCAGGCAGCTTCGTCCATTTCACCTCGACCAGTGGCCTGATCGGCAATATCGGGCAGGCCAATTATTCGGCGGCAAAGCTCGGCGTCGTCGCGCTGTCGCAGTCGATCGCACTCGACATGGCGCGCGTCGGCGTGCGGTCGAACTGCATCGCGCCCTTCGCGTGGAGCCGCATGACCTCGTCGATCCCCGCCGAAACCCCCGAGCAGCAGGAACGCGTCAAGCGCCTCCAGGAAATGTCGGCGGACAAGATCGCGCCGCTCGTCGCCTATCTCGCGTCCGACCTGTCGAAGGATGTGACGAACCAGATCTTCAGCGTGCGCCGGAACGAGATTCTGCTTTTCTCGAAACCGCGCCCCGTGCGCTCGATGGCGAAACTCGAAGGGTGGACGGCAGAAGCAATCGCCGACGAACTGATCCCCGCCTTCCGCCCCGCTTTCGCCCGCGCCGACGAAGTGTCGGCGCATGTCTTCCCCTACGACCCGATCTGAGGAACAGGCCATGAGCAACCCCGGCATGGACGCCGATGTCTTCGAACAGTTCATCGAACAACTCGACCGTTATGTCCGCGAGCGTCTGATCCCCGCGGAGAAGGACATCCTCGAAAGCGATGAAATCCCCGCGGATATCCTGTCCGAGATGCGCGACATGGGCCTGTTCGGCCTGACCATCCCCGAAGAGCACGGCGGCGCGGGGATGAACGTCAGCCAGTATATCCGCACCATCCACACCCTGTCCTACGCGATGCCGGCGTTCCGTTCGATCATCTCGATCAACATCGGCATGTTCGCCTCGGCCTTGAAGAATGGCGGGACCGACGCGCAAAAGGCCGAATGGCTGCCGCGCGTCGCGGCGGGTGAGATCGCCTGCTTCGGGCTGACCGAGCCGGGTTCGGGGTCGGACTCGGCGGGGCTGCAGACGACCGCGACGCCGACTGACAACGGCTGGGCCCTGAGCGGCACAAAGCGCTACATCACCAACTCGCCCTTCGCCAAAGTGGGCCTGATCATGGCGCGGACGAGCAAGGAGAACCTGCCCAAGAACGCGCACGTCTCGGCCTTCATCGTCCCGCTCGACGCGCCCGGCGTAACGATCGGCAAGTCCGACAGGAAGATGGGCCAGTCGGGCAGCCATATCGCGGACATCGTCATGGACGACGTCCGCGTCGGGGGCGAGGCCCTGCTCGGCGGCGAACTCGGCAAGGGTTTTGCTTTTGCGATGATGAGCCTCGACAACGGCCGCATGTCGGTCGGCGCCGCAGCGACCGCTTACGCCCGCCGCGCGCTCGACAGCGCGGTGCGCTATGCGACCGAGCGCAAGGCGTTCGGCGAGCCGATCGCCAATTTCCAGCTGATCCAGCAGATGCTCGCACAGAGCGAGATCGACATCTACGCCGCCGAATGCATGATGGAGGATGTCACGCGCCGCGCCGACGCGGGCGAGAATGTCCTGCGCAAGGCGGCGGCGTTCAAGGTCTTCGCGTCCGAGATGTGCGGCCGCGTCGCCGATGCATGCGTCCAGGTCTATGGCGGCGCCGGCTATCTCGCCGAATATGATGCCGAGCGCTTCTTCCGCGATGCCCGCATCTATCGCATCTACGAAGGCACGACGCAGATCCTGCAGCTCCAGATCGCCAAGCATATGCTGCGCGAATTCGCGAACACGAATTGACGGGTAACGGGATGCCGGACGATCCTTCCGGCATCCCGCTTTTCTCGGCCTCAGAAGCTGTAGGTGACCGCGAAAACCCCGTAAGGCCGCGTCTTGTGATAAACGATCGGGCTGCCCTTCGCGTCGCCGAGCAACGAGGACACGCCCCCCACCGCCATCACGCCGATGCGGTCGGTCAGACGGTAGACGACGGCAAGCTCGGCCTTGGCATCGACGAGCCCGCTACCCGCCCGATATTGCGGAAGCCCCGACGCGGCGGACTGCTGCGCGGTTACCCCGAAATAGCGGTTGTTGTGTTTGCGGTCGGCCCAGGTCGTGCCGATCGAGGGGATCAGCATGAGCTTGTCGCTTGCCGCGACCGGATAAGCGAGGCTGGCGTCCGCGATGACGCCTTCGGTGTTGCCCGTGATGATCTTGGTCGCGCCGAGCGTCGCTTCGAAGCCGCCCTGCCGGAGCTTCACGAAACCGCGCCCGCCGAGACCCAGCGACAGCTTGCCGATGCCGTCGGGCACATCTTTCGCCCGGTAGCCGCCGACCGGGGTGAGCCCCACGCCAACGGTCACATGCTCGGAATCGAAGAGATTGGCACCGATACCATCCTGAAGATTGACGAAGAAACGGCCCCGTTTCACATCAATCATGGGCAGCGGCTGAAACCTGTATTCGTCCGCGCCCTGATAGGCTGGCGCGTAAAGCCCGCCGACACCGACCACGATGCGATCGCCGCTGCCATCGGGGGTGTCCGACGGTCCCTGAAGCGGGCGCTGCGGCTGCGCCTGGCCGGCGGTGGGCGCCATCGCGAACGACAGCATCACAAGCATGAGGCTGGAACGCGTTCGGGAAGTGGAGAAATTGAGCATATTTTCCTTCGCTATGCTGGGGGGAATAAAGGATGGGACAGGTCCGGACGCCGGGACCGTGGACCGGGGGAGGCGGCCCGGCGCCCGGTTTTCCGCACGACGCCGGACAAGGCCGCCGACGCGGGCGCGAAAACTGTTCTGTAAGTGATGCGGCGCGATCAGCCGGTCGATCGCTTCCTTCTGGCTGGAATCATATCCCGCGCGGCGAAGGCGATCATATTCGTCCTGCGGAAGGGCCTGCTCCGCCGTCCGGCGAAGGATCGCGTAGCGCCGCAGCGCCTCGAGCCGGGGATTGGCGAGCGGAAGCGAGGTCGCGCGATGTCCGAAAAGCCACAGAAAGATGGTGCTGTGCGGCATCACGCTGGAACGCGGATCGCCGAGCGACACGGCAATCACCTGCTTTTCCAGCGGCGTCAGTTCGTCGGCCATCGGCGGCATCTCCTTCCCCCCTGAGACGCCGAGGGGAGAGATGCTCCTCACCAAAAAATGACGGATGATTGTCCCGAACGAAAAAAGGGCGGAAAAGCTTGCCATGCCGGCCGGGCGCGGCGCGATGGGATCAGAAGCGGGCGTCGATCCCCAGACGGATCGTGCGCGGGCGCACCGGGGTTATCTGGTTGCGGCCCGCCAGTTCGAAGGGGTTCCCGAAGGCAAAGGTGTTCGCGCGTGTGTCGCCAAGGTTCGCAATGTCGAGCGACAGGCCGAAGCGGGGAAACCCGACCCGGGCACCGATATCGACGACCCCGTAATTGCCTTGCGAGACGTCGAGCAAGGGTCCCACGCCGAGGTTCGACTTGCCGAAACCACGAAACGACGCATTGACTGTCAGGCCGACCTTCCGCGCCAATTGCCTGCGCCATTCCACCCCGAGCCGCAGTCCGTCGTCGGGTATATTGGGAAGCGTATTCTTGTTCGGCTCCCCGAATTCGGGCGGGACGTCATACAGAAAGCTCTGGTTGAGGAACGCCGCCGCGGTCAACGTCAGCGATGGCGTCGCGCGCCACTGTATTTCGCCGTCCAGCCCGTATATCCGGCCGTTGCCGATATTCGCCGTATAGGGCAGGCCCGCCTCGTCGACGAGATCGGCCTGGACATTGTTCCAGTCGACCGCGAACAGGGCGGCGCGAAGCGAAAAACGGTCGCGGTCCTTGTCCCGCCACCGGACGCCCAGTTCGATCTGGCCCAGTTCGTCGTGCAGGAATTCCTGGCTGTCCGTCGCCGATCCGGCAGGCGCAACCGCGAAGCCGCCCGCCCTGAACCCTTCCTGGTAATGCGAGTAGATCGACAACGACGGGCTGAGGCGCCAGTCGAGTGCGACGGTGGTCGCGAACTGCGACCCGCGCCGGGATGTTTCCTCGGGTCCCTCCGACCCGTCGCCGATCAGCCGCCCCGCCCCGCGCCCTACGGAGAAGCGCCCGCCCATCGTCAGGTGCAGCGAAGGCGCGACCGGAAGCGTCGCCTGTCCAAAGAGCGAGAATTCCAGTTGCCGGTTGCGTACCCCCGCGATCTGCTCGGGCGCATCGGGCGACCCCAGCCACCGCGAAACGCGGCTGACATTATGGATTGCCGCGAGGCCCGCGACCCACGGCGTTTTCGCGCCACCACCCGAAAGCCGCGTTTCATGCGACCAGAAGGTGATGTCATTTTGCTCCTCGAAGCGCCGCGGCGGTGCCGCCGCGGCGGACCCCGTCGCGTCGAACACCGTCGAGAGGTCCTGCCGGGCGACCGAGGTCGTCGAGACGAGCTCGCCCCTGCCCATCGGTCGGCGCGCGGTGACATAGGCGAGCCGATATTCGTTCCGGAACGGCTGCGACAGGCTGTTGCGCCGCTCGAGCGGCGGCTCGCCGCGGAGCAGATATTGTCCGTCATCGGCGCGGATTCGCTGATGGACGCCGCCGACATCGACGGTCCATCCCCCGACATCGTCGATGCGCCAGATCAGCCGCTGCCCGAAATTGTGGCCGCCATTGATGTCGCGCCGCTTTCGGCCGGGATCGTCGATATACCCCGCCTCGCGCGCGCCATAGACGACCGCCCGCAGCCCCATTTTCCCCTCTGCCAGCGGCAGATTGACCATTGCGGCGACATCGCCGCCAACGCCGCCGAAGCGGGTCGCGCTGATGCCGGCCGAAGCGCTCGCATAAGCCGATCCGCTGTCGGGACCGTTGGGCACCAGCCGCACGATACCGCCGATCGAGCCGGCGCCGTATAACGTCCCTTGCGGCCCCGCGAGGACCTCGACGCGATCGAGGTCGTAAAGATTGAGGTCGGGATCCGGGGCATTGTAGGAAAGGCGGACATCGCCGAGATATTGCCCCACCGTCGCCTGGGTAGGGCCGTTGAAACTGCTGTCCGCGATACCGCGCACATAGATTTTGTTGCGTCCGCGGCCAAGGTTCGTGGCGTTGAGCGTCGGCAGCACGGCCGTGATGGCCGCGGTTCCGCCGGGCGCGCTGCGCGCCAGCCAGTCGGAATCGAGTCCGACGATTTTCGCCGAACCCGGAAAACGGTCGAGCGGCACATTCTGTTTGCTCGCGGTGACGACGATATCGGTTGGATCGACCTGTATCACCGGCGCCTTTGGCGGCGCCGGTTTCGGCCGGGGCGGCAGCTTCGGCACCGCACGGCTGCGAACGAGGCGGACGGTCGCCCGATCGTAAAAGATCGCCTCCGCGCCGGTTCCCTGCAAGGCCCGGTCGAGTGCCACGCGAACCGGCAAATCTCCCCTCACCCCCGGTGAGCGGCGCGCCGCGATATCGGGATCGGTGACCGCGATGGTGATCCCGGCCTGCGCGCCGAGCCGGGCCGCCACCTCGCCGAGCGGCCCCGCCGGGATGTCGAACGATCGCGCATGGGCCGGATCGGTCGCCGCTAGGCCAAACAGGGCGACTGTCGCCGCCGCCCATCTATGGCGCGGCACTACCGGCCGGCCTCATGATCCACCCGTCGGGGCCCTCTTCGATCGCGACGTTCAGCGCGGGACTGAGCCGCCTCAGCTGCCCCGCGCCGCTGCCGTCAAGAGTGATCGTCCCCGAAAAAGGCCGGTCGGCAATCGATGGCGCGGCGGCGATACGCACGCCGAGTGCGCGGCTGAGCTCGTCGGCGACGCGCGACAGCGGCGCGGCGGCATAGATGAGCGATCCCGTCTTCCACGCTCCGACCGCGGCGACCGGGACGTCGTCCACCTTGACGCGCGCCGCGCCGCCGCGATCGACGAGGCTCTGGCCAGCGTCGAGCGATACGGCGCCCGCTCCCGGATTATAGACGATCTTTCCTTCGGCGACGGCGACGCGGACCTCGTTCCGCTCGTGCACGACGTTAAAGACCGTTCCCGCGTCCTCGACGACATTGCCGCCGACTTCGAGCCGGAACGGGTTCCGCACGTCATGCCGGACCCGGAACAGCGCCTCGCCCGAAGCGAGCGAAGCGAACCGCGGATCGTCGCGGTCGAACGTCATCCGCGTCCCGCCGTTGAGCGTGACTTCGGTCGCCGCGTCGAGCGCAACCACCCGCCGTTCGCCGGGCGCGGTCACGACATCGTAGCGGCTCGAGGCCTGACCGGAAAACAGCAGGACGGCCGCGGCGACCGAGGCGGCGATCGTGCCGCCGATCAGGCCTCGCCCCCACCGGCGGCGTGCCGGCGGCTGGACCGGCTCGCCCTGATCATTCGCGGCTTCGCGAATGACGACGTGCGGCAACAGGGGATCGATCGCCTGATCGGCGGCTTCGACAGCGTCATAGGCCTCCGCGTGGCGCACGTCTTCGGCGAGCCATCCGGCGAATGCCTCCCATGTGGCATCGTCGCCATCGCGCAGCCTGATATGCCACTCGATCGCGCGTGCGCGGATATTGTCCTGTGCCTCACGTGACATGGCGGTTTCTTTCACCTGTGAGATGCCGCCGGTCGGGGCGATCCTCATCCCATCTGAGCCGCGCCGAGGTAATCGCTTCATAAGCCCGCGCCAGATGCTTCTCGACGGCGCTCACGCTGATCCCCAGTTCTTCCGCGATCCGCCGCTGGGGCTCGCCATCGATCCGGAAACGGCGAAAGATAATCCGGCTCCGTTCGGGCAGATCGTCGAGCACGCGTTGCAGGATCGCGAGCTGTTCCCGCGCGATGAGTTCGGTCTCGACCGACGGCCGTTCGTCGACCTCGCCATCGCGCCCGCCATTGATCTCGCTCCAATCCTCCTCGCGGCGCGCCCGCCGGCCCGCGGTGCGGCGATGCATGAGGAAATGATTGTTGGTCATGCTGTAGAGATAGGCACGCGCCTGCGATACCGGGCCGATATGATCCGCCAGCAGCTTCATGTGAATGTCCTGGAGGATATCCTCCGCCTCGTCGGACGCCGCGCCGCGCGTCATCAGATAGCGCGCCAGCGCCGGACGCAGTTCGCCGAACAACCGGACAAGCCCGCCATCGTTCATGACGGGTTCGCGGCGCGAGCGAGCGCGAGCCGCAGGAACGGCCATCCGCGGAGTGACAGGAAAAGGCCGGCCGGCCCGGCGGGGGCGCATGGCAATGGTCTGTCCGGCCGATCGAATAATGCCGTCAAAGGCGGCTCCAAAGCTGTGCAATTAGGGGCGGCGGCAATCTTCCGGATTGCTCCGCGGCACGGGTGCGTATCGCACCCGTCTTTCCGGCGCAACCTGTTCCACCATGCGTCCCCGCCGGTCCGGGGGCGCTCAGCCGCCCTTTTTCTGTGCCCGCGCCGCCTTGACGCCCTCGACGAACTGCTTTTCGTTCACCTTCACCGCCAGCCCCTTCGCCGACAGGAAGAAGGCGGCGCGCGGCATGGTGATGTCGCCCTCGCGGGTGGTCAGCATCACCCCCTGCGGCGCGATCGCCTTGACCTTGCCGATTACGGCCGCGCCGTCGGCACTGCGGACGTCGGCGCCCGCCTTGAGAGCCCCGTCGACCGCCGCTGCATCGGTTTCGGCCTCCTTCAGCACCGCGAGTATCTTTGCCTTCGGTGCCTTCAGGCCCGGACCTTTTCCGGTCTTCACAAAGGCATTCTTCGGCACCACCAGTCCGTTGCCGTCAATCGCGACCGCGACCCTGTCGCCCTCCACCTTGACGATCTGGCCGACCTCCTCGCCGTTCTGGTCATAGACTTTGGTGCCGGGGGTCAACGAAGCAGGCGCCGCCGCCTCCTGCGCCAGCGCGGCGGGGCCGGCGGCAAGCGTCGCACCGGCAAGGCACAGCGCGGCGAACAGGCCAGAGGGATTGGGCATGGGAAACTCCCTTCGAACAAAACCCGCCCGTGCCGCATCGCCCCGCGCATCGCCAAATGACATATTGCCCGGCCGTGCAAAGGACACGGCGAGAGGTTTCATTGCCCGCGCACGACCACGGCCATCTCTCGATGGCCATGGTTGTGCGCGGTGTGATCAGAAACGATAGCCGACCGTCACCATCACGTTGCGCGGCGCCCCCATGAAGCAATCACCGCGATCGAGGCACGAGGCGTAATAGATCTTGTTGAACAGATTGGTGGCGTTGACCGCCAGCCGCCATTTGTTCCAGGTGATTTCGGCCAGCGCATCGACTGTCGTGTAATCGGGCGTGACGATCGTCGTGTTGTCGGCTGCGACGCTCGCCCAAGGCGGGCCGACCGACCTGCGCTTGCCGGTATAAACGACCCCCGCGCCAAGCCGCAGCTGCGCGTTTTCAGGCAGGCCGAAAGTCTTGGTCGTCCACGCCGATGCGTTGTGCCGCGGCAGGTAGATGAAGAACGGACTGTCGTCGGAGGTAAGCTTGTTATAGCCGTAGTTCACCAGCAGCTCGAAATTGCCGGGCAGCGTGCGGCTCGCTTCGAACTCGATGCCCTTGGTCGTGAGCTTGCCCGACTGGACGCGGCCCTGCCCCGGCAGAAGGTTGATCGGGCGGCCCGATTCCTTGATGTGGAAAGCGGTAACGGTGACCAGCGTCCCCGGATCGGGTTGCCATTTGACGCCGGCTTCATATTGCGTGCCGGTCTGCGGCTCCAGCCGCACGGTGTCGTCCGGGTCGGGCGTGATTGGCAGGAAGCTTTCGGTATAGCTGAAGAAGGGCGAGAAGCCGGCGCCAAGTTCGCCGATAATCCCCGCGCGGAAGGTCGTTGCCTTGTCGGTCGCGCCGAGGCCGTTCGGATTGCTAGACTTCACCCGGTCGCGCCGCGCGCCAAGGACGACCGAGACGCGATCCCAGAAGCGAATCTGGTCCTGCACGTAAAAGCCGAGCTGTTTCTGGACCTCGTTCGAAAAGTCGGGGCTGATTGTCGGGATCGCAAGCGCGTCATAATCGATATCATAGAGGTCTACAACCTCGAAACCGAAGCCGCTGCGCTTGCGGACTTTGCTCCAGCTGTAATCGATGCCGGCGAGCAGCGTATGCTCGACCGCCGCGCCGGTGTTGAACTTGAACTGCACATTATTGTCGGTCGAAAAGACATTGGTGCGCGCGATGCTGCCATCGGCGTAGAGCCCGATCAGCCGCCCCGCAGGATCGAGATAGGGGTTTTCGGGGTTCGAATAGCTATCGGTATAATGGGTGAAATAGCTGAGGTCGGCGTCGATGTAGCGCGCCTTGGCGCTGATCTGGATCGCGTCGCCGAACCGGTGGGTGATGCTGCCGCCGCCCTGTAGCAGGCGGCCGTCGTAGCGGTCCCAGCCGGGCTTGCCGACGAAGAGGAAGGGGTCGAGCTGGTCCGGATTGTCCGGATTGTCGCGCAGCGTTCCGATGATCGGCAGGAACTGCGGGGTCGAACCGCCATCGTCCTCCTGATAGAGGCCAGTGAGGACGATGTTGGTGTCGGGTGTCGGCTGCCAGCGGATCGACGGCGCGAACATCACGCGGTCGTCGGGGACGTGATCGACATAGGTATCGGCATCGCGGACGCGCGCGACCGCGCGGATCGCGAACGTATCCGACAGCGCGAGGTTGACGTCGCCGAGCACTTCCTTGCGGTCGTAGCTGCCGTAAACAAGGTCAAGGTCGCCGCGCGTTTCGAAATCGGGGGTCTTCGACACGAGGTTGACGATGCCGCCGATCGAGCCCTGCCCGAACAGCACCGAAGCCGGACCGCGCACGACCTCGACGCGCGAGAAATTATACGGGTCCGACGTGATGCTCGCATAATAGCTGAAGATGTCGCGCATGCCGTCGCGGAACTGGAGCGCGTCGATGCCGCGGATGACGAAGCCGTCGACGCGGCTGTCGCGGCCATACGGGTTGGCGGTGATGCCGGCGGTATAGCGAACGGTGTCGCTGATGTTGATCGCGCCCTGCGATAGATACTGGTCGTCGGTGACGATCGTGATCGGTTGCGGCGTCTCGATCAGCGGGGTTTCGGTCTTGGTACCCGCAAAGGTCTCGTCGCGCGTCGCGGTGACTAGGATGGTTTCGTCGCGATCGGCCGCCGATCCGGCATCGGCCGTTTCGTCGGCCTGGGCGGCGGCAGGAAACACAATGGCCGCTGCACCGCACAAGGCGATCGTTCGGACGAAATTCATGACATTCCCCTTTTTGCGACTCACTCTCAATTGAGCCTCCCCTACGAGCGATCATCTCTTTCCGCTAGTAAGAATCGTTTGCAATACGACGCGGGCTTTGCCAGATGCGCCCGGACATCTTGTCGCTGCGGTGGCTCGCGCTGCCGAACCGATGTCCGGAAAGGGACTATCTTGAAAAAGCTGCTCGCCGCCCTTCTGATCCTTGGTCCAATCGCCTCGTCTGCCAGCGCACACGAGGTATGGATCGAACGCGATGGCAACGCGCCCGCGCGCATCTATCTGGGCGAACCCGCCGAAGCGGTGCCCGAAAACGGCGACCCCGAATTCCCCAAACTGAAGAGCCCGATGCTGTTCGCTGGTGGCACGCGCGAACGCCCCCTGCCCCTGGTGCGCCGCGCCAATCATATCGAGGCTGCGACGCCCGATACGGGCGACCTTCGCCTGATCGACGATGCCGTATTCGAACCATGGGCGGGCGAAGACGGCAAGCTGCAGGGTGTGGTCTACAACGCCCGCGCGGGCCGGACAGAAACGCGCCATGGCCTCGATCTCGAGATCGTTCCGCTGACCGCGAACGGCGACAGCTTCCGGGTTCTGTGGCAGGGCAGTCCGCTGCCGAACGCCAGGCTGACCGTCATCGATCCCGATCGCTGGGCAAAGACGCACGTCGCAAACGATCAGGGCGTGATCACCATCCCGGCACGCGGCAAGGGGCGCTACCTGCTGTCGACCAGCCATGATGTCGCGGGCGAGCGGAGCCTTGCGGGCAAGACCGTCGCCAGCACCATCTTCGTATCGACGCTGACCTACACCGCGCCGTGATGCGCAGCGCTGCCAGCGGCGCGGCGCGCTTCAGGCGGTGAAGGAAAGCAACAGGCTGGCGCCGATGCCAATCAGGACGCCGCCTGCCGCAAGCCACGGCAAGGCGCGCGGACTGCGGTAGAGCACGAGCACGACGAGCGCGGCGGCGACACCGAGCAGGCCGATCCATTCGACCAGCGCGAAACGCCAGTCGGGACGCGAGACGGCTACGGCGAGCGACAGCAGCACCCCGGCCCAGCCGAGAAGGCGCAGCCCGCGCGGCCGCTGTTTTTTCAGACCGGCATCGCGCGCGTGACGCTGCATAGACAGGCCGATCAGCGACAGGCCGCCGAACGCCAGCGGCAAGAGCGCAACGGCGTTCATGCGTGCACCGC
>NZ_DATMST010000304.1:0-5670 GCF_035565275.1 Sphingopyxis sp.
AGCCCCGCCCACGGGCACTAGGGCAATTTTCAACATTCACGACATAGTCAGAAAAAAGGAACTGTGCATGAGCGATTCGGCCGAAAAGGTTAAAAAGATCGTCGTCGAACATCTGGGCGTCGAAGCCGACAAGGTCACCGAGGAAGCAAGCTTCATCGACGATCTGGGCGCCGACAGCCTCGACATCGTCGAACTGGTGATGGCGTTCGAAGAAGAATTCGGCGTCGAAATTCCCGACGATGCGGCGGAAAAGATTGCCACCGTCAAGGATGCGATCGACTATATCGAAGCGAACAAGGGCTAAGCTCCTGTTGTCCGGCCATGCCGGACGCGGCGGCGACGCCGCCCACGCGTTTCCGGCTTCCCGGTCCCGAGCGTTCGCGCGCAGTGGCCGGGAAGCTTTTTTTTATGGATATGCGTTTTTTGAAATGATGCGGCACCCCGCGGGGGCAGGGGCCGATGAAAGGAACGACTATGCGCCGGGTTGTGGTGACGGGTTTGGGTTTGGTGACGCCGCTGGGCGCCGATGTGGAAACCACATGGGCAAATTTGCTTGCGAGCAAGTCGGGCGCGGGCACGATCACCCATTTCGACGCGTCGGACCAGAAATGCACGATCGCGTGCGAGGTCAAGGGACCCGATCATGAATATGGTTTCGATCCCGGCAAGCGTGTCGATCACAAGGTGCAGCGGCAGGTCGACCCCTTCATCATCTATGGCATCGATGCCGCCGGGCAGGCGATCGAGGACGCGGGCCTCGAGGATATGTCCGACGAAATGAAGCTGCGCGCCGGCTGCTCGATCGGGTCGGGTATCGGCGGTCTGCCAGGAATCGAAAGCGAGAGCCTGCTGCTCGCCGAAAAAGGCCCCGGACGTGTCAGCCCGCACTTCGTCCACGGCCGCCTGATCAACCTGATCTCGGGCCAGGTCAGCATCAAATACGGACTGCAAGGGCCCAACCATGCGGTCGTCACCGCCTGCTCGACCGGCGCGCATTCGATCGGCGACGCCGCGCGGATGATCCGTGACGACGATGCCGACATCATGCTCGCGGGCGGTGCCGAAGCGACGATCTGCCCGATCGGCATTGCGGGCTTCGCGCAGGCGCGCGCGCTCAACATGAGCTACAACGACCGCCCCGAAGCGGCGAGCCGCCCCTATGACAAGGACCGCGACGGTTTCGTCATGGGCGAGGGCGCGGGGGTTGTCGTGCTCGAGGAATATGAGCATGCCAAGGCGCGCGGTGCGAAAATCTATGCCGAAGTCGTCGGCTACGGCCTGTCGGGCGACGCCTATCATGTCACCGCGCCGCACCCCGAGGGTTCGGGCGCGTTCCGCTCGATGGAAATGGCGCTCAAGAAAGCGGGCATGACCCCGGCCGACATCGATTATATCAACGCGCACGGCACGTCGACGATGGCCGACACGATCGAGCTTGGCGCGGTGAAGCGCCTGTTCGGCAACGAAATCGCCAATGTGTCGATGAGCTCGACCAAGTCGGCCATCGGCCACCTGCTCGGCGGCGCCGGCGCGGTCGAGACGATCTTCTGCATCCTCGCGATCCGCGACCAGATCGTCCCGCCGACGCTCAACCTCGACAATCCTGACGAGGGTACCGAAGGCGTCGACCTGGTCCCGCACAAGGCCAAGAAGCGCGAAGTGAAAGCCGCGCTCAACAACAGCTTCGGTTTCGGCGGCACCAACGCTAGCGTCATCGTCAAGGCGGTCGACTGAGCCAAGTCCCGAACTTCGTCATTCGCGTGAAAGCGTGAGTGACGAAGTAAAGGGGCGCGTTAAACCCCTTTCCTACATTGCGTTGCCATGCTCTATCACCTTGTCGCAGGTCCCGGCCTAAAGCGACAAAGGAGACATTCTGGACGCGTGCGTGCGTATCTTTTGTCTCCTTGAGCGCCGAATGGGAGAAGAGAGTGCATCCGTTTCGCTGGCTCATGATCGCGATCCTGGCCCCGCTGCTTGCCGCCTGCTCGGGCGGCGCGCCCAGGGATGCCGAAATCGTTGTTCCGCCCGGCGCGAGCATCGCGAAGGCGGGCGAAATCCTCGAAGAAGCCGGGCTGGTCTCGGCATCGAGTTTCCGCAACGAGGCGCGCTTCTTCGGCTCGGACGATCCGATCAAGCCCGGCGAGTACAAGATCGACAAGGGGATGGACGCGGGCGACATCCTCGCGCTTTTCCAGTCGGGCAAGACGATCCAGCGCATGGTCATGATCCCCGAAGGCATGCCCTCGATCATGGTGTGGGAACGCCTGATGGCCGAAAAGCGGCTCAAGGGTGAAATCCCCGTTCCCGCCGAGGGCAGCATCCTGCCCGACAGCTATGCCTTTACCACCGGCGAGAGCCGCGCGGCCGTCGTCAAGCGTATGCAGGCGGCGATGGACAAGGCGTTCGGCGAGCTTTGGGCGAAGCGCACGCCGCGCACCGCCGTCAAGGATCGCAATCAGGCGATGGCGCTTGCCTCGATCGTCGAAAAGGAAACCGGCGTCGCCGCCGAACGCCGCACCGTCGCGGGGGTCTATACCAACCGGCTCGCGGTCGGCATGCGGCTGCAAGCCGATCCAACGATTATCTATCCGATCACCAAGGGAAAACCGCTGGGCCGCCGCATCCTGCGCTCCGAAATCGCCGCGGTGAACGATTATAACACCTATTCGATGATCGGCCTGCCCAAGGGACCGATCGCGAACCCCGGCAAGGCTTCGATCGCCGCGGTGCTCGATCCCGAGGCGAATGATTATCTCTTCTTCGTTGCGAAGGGCGACGGCGGCCACATTTTCGCGCGCACCCTCGCCGAACATAATGCCAATGTGCAGAAATGGTATCAGCTGCGGCGCGACCGCGGGGAGATGGAATAGGGGCGACGACGCCGGCAGGGGATAAGTGATGACGACCGCAAAGCTTTTCATCCACGGCGTCCCCGACAGCCCGGCGATCTGGCGCCCCTTGCTCGCCGCGCTCGATCTTCGCGATACGCCCGTCGCGGTGCCTGCGCTCCCCGGCTTCACCGCGCCGCTTCCGCAAGCTTTCCCCGCCACCAAGGACTCCTACGCCGACTGGGCGGTGGGGCAGGCCGAAACCCTGTTCGCGGCACATGGCCCGATCGACATCGTCGGGCACGACTGGGGCGCGTTGATCGCGCAGCGTGTCGCGATGCTGCGGCCAGATCTCATCCGCAGCTGGGCAATTTCGAACGCCGTGATCGATCCGGATTATCGCGGCCACCGTCTCGCGCGCATCTGGAACACTCCGGTGCTCGGCGAACTCTTCATGGCATTGAGCAAGCCGGCGAAGCTCGCCGCGGGGCTGGCGGCGCAGGGCATGCCCCGCGACATTGCCGAGGAGGAGGCCGTGCAATGGGCGATGAAGGACAAGCGCCGGGCTATCCTCAAACTCTATCGCTCGGCAAAGGGTTTGAGTTTCGAGCACGACTGGGCGCGTGATATCGACAAGCTGCCCGCGACCGGCGCGCTGATCTGGGGTGCGGGCGATCCCTATGTCGAACTGTCGGTGGGGCAGCGTTTCGCTGCGAATACCGGCACGCCGCTGACGGTCATCGAGGGCGCGGGACATTGGGCAATCGCCGAGCGGCCAGAAGAGGTCGCCGTGGCGCTGAAGGCGTTCTGGAGCGCCGTGTAGCGCTCATCGAAGCCGGCGATCATTCTGACCCAATTAATCGATTGGATCGCATGGAGGTGAAGGTCCATTGAAGAGGAACTCGAGGCAGGTAGTCCCCCCGGGCGCAGGCGGTACGCCGCCGCGCCGTGCCGGCCTCGACGACAGCGGCCCGGATAGCCCCCCTCCCGTCCGGCTCCCTGGCGCCGTGCCCATCATCGTGACCGCGACGATGGGCGCGGCGGACCAGCGCGCTTTCGACGCATTGCGCATGGCGCATTTCCCGCCCGGGCGGAACCATCTCACCGCGCATATCACCCTGTTTCACCAGCTACCGCCATCGTGTCTTGACGAGCTCGAAGGATTGATCCGCCGTATCGCGGGCGACAGCGCGCCGCCGGCCGCCCGTCTCCGCGAGGTCTATTCGCTTGGCGAAGGCGTCGCCTTTCGCATCGACAGCCCCGACCTTCTCGCCATCCGTGCCGACATTGCCGATCATTTCGCGGGAATGCTCACCGCGCAGGACCGGGGAACGCCGCGGCTTCACATCACCGTCCAGAACAAGGTCGCACCGAAAACGGCGCGGGAGCTACTCGCCGAGCTCGCCGCCGATTTTCGGCCGCGCCCGCTGTCGATCACCGGCCTTGCCGCCCATTTTTACCGCGGCGGACCGTGGGAGCCGGCCTTTGCCCGCAATTTTCGCGGAATGCGTACATGATGTTGACCAGCGCCGACGGCCTGCTTATAGGCGCGGCTCGCCCGGATGCGGCGGCCTTTCGGGGCGGAGTAGCTCAGCAGGTTAGAGCAGCGGAATCATAATCCGCGTGTCGGGGGTTCGAGTCCCTCCTCCGCTACCAGAGAAACCATGTTTTTTGCCGTTTCCGGTACAACGAACTTCCGAAAAACTTCCTGCTCGTTGTTCCGAATGGCTGAATGGCCGAAATGGGATGGCTTCCAATCATTCCCCCACCCTCGTAGGGAGGAGAGAAGGGAACTCCGCAACCGGTCGCCTGCCAGCCAGCCTGATTCCCGCTTTCGCACCAAAGGGACTGGCGGGCCATAATGCTGGACCGGCGCGGCGGCCTCGCCTAAGGCTTCGCGCGCGATGCACGCCTATGCCAACCCCACCCGATTTCTGGCGATCGCCAGGCCGCTGACGCCTTGGTTGCTCGGCGCCGGCCTGTTGTTGCTGCTCGGTGGAATCTGGGCCGGACTGACGCAAGTACCGGGCGATTACAGGCAGGGCGAAACCGCGCGCATCCTGTACGTTCATGTGCCGTCGGCGTGGCTCGGCATGGGCGGCTGGACCGCGCTCGCCATTTCGGGGCTGATCCAGCTGGTCTGGCGCCATCCCTTGTCGGGCATCGCCGCGCGCGCGATCGCGGTGCCGGGGATGCTGTTCACCGCGCTCTGCCTTGCCACCGGTTCGATCTGGGGCCGCCCGACGTGGGGCACCTGGTGGGAATGGGACGGCCGGATGACATCGATGCTTGTTCTCCTGTTTCTTTATGCTGGCTTCATCGCGCTTACGAGCGGCGATGACGGGCAAAGGCAGGGCGGGTCGCTGTCGCGCGGCGCCGCCATTTACGCACTCGTCGGGGCGATCAACATCCCGATCATCAACCGCAGCGTCGTGTGGTGGAACAGCCTGCACCAAGGGCCCAGCATTACCCTGCGCGGTTCGTCGATCGACACTGCACTGCTCTGGCCTTTGGGCTTGACCTTGCTCGGCTTTTCGCTGCTATTCGGGGCCATCGTGCTGATGCGGATGCGGCGGATCATTGCCGACAACCGTGTCGCGGCGCGGCTGCGGCGGCTCGCCGACGACGAGGGGATCTGAACGTGACGGGGGTCATAACCGGGGGCGGGCAATGGGCTTTCGTGGCCGCGGCCTATGGGCTGACGGTCGTACTGACCGGCGCGGTGCTGTGGACGAACTGGCGCGCGATGGCGAAAGCCGAAAAACGCAGCGACGCGCTGCGCGCCGACAGCAGGCGCGGCGGGACGCCGCGCGGGGACCGCAAATGAAGGCGAAGCATCAAC
>NZ_DATMST010000305.1:0-2596 GCF_035565275.1 Sphingopyxis sp.
CGAGCCGCCCGGCCGGATAGACGCCGGGCACGTCGATATAATCGGACAGCGTCGCGCGCGGGCCGTCCGCGCTCGCGGCCATGCTCTTGTCGGTGAATTGCGACAGCACGCCCCACGGCTTGTTGAACAGGATCAGGCGGCTCACGCTGTGGTTCCTCGCATGGCTTCTCGCCTCCCTCTTCCTTCGTCACGCTCGAACGAGACAAGTGGCTCGGTCGACTTGATCCGGGGTCCATGACTTCAGCGCCGCGATGGATCCCGGATCAAGTCCGGGATGACGAATGGCGGCTCCCCACCCCCGCAACAGACATTCAAGCAGGTCCCGCAACGGGACAAAAATTGCGCCGCGCGGCAAATCGTCACCGAACGTCTATAACGAAAATTTACCTTCCGCATTTAGGAGTGAACGCGGACCACAACAATCGGCCGACGTGGGGGTTGGTCGACAGCAATTAGGTCGCGCATGTCGAATCCCGAGGCTTCCCCGGCCTCCAATCCTTCCCCCGACAAACGCCAGCCGCGCCAGTCGCGTCTGGTGAAGGCCGAACTCGCTTGTCCGCGACTCGGGAAATTCGACGTGACCATCCGGAACGTGTCCGAAACCGGACTCGGGGGTCAATCACCCTCCGGCCTGAATATCGGCGAACGGATGACGGTCTTTTTGCCCGGTCACGACCCGATGATGGGCACCGTTCGCTGGGTCGTCGACAAGAAGTTCGGGCTGGAGACCGACCAGCCGGTCGACACGACGCGGCTGCGCGCGGCATATGGCAACCCGGCGCCGGCATCGCACCTCACCGCGGGTTTCGAGATCATCCCGCCGCCGACCGCACCCGCGCGCCGGCCGGGCCTCGTCCTTGGCGCCGCGCAGCCGGCGCATTTCGGCCGCAGCGTGTGGCTGGGCAAGCGGCAATAGCCCAAACGAAAACCGGCGCGGATTGCTCCGCGCCGGTTTCCCTCGGTAAATTAACGTGGAGCGTTACGCGTCAGGCGACGCGGCGCACCTCATTGCCTTCGTCGTCGATATCACGAAGGACATAACCACGGCCCCAGACCGTCTCGATATAATTTTCGCCACCGCATGCCAGCGCGAGCTTCTTGCGCAGCTTGCAGATGAAGACGTCGATAATCTTCAATTCGGGCTCGTCCATCCCGCCATAGAGGTGGTTCAGGAACATTTCCTTGGTCAGCGTCGTGCCCTTGCGCAGCGAAAGCAGCTCGAGCATCTGATATTCCTTGCCGGTCAGATGCACGCGCGTCGTATCGACCTCGACCGTCTTGGTGTCGAGGTTGACCGCCAGCTTGCCCGTCTTGATGACGCTCTGGCTGTGACCCTTCGAACGGCGGACGACCGCATGAATGCGGGCGACCAGCTCGTCGCGGTGGAACGGCTTGGTGACATAATCGTCGGCGCCGAAGCCGAACGAACGCACCTTCGAATCCATTTCGGAAATGCCCGACAGGATCAGCACCGGCGTCTGCACCTTGGCGGTGCGAAGCTTCTTCAGCACGTCGTATCCATGCATGTCGGGCAGGTTCAGGTCGAGCAGGATGATATCGTAATCATAGAGCTTGCCCAGATCCAGGCCTTCCTCACCGAGATCGGTGGAATAGACGTTGAAGCCTTCGGTCGTGAGCATCGTGTCGATCGCTTTCGCGGTCGTCGGCTCGTCCTCGATCAGCAGTACGCGCATTGGGCACCCCTTGATTGTTCCCACGATAGCCCTGCAGTTCGCCCGCGTGGCCATCATGCATGCCACCGGCGACCCCTGTTGCGAGACTGCCGGAACATTAACCATGAAACTAATGAAGGGAAAAGGTTAATTTTGATTTAACCCGCTGAAATCCGCGAGTCGCGACCAATATGCCACAGTCTAGAGGGCAATTTCCGCCGGATGATGGCGCAGGACAAATTGCTCGTGTGCGCCCGTGCACGAGACCTTCAGCGTATCGACCAGATGATCCGACAGCGCCCGGACGCGCGCGGGGCGCAGCCGCGACGGCGGCGACAGGAGGTGCAGGTGCGACTGCGGCAGCGACCAGTCGGTCAGGATCGGCACCACCGCGCCCGACGCCAGTTCGCCCGCCGCGATGAAATCGGGCAGCACGGCGATCCCGACACCCGCGACGATCAACGGTACCGCAATATCGCCATTGTTCGTGAACAGCGGCCCCGTCGGCAGCACCGTCGCCTCTTCGCCCTTGCGGTGGAAATGCAGCGGCATCGCGCGCTGGCGGTGGCCGTATCCGATCAGCCGGTGGCCGGCGAGTTCGAGCGGGTGTTTCGGCGTGCCGTGCTTCGCCAGATAATCGGGGCTGGCGACCACCGACGCTGCCACCGGCGCGATGGTGCGCGCGAGCAGGCTTGAATCGGCGAGCGGCGCAATGCGCAACGTCAGGTCGATGCCCTCGGCGATCGGGTCGTTGCGCGCATCGCTCAGCAGCACCTCGATCTCGACCGCCGGATGCCGGTCGAGGAAAAGCGCGAGCGGCGGGCCAAGCACCTTGATTCCGAAGCTCATCGGCGCCGCAAGGCGGATCGGGCCTGCGAGGTCAAGCCGATCGCCGCGCGCCGCCTCGGTCGCCGCGGTTGCCG
>NZ_DATMST010000306.1:0-2010 GCF_035565275.1 Sphingopyxis sp.
GTCGAGCATGACGAGCGCGCGGCTCGACGCATTGCCGCCCAGTCCGCGCAGCGTGATGCCCTGGCTCGTCGGGTGCGCCGAGCGGCCATCGGAACGGCGGAACTGGACGATGCCCGCCTCGTCGCGCAGGCGGTTCTCGACGCGGGCGCCAAGGCCGGGTTCGAGATCGCGGATCAACACCCGCTGCTCGACCGCGTCGCCCGCGGGCGGCGTCAGCGCGCCCGATCCGGTCACGACGATCTCTACCGGATCGCGTGTGCAACAGACATATACCGGCACATATTCTTCGTCTTGCGCCATCGCCGCTGCCGGCAACACCAGCGCGAAAACCCCCGTCATGAAGCGAATCACGCCGGCTTCACCGCATCGGGATGCGCCTTTTGAAACGCTTCCAACTCCATGCACGCCGCGTCGATCTCGACGAGCCGTGGATAGGCATCGAGCGGCACCTCGAACCGCCGCGCATTATAGATTTGCGGGACGAGGCAGCAGTCGGCGATCCCCGGCGCGTCGCCGCCAAGATACCGATCATCGCCGGCCATCGCCTCCAGCGCGTCGAACCCCTGCGCGATCCACGTCGCGATCCAGCGGTCCTTGGTCTGCTCGTTGAGTCCGAGGTCCTTCGTCAGATATTTGAGCACACGCAAATTGCCCAGCGGATGGATGTCGCTTGCGATCACCTGCGCCCGCGCCAGCGCGATCGCGCGCGGCATCGCCGCTTCCGGGATCAGCCGCGGTTCGGGAAAGGCGCGGTCGACCCAGTCGATGATCGCCATGCTCTGGATGATCGGCTCGCCATCGACGACGAGCATCGGCACGAAACCCTGTGCATTCTGCTCCAGATACGCGTCGCTCCGCTGCTCGCCGGCGATCAGGCTGACCTCGACGCGCTCGTAGGCGAGCCGTTTGAGATTCAGCGCGATCCGGACGCGAAAGCTGGCCGACGAGCGGAAATAGTCGTGGAGGACGAGCCGGGGCGCTTGATCAGTCATGGCGCCGCCTAATGCGACGCTTTCGGCATCTCCGCAATCCATTGCCGCAGCAGCGCCGCGCCTTCCTTGTGCACCGTCGACCGCCCGACCTCGGGCATCGCGATCCCGGGGTCGGTGCTTTCAAGCCGATAGATCAGGAAGCTGCGGCCGGGATCGCCCGGCGCGATCGCGAAGTCCATGCCGCCACTGCCCCGCCCGGCCGCCGTCGGCCGCTTGCCGATGCCATAGTTCACGCCCGCCGGGTCGTCGGTCCAGCGCAGGAACAATCCGCTGTTCGACGCGCTGCCCGCGGGGTTGTGGCAATGCGCGCAATTGACGTCGAGATAGGCGCGGGCGCGGTCGGCCACGCTGCCGCTCTTCGGATCGTCCCACTGGGGCATCACCGGCTTCAGCGCAGCCGGGTTTTCGAAATAGACGCTGCGCAGCTTGTCCGGGACCGCGGGAGCAAGGATGAAGTTCCGCGCCTTCGGCCCGATCGGCACGATCTCGCCATTCAGGCTGTGGCATTCCTTGCACTGGTTCCGGTTCGGGACGGCGTAGCGGATATCATGCGTATCGCCGTCGGGACTTTTGAAGGTCGCGGGCACGCGCCGTCCGCCGAGCGCCAGCGTCGCGTCCCCGCCGTCGGCATCCCAGATATAGGGCAGCGCGACCCAGCCGGCCGTGCGGCGGATCAGCAGCCGCGTCTCGACCGGGCGCCCTTCATTGACGTCGCTCCAGCCGAAACTCTTGATCAGCACGGTGCCGACCGGGAAATCGATCACACCATCGTCCAGCACCTTCGCCTTCTTGCCCGCGGGGATCGAGATGAAGCGATGCTTGTCGGTATAGTCACTGAACAGCGGCGCGCGCAGCGTATAGCCGATGCGCGCCAGCGGCGCCTTCGGGTCGTTTCCGCTGAACAGCCCGAACGCCGACAGCTTCGGGGGCAGCGCCTCGCTGTCGATCACCGCCTGATTGACGCCGGGCGGCGGCGACGCCGCACCGCCGCCCGCACAAAGCAACGCCACGGCGAGCG
>NZ_DATMST010000307.1:0-6785 GCF_035565275.1 Sphingopyxis sp.
CGCGGCGCAGCCCGGCGGCACGCGCCTCGGCCTGTCCGGCGACGGGGCAAAGGCGCTCGCGCCTGGCGAAACGCTGACGCTGCCGACCGCCTTCGTCATGGCGCATGAGGGCGACCATTTTCGCCCGCTCGACGCCTATCGCCGGATCATGGGCGAGCGCGGCCTCGCAGCGCCACGCATTCCTGAATCGAGTTATGGCCCGATCTGGTGCGCGTGGGGCTATGAACGCAAATTCACGCCCGAGCAGGTCTACGGCACGTTGCCCAAGGCGAAGGACCTCGGTTTCGAATGGGCGGTCATCGACGACGGCTGGCAAATCGCCGAGGGCAATTGGGATGTCGACCGCACGCGCTTTCCGCGCGGCGACGCCGACATGAAAGCCTTTGCCGACCGCATCAAGGCCGACGGCATGCGCCCGCGCCTCTGGCTCGCGCCGCTGGCGGTCGATCCCGGCACGCCGCTGCTGCGCGATCATCCCGACATGCTCATTCTCGACGCGCACGGCGCGGCCCAGAATGTGAGCTGGTGGAGCGCCTTCACCCTGTGCCCCGCCTACCAGCCCACGATCGATTATTTTCGCGGGATCGTCCGCAAGATCGTCGGCGAATGGGGCTTCGACGGACTCAAGCTCGACGGCCAGCACCTCAATGGCGTCGCGCCCTGCCATAATCCGGCACATAACCATGCGCGTCCCGAGGAATCCTTTGAAAAGCTGCAGGATTTCTGGAAGGCGATGTACGACGAGGTCATGGCGATCAACCCCGAGGCGATCGTCGAGATATGCCCGTGCGGCGACAGTTTTGCCTTCCACAACATCCCGGCGATGAACAACACGCCCGCCGCCGATCCGACCTCTTCGTGGCAGGTCCGCCTGAAGGGCAAGACCTTCAAGGCGCTGATGGGGCCCTCGGCGCCCTATTCGGGCGATCATGTCGAGATGACCGACACCCGCGACGACTTCGCCTCGACCTATGGCATCGGCGCCATCCCCTCGACCAAATTCACCTGGCCCGAGGACACGCCGAACCCCACCGACCCGCTGCCGCCGGGCGGTTTCAAACTGACGGCAGCGAAGGAGGTGCTCTGGCGCAAGTGGATCGACCTCTATCGTGCCAATATGCTTGCCAAGGGCAAATATCTGGGCGGCCTCTATGACATCGGCTTCGACAAGCCCGAGGGCCACGCGATCGAAAAGGACGGCGCGCTCCATTACGCCTTCTTTGCCGACCAGTGGGAGGGATCCGTGCCGCTCCGCGGGCTGGGCGAGGGACGCTACACGCTGACCGACAGCTTCACCGACGCGCCGCTGGGTACCGCGACGCGCGCGCAGAATATGATCCCGGCGAAATTCGAGCGCTTCCTGCTCGTGCGCGCGACGCCGGTGCAGGGCGACAAGGCGTGAGCGGCGCGGCGATCACGGCGAGCTCGCGCCACGGCAAGGCATGGCTCGCGAATGCGCTCGTCACCGTCGTGCTCTGGGGCATCTGGGGTGCCTTTTCGGGCCTGTCGGTACAGCACGGCTTTCCCGAGACTTTGGTCTATTGCGTCTGGGCGCTGACGATGATTCCGCCGGCGCTGGTGGTGCTGGCGCAGGCCCGCTGGACACTCGACCGTTCGCCGCGCGCAATCGCCTACGGCCTTGCGATCGGGCTGCTCGGCGCGGGCGGACAGATGGTGCTCTTCTATGCCGTCGCGCGCGGTCCGGCCTATCTTATCTTCCCGATCATCTCGCTATCGCCCGTCATCACGATCGGGCTTTCCTTCCTGATCATGCGCGAACGGACGGGAAAGCTCGGCGCGCTGGGAATCATGCTCGCGCTGCTCGCGCTGCCCACCTTCGATTTCGCGCCGACGGGCGGAGGCGCGGCCTCGGCCGCATGGCTGCTGCCGGCGCTGGCAGTGATGCTGTGCTGGGGCGTGCAGGCCTATTTCATGAAGGCGGCCAATGCGGTGATGTCGGCGGAAAGCATCTTTGTGTACATGATGATCGCGGGGCTCGCACTGATCCCGATCGCTTGGGCGATGACCGACTTTTCCAAGCCGGTGAACTGGGGGCTCGACGGCCCCGGACTTGCCGCAGCGATCCAGGTTCTGAACGCGATCGGCGCGCTGACGCTGGTTTTCGCCTTTCGCTACGGCAAAGCCATCATCGTTGCCCCGCTCGCCAATGCGGGCGCGCCACTCGCCACCGCTCTGCTGTCTCTGGCCGTGCTCGGCGTGGTGCCCGGACCGCTCAAAAGCATCGGGATCGGCCTCGCGCTGATCGCCTCGCTTCTGCTCGCCATCGCGCCCGATGCGAAGGACGAGCATCGCGACGATATAAATTAGTTTCGTTTAGTTTCGCTTTATTGCGTTCCTCGTTATCGCCCCCTATAACCGAAATCGAAAGGAGCTTTCCGTGAGAGCGATTCGAGACATCGTGCTGCGACACAAGGCTGGCGAACGGATCGGTGTGACGTCGGTCTGCTGTGCGCACCCGCTGGCGATCGAGGCGACGCTGCGCCACGCGCTGCAAACCGCACAGCCGGTCGCGCTGGTCGAGGCGACCTGCAATCAGGTCAATCAGGATGGCGGCTATACCGGCATGCGCCCCGCCGATTACCGCGACTTCGTGCAGTCGATCGCGGACAAGGTCGGTTTCCCGCACGAGCGGCTGGTGCTGGGCGGCGATCATCTCGGGCCCAATCCGTGGACGGCCCTGCCCGCCGCCGAAGCGATGGATCGGGCCGAGATCATGGTGATCCAGTATGTGCGCGCGGGCTTCCGCAAGATCCACCTCGATTGCTCGATGAGCTGCGCGGACGACGCGGTGCCGCTCCCCGAACGGATCATCGCCGAGCGCGCCGCGCGCCTGTGCCGCGCTGCGGAGGACGCGTTCGACGGCGATGCGGCCGACGCCCCGGTCTATGTCATCGGCACCGAAGTGCCCGTGCCCGGCGGCGCCGCGGAGGATCTCGACGAACTGGCGCTCACCACGCCCGAAGCGGCGATCGCCACGGTCGACATGCACCGCGATCTGTTCCGCAGATCGGGCCTTGCCGATGCCTGGGATCGCGTGATCGCCACCGTCGTGCAGCCCGGCGTCGAATTCGATCACGACAAGGTGGTCGATTACCGGCCGGAAAAGGCGGTCGCCCTCAGCCGCTCGATCGAGCCGGTCGCGAACCTGGTGTTCGAGGCGCACTCGACCGACTACCAGACCGCCGACGCGCTTGCCGCGCTGGTTCGCGATCATTTCGCGATCCTGAAAGTGGGACCCGGCGTCACCTTCGCCCTGCGCGAGGCGCTATGGGCGCTCGACGCCATCGAGGCCGAGCTGGTCGCCCCCGCAAACCGCGCCCGCCTGCGCGATGTTGCGCTCGAGCGCATGCGCGCCGAACCGGGCAATTGGCAAAAATATTATCATGCGGAAGGCGCGGCGCTGAACCTGCAGCTACAATACAGCCTCTCCGACCGCATCCGCTATTATTGGCCCGACCCGCTGATCGTCGCGGCGCAGGAACGCCTGTTCGCCAACCTCCGCGAGACAGCGCCGACGCTGCCGCTGGTCAGCCAATATCTGCCCCTCGCCTACGCCGCGATGCGCGCCGGACGCGCGTCGCTCGACCCTGCCGACCTTGTCATGGCGCATATCAGCGCCGCCCTCGACGCTTATCATGGAGCTTGCCACCCCGATGCCTGACGCCTTGCTGGTTCCCGAAACCCCGGACAACGACGCCCAGCCCTTTACCCGCCGGGAGATCGCGCAACAGCCCGTGACCCTGCGCGAAACGCAGGCGCTGCTCAGCGCGAACAAGGCCGCGATCGAGGCCTTCGTCGGGCCGCTGCTCGCCCGGCCCGACCTGCGTGTCATTCTGACCGGGGCCGGCACGTCGGCCTTTATCGGCGAATGCCTTGCGCCGTGGCTGTCGCGCGAGCTCGGCCGGACGGTCGAGGCGATCGCGACCACCGATATCGTCAGCGGGCCGACCCTCCATCTTCGCCGCGAAGCGCCGACTTTGCTCGTCTCGTTCGGCCGGTCGGGGAGCAGCCCCGAAAGCATTGCCGCCGCCGATCTGGTGGACGCGCATGTCGATGAGGCCTTCCATCTGGTGATCACCTGCAACGCCGAGGGCGCACTGGGCCAGCGCAGCGGCGAAAACATCCACGTCGTCGTCCTGCCCGAAGCCACGCACGACCGCGGCTTCGCGATGACCTCCAGCTTCAGTGCGATGATGCTTGCCGCGCTATCGATCCTCGGCGGCATCGACCGGCTCGTCCCCCGCATCGAGGCGATCGCCGCAGCAGTGCAGGGTGTCATCTCGAGCGTCGAGCCTCTGATCGCGGATCTCGCCGGCCGCGGCTTCAAGCGTGTTGTCTATCTTGGGAGCGGTCCGTTCAAGGGGCTGGCGCGCGAAGCGGCGCTCAAGCTCATGGAGCTCAGCGACGGCGCGCTGGTGACGGCGTTCGACACCGCGCTCGGTTTCCGCCATGGTCCCAAAACCATCATCAATGCCGAGACGCTTGCCGTGGTTTTTGTCTCCAACGATCCGCTGACGCGCCTCTACGACCTGGACATCGCCCAGGAACTGCGCAGCGACGGCCGCAGCGGCGCGGTCGTGGTGATCTCCGCCCAGCCCCGCGACAATGCGCAGGTCGTGATCGCGGACATGGCGGGCGCGGTCGACGCCGATCTGCTGTTTCCCTTCATCGTTCCGGCGCAGCTGTTCGGACTGCACGTTTCGCTTGCGCTCGGGCTCGCGCCCGACCGCCCCAACGCGAGCGGCACCGTCAACCGCGTCGTACAGGGCGTGCGGATCCACGCGCCGGGCGCATGACGGACGGCATCTTCCTCGGCGTCGACGGCGGCGGCACCAAGACCGAGTTCATCTGCATCGACGGGTCGGGCAAGGTGATCGCGCGCGCCGTTACAGGCACGACCTATCATCTGCAGGTGGGAATCGACGAGGCGGTGAATCGGCTCGGGCAGGGAATCCGCGCCGTGTGCGCGGAGCTGGGCATTACGCCCGCTGCGCTCGACCATAGTTTCTTCGGTCTGCCTGCCTATGGCGAGGACAGCGTCGTCGATCCGCAACTGGACGCCGCCTGCGCCCGCCTTCTCGGACATGATCGCTATCTGTGCGGCAATGACATGATCTGCGGATGGGCCGGCTCGCTGGGCTGCGAGGACGGGATCAATATCGTCGCGGGGACCGGTTCGATCGGTTATGGCGAACGCGAGGGACAGTCCGCGCGCGCGGGCGGATGGGGAGAGGTATTCGGCGACGAAGGATCGGCCTATTGGATCGCCGTGCAGGGGTTGGCGCTCTTCGCGAGGATGAGCGACGGCCGCGCACCCAGGGGCATCCTGCACGAGCGGATCGTCAAGGCGCTTTCCCTGCGCGACGATCTGGAGCTGTGCGAACGCATCATGGGAACCGGCGGAATGGGCCGCGGTGAAATCGCCGGGCTTGCCAGCATCGTTTCGGGGGCGGCATCGGAAGGCGATTCGGGAGCCGCCGCGATCCTCCGTTCCGCCGCTGAAGAACTGGCGGCGATCGCCGGTGCGCTGAGAAAGCGTCTGGGTTTTCCCGACGGCGCGCCGGTGTCTATTTCATGGTCTGGCGGCGTGCTGAGCCAGGAGCCGCTGGTCCGTGGCCCGTTCGTCGGAATGCTCGAAGAAATGGGGTTCGACTTCGTCGAACCGCGTTTCGCCCCGGGCCATGGCGCCGCGCTCTACGCCAGAAAGCGGGCGCATCGATTGCCGCAGCAAGACAGCGAACTTCGGCGAGCGAACCAAAGCCACCCATAGCGGCCGGCTGAACACGCGCGCCGGAAGAACGACCGCTCCCGAGGTATGACCGATCCGACGATCGAGCCACCGGTTACACACTTGCCGTCACCCGACAGCCTGGCCTTCCCGAAAAGGTCGCCCCTCTTCGCGGGGGCGACCGCCGGGGTCTACAGCGCGCCTTCGAGCCAGCCCTTGAGCGCGCTCTTCGGCGCGGCGCCGACCTTGGTATCGGCAATCTCGCCATTCTTGAACAGGATCATCGTCGGGATACCGCGCACGCCATACTTCGCCGGCGCATCGGGATGATCGTCGATGTTCAGCTTCGCGATCACGACCTTTTCACCGAGTTCGTCGGCGATCTCCTCGAGCGACGGGCCGATCATCTTGCACGGACCGCACCATTCGGCCCAGAAATCGACGAGCACGGGGGTGTCGCTGTCGAGGACGTCGGCCTGAAAGCTCGCGTCGGTGATTGCCTTGGTACCCATAGCATGAACTCCTGAAATTCCGTTGTCCCCAAACTAAGGCGTCACCGCGCCCGGCTCAAGGGTGGAACCCGGCAAATTCGCCTTCGTTGCGAGCAAGCCCGGCTTGTGCGCATCGAGCAGGTCATCGCCCGGCGCGATCAGCCGCGGCCCGGCGGTATAAAGCAAGGCTGCCCCGATTCGCCGGCCGGGAAAAATCACCCCCAGCGCATCGCGATAGGCCGCCATCTGGCGCAGATAGGCGGGCGCGATGCCATCAGCTCTGTTTGGCACATGCTGCCCGGTCTTGAAATCGACCACGGTCACCGCGTCGTCGGTGACCAGCAACCGGTCGACGATCCCCGCGACGACCACACCGTCGACGACCGCCGACAGCGGCACTTCGGCAAGGCTCCCCGGACCGAACAGCGCCGCATGCGCCGGGTCTTCGAGCACCGCCAGCACCTCGTCGACCATCGCCGCGCGCACACCCTCGTCAACCGCCGCCGCCTGCACCGCCAGCCAGTGCAGCGCTGCCGCGCGGCGAC
>NZ_DATMST010000308.1:0-51741 GCF_035565275.1 Sphingopyxis sp.
TGACATAAGCAACAGTGTTTGAGATGAACTTGTAAAGTCGCTCCCTCTGCTCTCACGGCGCGCGGCCCATGCGCGGGCGGCGACTTCGGGGCCGACGCCGGCCGGGTCACCCATGGTAACCGCGATCGGACGTCGTTGGTCGTCAAAAGGCATCAGCTATATTCGATCACCGCGTCGCGGCGCAGGTCGCGCAGATAGCGCTGGGCGCGCTTGTTGACCTTTTCTTCGAGCAACCGCTGCTCGATCTGCTCGGGGTTCGGCGCGTTCGCCGCCGCCGGCATGTCGCGGCCGCACAGGACCAGGACGCTGACGCCTTCGTTGGGCGAGCCGAACGGCTGTGTCGTCTGGCCGACCTGCAGACTGGCCAGTGTGCTCTGCAAGGGGGCGGGCAGCGCGCGCATCTCGATATTGTCGCGCGAGACGACCGCGGCGCCCAGCCGGGCCGCAACCTCGTCGGCGGCGCCGCAGCCGGCGATGGTCCGCGTCGCTTCGGCGAACTGTCCCGCAAGTTCGGATGCCCGGGCCTGCGTAGTGCCGGCCGGGAACTCGAGCGAAAGCTGCTTCAGGCTGAGGATGGCGTCGCGCGGATCTGCGGTGAGCACCTGGCGGCGATCGATCATCAGCATGATCGACATGCCGCCGGGCACCTCGACCGGGCCGACGAGTTGTCCGGGCTGCATCTGCGTTGCCGCATCGGCCATCGACTGCGGCAGCAATCCGGGCCTCACCCAGCCCAGGTCACCACCGACGCTGGCGGTCGACGCCTCGGAAAACTGCCGCGCATAGGCGGCAAAGCTGCCGCCGGCCTGCAGCGCATCGATGATCTTCTTGGCGTTTTCCATAACCGCGGCGGCATTTTCGGGGGTCGCCGACAGGTAGATTTCGCCCAGATGGAACTCATCTTGCCCCTTGGCGTCGTTCATGCGCTTTTCGACCGCCTGAACTTCGTCCGACGAGACATTGGTCGTCGACTGGATGTTGCGCGAGAGCAGGCGATCCCAGGCGAATTCGCCGCGAATCTGCTGTTTCACTGCGGCCGCCGACGAGCCCTTGGACACGAGATAGGACGAAAACTGATCGGGCGACTGCTTGAAACGTGTTGCGAGCCGGGCAAACTGGTCGTTGACGAGATTCTCGTCGATCGTAATGTCAGCCGCCTTGGCTTCCTGAATCTGCAGTTTTTCGTCGATCAGGTTGCTGAACACTTGGCTGCGCAGCCGCTGGATTTCCTCAGGGGGCAGTTCGACATTGTTGTTGGCAATACGGATCAGCGCCATGCGCTGTTCGATATCGGTCGCCGTGATGATCTCGCCGTTCACCGTCGCGGAGGGACGATAGACATTGGGTTTCGCATCGCCGAAAATCTGGACGTTGCCAGGGATGTTGAGGCTGGTCGTCGGGACATCATTGTCGGTGACGGTCTGCGCCACCACCGGCGACACGCCCACGGCCGCCACGGCAATCAATCCGGTCATGGTCGAAAATCTGGTCATTGCTACCCTATTCGAGAAAGTCCGGACGCTCCGTATCAGCGGATGCGCCCGATGGTCCAGCGCAATCCGCTTTTGGAGCCATTTGATGCCCGCTCGTAGGTTGTCGACGCTGAACCTAGGCTGAGCGGAAGAGGTGCCTTGGGCTGTGATTTGCCGCTCCCCATTTTTCGTCATCCCCGCGAAAGCGGGGACCCGGAGCGACCGTCGGCCCGTCCTTCGCCGGGTTCCAGCTTTCGCGGGCATGACGAAGGGAGGAAAGTGCGCGGCTGCAACCGGTCGAAAACCGTCGCTCAGAACCCGAGGTTCCGGAACGCGACACGGAACGAGAAGCTGTTGCCGCGCCGCGCGTCGCCGGTGTCGGCGTAATCGCGTCGCCAGGTCAGCGCGATCGACAGGCAATCGTCGTCATAGGCGACGCCCAAACGGTGGCGAATCGGTTGAAATCCGTCGGCATCGTTCAGCGGATCGTCGCTGCGCTGGGTCAGATCGACGATCGCCGATCCGAAAACCGACCAGTGTTTTGCCACCGCGACGCGCCCGCCGACGCGGGCTTCCTCGCGATCCTGCAGGTCTTCGCCGAGGAGCAGGATGTCGCGGTTGAGCCGCGAATAGCCTAGCACGGCGTAGGTTGACCGGCTGCCGATCGTCGCGTCGAATTCGTTGCGGCGGACCGCCAGATTATCCTTGTCGAGCCGGAAGCGGTGCGTCAGGCGCAGAAAATCCCGATAGGCGATCGTCGTCCGTCCGACGATGTCCGACGTGCGGTCGGTCAGGCCGGTGCCGTCGGGAAACAGGCTGGGCTTGTCTGACAGGCGATAGCTCTGCCCGACGACGCTGCTGATGTTGAACCCCGGCCGGCTGTAATTCCATTCGACCCCATAGGTGATGCGCGCGCCGTCCTCGAACCGGTCGTGGCCGTTGAAGCGGTTGATCGCGAACAAATTGCTGTCTTCGAGATCGAAGGCGCGCGAATCCTCGTTCGGGATATCAAGGTTCCTGATCGGCGGCGTCGCGACGATCTGGACGCGCGGGGTCAGCGTCTGCGTTCCACCCATGAATTCGCCGATGAACGGCCAGCGCATGTCGGCCGCGATAGCCGCGATCCCGCGCGCCTGCCAGCCCGACTTGCCGCGGTAACCGGGGATCGCGGTCAGCAGATTTTCGTCGCTGTGATAGACGTCGCCGCGCACGAGTGCGGTAAGGGTGACTTCCTGTCCCAGCCCGGTCAGTCCGCGCAAATCCCAACGCGCGCCGGCGAACGCGCGCTGCGTGTCCTGTCCGGCAGTGCGCCCGATCGCCAGCGTGTTGAGTTGCAGCTCGAACTGGCCGCCAAGCAGCGGATCGTCGAGCCGCTGACGATAATCGATGATCGGCAGCGCGATCGGCTGCTGACCCTGGACGTCGTTGCGGCGCAGTGTCTGCGTCGCCCAGCCGGCAATCGAGAGGTACGATCTGCCGCCGATCCGCTCGAGTTCGAAGGTCGAGCGCAGCCGGTCGTCGCGGCTGATGTCGTAGCGCCGCATGAAGGTGCGGTCGGTCGCGACGCGGCCCGAATAGGTGAGGCTCCAATGCGGATCGAACTGGAACTTGCCCGCGCTCTCGAGATAGCCGCGAAAGCGCTTGCGGCTATCGGGGTCATCCCCCGTCAGCGGAACGAGCGATCCATAGGTTGCATAACCGTTGATGCGGAATGACCCGATATCGGTGAGCGCGCGAAACTCGCCCTCCATCATCGGCGCCGCGCTGGTGTAGAAGTGCGGTGTGATCGTGATGTCGCGATCGGGTGCGATGCGCAGATAATAGGGAACGGCGATTTCGAACCCGTTGCTGCGGTCGAGGCGGATTTCGGGCACCAGGATGCCGCTTCCTGCCTCGCTGTTCGCCGGGTGGCTGAGCCCGGGCAGCGGGATCAGCGGCAGGCCGAAAATCTCCACGCGCGCGCCCTTGTAACGGATCTTGTTTTTGGCGCGGTCGTACATGACCTTTACGGCGCGGATCTGCCAGCTCGGGTTCTTGGGGCACCCTTCGTCATCCTCGACCGGGCAGGGGGTGTAGGCGGCATTCTCCAGTTCGATATTGCCGTTGTCGAACCGCGTGCCCCTGATCGCCGCGAGCCGCGAGCCATTGTCGAGCACGACGAGCAGATTTTCGACGACCCCGTCGCGGAGCGTATCGGTCAGCTCGATCTTGTCGCCATAGGCGGTGTCGCCCTCGGGGTTCTTGATCTTGACATTGCCCTCGGCGAACACTTGCCCCGTCTTGCGGTTCCAGGTCACCTTGTCCGCGCGCATCTCGATCGCTTCGCGGTTCATCTGGACATTGCCCTCGGCAATCACGACCTCGCTGTCGCTGTCGTAATTGAGGTTGTCGGCAGCGAAGCCGATCTGCTCCTCCCCCTCGACATCAGGGGCGTCGGAGGTGGTTGGAACGATGTCAGGCGTTTGCAGGTCGGGCTCGCCCGCGACCTCCTCCGCCGGCCGGGCCGGATTAGCCTCGGTCTGGGCCAGCACCGGGCTGGCTGCCAATGCCAAGCCGCTGGCTGTCGCCAGCCAGAACGGCCGCGCACGCGCCGCTTGTTGGAACAAAGCCCAGCTCATTTAATCCCTTTGTCCCGAACCCACTATCGACATTCGCCGGCTTGGACCGGCCGCTTTGTTTTTGCAACTCGCAAGCGAAACCCCTATCGGTCCGCCACGTTCCAATCAATCATCGCATAAGAAAGTTAAGGCATGGACATTCAGTTTGTCGCGCAAATCGATGCGTCTGCCGACGTTGTCGCGTTTCCGGTCCGCAAGGGCGAAGCCGGGTCGCTCGGCGCTCTGCTTGGCGCTGCTGCGGCGCAGGCGCGCTTTGACGGCGCTGCGGGCGCGATCGCCGAGACTGCGGCAGTTGACGGCGGGCAGGCCAAGCGCCTGCTGCTCGTCGGTATCGGTGAAGGGTCGGAGCACGACCTCGAGCGCGGCGGTGCGGCGCTGACGGCGAAGCTGCAGACGAGCGGCGTCACCCATGTCCATGTCGACTTCGCCAGCGCAGGGCAGAGCGACGCCGACGACGTCCTTGCCTTCGCGATGGGTGCATTGCTTCGCAACTGGCGCCTCGACACCTATCGCACGCGCCTCGCCGACAAGGCGAAGCCAAGTCTCAAGACCGTGACGATCGCGTCGCCGCACGGCGATCTGTCGGCGCGCTGGTCCGAAAATGAAGCGATCGCCGACGGCGTCGCGCTGACCCAGACGCTCGTCGCCGAGCCGCCGAACATCCTCTATCCCGAAAGCTTCGTCGAACGCTGCCGGCATCTCGCGGACCTCGGCGTCGAGCTCGAAGTGCTCGACGAGCGCCAGATGAAGGCGCTCGGCATGGGCGCGCTGCTCGGCGTCGCGCAGGGTTCGACGCGTCCGCCGCGGCTGCTCGCGATGCGCTGGAACGGCGGCAATCCGGGCGAGGCGCCCGTCGTGTTCATCGGCAAGGGGGTGACCTTCGATACCGGTGGTATCAGCCTGAAGCCCGGGCCGGGCATGGACATGATGAAATGGGACATGGGCGGCGCGGGCGCGGTCGCGGGCGCGATCAAGGCGATCGCGGGGCGCAAGGCGAAGGCGAACGTCGTCGGCGTCGTCGGCCTCGTGGAGAATATGCCCGACGGCAATGCGATGCGCCCGGGCGACATCGTCACCACCATGTCGGGGCAGACGGTCGAGGTGCTCAACACCGACGCCGAAGGTCGCCTCGTCCTCTGCGACGCGATCAGCTGGGCGCAGAAGGTCTATGATCCCAAGGTGATCGTCGACCTCGCGACGTTGACCGGCGCGATGGTGATCTCGCTCGGCCACGAATATGCGGGCATGTTTGCCAACGACGACGGCCTCGCCGCCGACCTGCTTGCCGCGGGCGATGCGAGCAACAACAAGCTGTGGCGTTTTCCGCTGTCGCCCGCATACGACAAGCTGATCGACAGCCCCATTGCCGACATGAAGAATATCGGCCCGCGCGAAGGCGGTTCGATCACCGCGGCGCAGTTCCTGAAACGCTATGTGGAAGATGGCGTCGCCTGGGCGCATCTCGACATTGCGGGCACGGCGTGGGGCGACAAGGATGGCCCGGTCTATGCCAAGGGCGCAACCGGATACGGCGTGCGCCTGCTCGACCGCTATATCGCTGCCAACCACGAGCGCTGAACGGACGGGGACCGGTGGCGCGCGTCGATTTCTACCGGCTGACTCGCGATCCCGTCGAGCGGGTCTTGCCGGCGATCGCGACGCGAATCCTGGCAAACGGCGATCGTCTGCTGGTGGTCGCTGCACCGGCGATGCAGCGGCAGGCGATCGACGAAGCGCTCTGGACGCTTCAGCCCGCGAGCTTCCTGCCGCACGGCGCCGCGGGGTCGCCCGACGAGGAGATCGAACCGATCCTGATCTCCGGCGCGTTCGAAGCCTCGCCCCCAAATCGGGCGCGTCTCGTCGCGCTCGCCGATGGCGAATGGCGTGACGAGGCGCTTGGCTTCGAACGAACCTTCCTGCTGTTCGACAACAGTCGCATCGACGATGCGCGCGCGACCTGGCGTGCGCTTGCGGCGCGCGACGATGTCGACAACCGCTTCTGGAAACAGGATGATCGCGGCCGCTGGTCCGAGGGGCCATAGCGAGCAGGCTCTGTGACGCGCATCACCGACAGGCGCGGGGATTTCGCGCAAAGCGGCCGGGCTTTCATCCCAGCAGGAGCCTTCGATATGCCGATCCGATCTTCCCTCTGCGCCGCATTCGCCGCCGCGACATTGCTTCTCGCCGGCTGCGGCTCGAAATCGGAGACCGAGGTTGCGAGCGGCACTTATACCGATACCGAAACCGGCAAGACCGCCGACTACAGGATCAGCAGCAGCGACGACGGCGACAATGGCAAGGTGACGATCAAGACCGACGATGGCGAAGTCCAGTTCGGCGGCGAAGCGAAGCTGCCGGCCGGGCTCACGCCCTTTCCGGGATCGAAGATGACCGGCGGGTTCGCGGGGGCGTCGGAGGGCAAGCAGGGTGGCCTCGCAAGCTTCGAGGTGAAGGGCAAGGCGGCCGATGTGATCGGACATTACCGCCGCCAGATCGAAGCTGCCGGTCTCAAGGTGAAATCCGAAATGAATGCGGAGGACACGATGATCATCAGCGCCGAAAAGCCGGACGATGCCAACACCTCGATCCAGGTTACGACGACCCAGAACGGCGACATGGTGGAAGGTGCGGTGACCTATGGCTCGGGCCGCTGACCGCCCCGCTGCGCTCTGTCCTTGCGGTGCGGTGAAAGCGCGGCTAGAGGCGCGCGCATCACAGAACACACCAACGCAGGAGCTTTCCCATGGCGGTCACCCGCACCTTTTCGATCATCAAGCCTGACGCGACGCGTCGCAACATCACCGGCGCCGTCACCAAGATGCTCGAGGACGCCGGCCTCCGCGTCGTCGCGTCGAAGCGCATCCACATGACCCGCGAGCAGGCCGAAGGCTTCTATGCGGTTCACAAGGAGCGCCCCTTCTTCGGCGAACTCGTCGATTTCATGATCAGCGGCCCCGTCGTCGTCCAGGTTCTCGAAGGCGAGAATGCGATGCAGGCGAACCGCGACATCATGGGTGCGACCAACCCCAAGGACGCGGCACCCGGCACGATCCGCAAGGAACTGGCCGAGAGCATCGAGGCGAACACGGTTCACGGTTCGGACAGCGACGAAAATGCGGCGATCGAAATCGCCTATTTCTTCAAGCCCGAAGAAATTGTCGGCTAAGCCAGAAGGCATATCCGGATAGAAGAGGCCGCCGGAGCGATCCGGCGGCCTTTTTCTTTTTAGTCGAGCGTCTCGCGTACCCAGTGGAAACGGGGCAGGTCGAGGGTTTGCGGCGTGTGGCTGGCGGCGGCGGCATCGCGCAGTACGCGGATCGACGCCGGGCGGCACTTTTTGTCAAAACCGGGAAAGCGCACCAGTATTTTGCCCCCTTCATTGTCGGTGCCGCCCTCTTCATATTTTCCGCACATCACGATCCAGAAGCCAATCGACCGCAGCTTTGCGGTTGCCGCCGGCTTGTTGTGGAATGCGACAAAGGAGTAAGGCATCGAATCGATGACGCCGTCCTTCGCGGGGGATGTCTCCGATTCGATCTGGACGATCGCGATATCGCCGTTCGACACCACCAACGCGGCGCGTGGTACAGCCTTGGTCGCGATCCCGCTATTGCCCTCGCGCGCGAACCATTGCCCGTCCCGATGTACCGCCCAAGTCGCGCAATCGGGCCATCTGGAGACTGGCAGCGCGGTATTGACCACGCAATGGCTGGCGTCGTCGAAATCGGGCATCAGCCAGACGCCGTCCGCAAATTGCGGTGCCCCGGCGATATCGGCCGGTTCGAGCATGGGCTTGTCTGAAACGGCCATGCCACAACCGCCGAGGGCAAGAATCCACAGGCCGGTCATCCACCGCATGGTCAAAATTCCTCCGCAACTCCCATCAGCCCTGCCAGCTTCTTCGGTGCCACTGCCAGCCAGCTCTTGCGCAGCCATTCGCCGACGGCATCCCAGTCGGTATCGCCGAGGTCGAGCCGGATGCCGATCCAGCCGTCGCCGAAATAGGCCGGGCGATAATAGCGCTCGTCGTCGAGTTCGATCAGCGCGGCCTGCTCGTCGCCGCCGCTGATCTTGACGAGCAGTGCGACCTTGCCGTCGCCGTGATGATCCTCGGTGAAATAGGCGAATTTCTTGCCCTTCACGATCCCGAAGCAGGGCATGCCGTGCGAGGTCACCTCGTCGGCCTCGGGCAAGGCCATCGCCAGATCGCGCACGCGGCCGCGCAGATAGTCAGGCGACCGTTCGCGCACTACGAACGCGGCGAGCGTCGCGGGATAAAGCTGATGCTCGGCGTATTGCACCCGCCGCGCCAGGGTTTCAACCGTATCGCCGGGCAGGATCGCGACCGGCGTTTGGGCTAGCACCGGGCCCTCGTCGACGCCGGGCGTCACGATATGGACGCTGCATCCGCCGAACCTGTCGCCTGCCTCGATGGCTTGCTGGTGCGTATTCAGCCCCTTGTAAAGCGGCAGCAGGCTCGGGTGGATGTTGATCATCTTGCCCGCCCATCGTGTGACGAAATCGTCCGAGAGGATACGCATATAGCCCGCGAGTACGACGAATTCGGCGCCCGCGCCGCGCAATTGCGCGTCGACCAGCGCGTCGAACGCATCGCGGTTCATGCCCTTATGCGAGAGACCCCACGTCGCGATGCCTTCGGCCTCGGCAATTTCAAGTCCCGGCGCGTCGGGGTCGTTGCTGCCGACGAACACCAGTTCATAGGGGCAGTCGGCGGCCTTCGCCGCATAGAGCAGCGCCGCCATATTGGTGCCGGCGCCGGAGATCAGGACGGCGACGCGCGCCTTAGCCATTATGCGTTGCCGACCACGCGCCCATCGCGCTCCAGGTTTCGGCGCTACCGGTCACGGTGCAGCCCTTTTCACCCTCGGCGATATGGCCGATGCGGTGCACCGTCTCGCCCGCGGCGTCGAGTGCCGCCGTCACTTCGGCGACATCGCTCTCGGCGACCACCACCGCCATGCCAATGCCGCAGTTGAAGGTCCGCGCCATTTCCTCGGGCTCGATATTGCCCTGCGCCTGCAGGAACGCCATCAGTCGCGGCTGGGCCCAGGTATCGGCATCGACATGCGCGTGCAAGGTCTTCGGCAGGATGCGCGGGATATTCTCGAGCAGTCCGCCGCCCGTAATATGCGCGAGCGCATGGATCTTGCCCGTCTTCACGAGCGGGAGCAGGCTCTTCACATAGATGCGGGTCGGCGCCATCAGCGCGTCGATCAGCAGGATATTCTGGTCGAACAGGGCAGGGCGGTCGAGCTTCCAGCCCTTGTCCGCCGCAAGCCGGCGTACGAGCGAGAAACCGTTCGAGTGGACACCCGACGAAGCGAGGCCAAGGATTACGTCGCCTGCCGCGAGCTTGTCGGCGGTCAGAACCTGGTCGCGCTCGACCGCGCCGACGCAGAAACCCGCGAGGTCATAGTCGCCGTCCGAATACATACCCGGCATCTCGGCGGTCTCGCCGCCGATCAGCGCGCATCCGGCCTGCCTGCAACCCTCGGCGATGCTCGCGACGACTTCGGTCGCGACGTCATTGTCGAGCTTGCCCGTCGCGTAATAATCGAGGAAAAACAGCGGTTCGGCGCCCTGCACGATCAGATCGTTCGCGCACATCGCAACGAGGTCGATCCCGACCCCGTCATGCTTGCCCGATTCGATCGCGAGCTTGAGTTTGGTGCCCACCCCGTCGTTCGCGGCGACGAGCAGGGGATCGTCGAACCCCGCCGCCTTCAGGTCGAAGAATCCGCCAAAGCCGCCGAGGTCGGCATCGGCGCCGGGGCGGCGCGTCGCACGGGCGAGCGGGGCAATGGCACGGACCAGCGCGTTGCCGGTCTCGATCGATACGCCGGCCTGCGCGTAAGTGTAGGAGCCGGGTTGGTTGTGCTTGGAATCCATGGCACGCGCGACTAACGGTTCCAGCCGATAATTGCCATGATTTCCTTGTCGGGGCCCGCGCTTTTGGGCAAAGCATAGAGAAGATATGATTTCGGCTGCTTTCCCGCGCTTCGCGCCCCGCCTGACTCTCGATGCCATTCGCCCGCGCGACTGGCGCTGGGCCGCGCTTTTCGGTCTTTTCTTCGCGATTCTGCTCGTCGGCGTGGTCGAGGGGCAGATCAGCCGGGGCGATCGCGGTATCACCCCGATCAACAGCAGCGGCGATTTTCTCGCGAGCGGAATTCTGGTCGATGTGACAGGCGACAATGCCGACGATGCGCGTGAAAAGGGCTGGCGTGAAGCGCAGCGCCTCGGCTGGGCCCAGCTTTACCGCAAGCTCAATGGCAGCGATGGCCCCAAACTTGGCGACTCGGTGCTGGACGGCATCGTCACCGCTATCGTCGTCGAAGAAGAACAGATCGGCCCGCGCCGCTATGTCGCGAAGCTCGGCGTCCAGTTCGATCGCGTCCGTGCCGGCCAGATTCTCGGCGTCAGCGGTCGGACCTTGCGCTCGCCGCCCTTGCTCGTCATCCCGGTCTATTCGATCGACGGCATCGAGCAGGTGTTCGAGCAGCGCAGCGCTTGGCAGCGGGCGTGGGCCGAATATAATACGGGACAGAGCGCGATCGACTATGTCCGCACCGCGGGCACCGGCGCCGACACGCTGCTGATCAACGCGGGGCAGACCGGGCGTCGCGGCCGTGTCTGGTGGCGCGTGATCCTCGATCAATATGGAGCCGCCGACGTGCTGACCCCGATCGCGCGCGTCGAATATTCCTACCCCGGCGGTCCGATCAAAGGCTATTTTACCGCGCGCTTCGGGCCTGACAGCAAGCTGATATCCAGCTTCAGCATGACCGGCCCCAGCCCGGCTGCGTTACCCGATATGATGGAAAAGGCGGTCGCGCGCATGGACCGGATTTATATCGAGGCGCTGGCAGCAGGCGTCCTCAAGACCGACACCTATCTGGTCCTCGAAAAACCCGTTGAAAGGGAAGACTTGCCGGAAGATGCTGCGACGGCGGATCAAGATGTGCTGCCGAGCGAAACCGATGCCAGCGTGCCGACGGCCGTAGCTTCGGGCGTGCAGAGTTTCGCCGTCCAGTACAGTTCGCCCGACGTCGATTCGGTCACCGCGACCGAACGCGCCGTGGCGGGCGCTGCGGGCGTCCAGTCGGCCTCGACCACCAGCCTTGCGCTCGGCGGCACATCGGTAATGCGCGTCAGCTTCCGGGGCGACATCGCCGCGCTCAGCGCCGCGCTGGCCGCACGCGGGTTCAAGGTCCAGGAAGGCGGCGGCCAGCTCAGGATCAGCCGCTGATGGCGCGCGCATCCCAGATCGCGCTCCCGCTCGACTGGAGCGCGGGCGGATCGAATGACGGTCCGCTGATCGTCGGGACGAGCAACGCGGACGCCGTCCGTTATCTGCGCCATGTCGCGACCTGGCCCGTGCGCACCGCGGTGCTCGTCGGACCGCGCGGATCGGGCCGCAGCCTGATCGGCCGGCTTTTTGCGCGCGACACCGGCGGCCGGGTCATCGACGGCCATGGCAGCGTTTCGGAAGAAGCGATTTTCCATGCCTGGAATGCCGCGCAGGCCAGTGGCACGCCGCTGCTGATTATTGCCGATGTTCCTCCGGCCGAATGGAATGTCGCGCTTCCCGATCTCCGCTCGCGCCTGGCGGCGGTGCCGGTGCTGACGATCGGCGAGCCCGACGATTGTCTTGCGCGCGATCTGATCGAGGCGCTGTTCGCGCAGCGCGGCATGGCGCTCGCACCCGGCGTCGCCTCTTACATCGTCCCGCGGATGGAGCGCAGCTATGCGATGATCCACCGCATCGTCGCGGCGCTCGATGCGGCATCGCTCGAAAAGGGGCGTGGCATCAGCGTTCGTCTTACGCGTGAAACATTACTGTCACAGGGGCTGATCGATCCCGATCTCCTCGAAGGACAGGAAACGAGCACATGTCGATAGCTGGCGGGCCTCTTCGCGCTGACAATGACGCCGATGGCGCGTCACAAATTCCCTTTGGTCCCGAACGTTTCTTCAACCGCGAGCTGAGCTGGCTCGCGTTCAACCGCCGGGTGATGGAGGAAGCGCGCAACCCTGCGCATCCGCTGCTCGAACGGCTGCGTTTCCTGTCGATCTCGGGCAGCAATCTCGACGAATTCTTCATGGTCCGCGTCGCGGGCCTCAAGGGACAGCAGTTGCAGGGAATCGACGATCCCTCGGCCGACGGGCGCTCGCCGGGGCAACAGCTTGCCGAGATCGAGGCCGAGGTGAACCGCCTCGTCGACCAGCAGCAGAGCGAATGGCAGTTACTCCACCGCCAACTCGGCGAACAGGGTATCGTCGTTCACGGTTCGGGGTCGGACAAGGAAGCGCTCCGCACCGCACTGCGCCAATATTTCATCGACCAGATTTTCCCGATCCTGACCCCGCAGGTACTCGATCCCGCGCACCCCTTTCCATTCATTCCGAATCGCGGCTTGGGTGTCATCTTCGACCTTCAGCGAAAGGTGACGGGCGATACGGTGCGCGAACTGGTGATGATTCCGGCGTCGCTTGCGCGCTTCGTCCCGGTGCCGGGCGAGCCCGGCGCGTTCGTGCCCATCGAATATCTTATCGAACTGTTCGGCGATCTGCTGTTCCCGGGCTTCACGATCCGCTCGCTGGGCGTGTTCCGCATCATCCGCGACAGCGACATCGAGCTTGAGGAAGAAGCCGAAGATCTCGTTCGCCTGTTCCGCACCGCGATCCGCCGCCGCCGACGGGGCCGGGTGATTCTGCTCGAACTCGAAGCCGACATGCCGGGCGAAATCGCCGAGGTGCTCAACGCCGACATTCAGGGGCACGAAGCGATCGTCGCCAAGATCGGCGGCTTTATCGGGCTTGCCGCGCTGTCGGCGCTCGTCGACGTCGATCGTCCCGACCTCAAATTCCCCGCTTATTCGCCGCGCTTTCCCGAACGCATCCGCGAGCATGGCGGCGATTGCTTCGCGGCAATCCGCAGCAAGGACATCGTCGTCCACCATCCTTATGAAAGCTTCGAGGTCGTCCTTGCTTTCCTGCGTCAGGCGGCGGCCGATCCCGATGTCGTCGCGATCAAGCAGACGCTCTATCGCGCCGGCGACCAGTCGCCGGTGATCCGCGCGCTGATCGAGGCGGCAGAGGCAGGCAAGTCGGTGACCGCGGTGGTCGAACTCAAGGCACGCTTCGACGAGGAGCAGAATCTGCTCTGGGCGAACCAGCTCGAACGCGCCGGGGTGCAGGTCGTCTACGGCTTCATCGAGTGGAAGACGCACGCCAAGATTTCGATGGTCGTGCGCCGCGAGGGGCAGGGTTATCGTACTTACTGCCACTTCGGCACCGGCAATTACCATCCGGTGACCGCGCGCATCTATACCGACCTCAGCTTCTTCACCGCCGACCCGCGTGCCGGCCGCGATGCGGCGCAGCTCTTCAACTATATCACCGGCTATGTCGAACCCGAGCGGCTCGACCTGATCACCATGTCGCCGCTCAACATGCGCGCGCATCTTTCGCAGTTGATCGATGCCGAAACCGCTGCGGCAAAGGCAGGCCTGCCGTCGGGTGTGTGGGCGAAGATGAACAGCCTCGTCGACCCGGGCATCATTGACAAGCTTTACGAGGCGAGCGCTGCGGGGGTGCCGATCGAACTGATCGTGCGCGGTATCTGCTGCCTGCGCCCGGGAGTACCCGGCCTTTCCGAAACGATCCGCGTCAAGTCGGTGGTCGGCCGTTTCCTCGAACATAGTCGCGTCTGGGCGTTCGCGAACGGCGCGCCGCTGCCGCACCGGGGGGCAAAGCTCTATATCAGCAGCGCTGACTGGATGCCGCGCAACTTCGACCGCCGCGTCGAATATATGATCCCGATCGAAAATCCGACCGTGCACGACCAGATACTCGACCAGGTGCTCGTCGCGAACCTCATCGACAATGAACAAAGCTGGATTCTGCAACCCGATGGTACGTCAGTGCGCGTGAGGTCGGGAGACAAGCCCTTTAACTTGCACCATTATTTTATGAATAACCCGTCGCTGTCGGGTCGCGGGACCGCGCTCCACAAGCGCCATGACGTCCCGACGCTTGCCTTTGACATGCATGAAGATTGAGAAGCTGCACTTGGGTTTGCTGCGCACGAAACAGGCGGTCCACCGCTCTGCCGTCATCGACATCGGTTCCAACTCGGTCCGCATCGTCGTTTATGAAGGACCGGCGCGCGCGCCCGCGGTGATTTTCAACGAAAAGGTCGCCGCCGGCCTCGGTCGCGGCCTCGCGATCAATGGTCGTATCGCCGACGAGGATGCGACGCGCGGGCTGACGGCACTGCGGCGTTACGCATTGCTTGCTAAACATATGGAAGTGAAGGACCTGCAGTGCGTCGCGACTGCCGCGGTACGCGATGCCGAAAACGGTCCCGAATTCATCGCCGCCGCCGCCGAAGCCGGTCTGGAGATTCGCCTGCTCTCGGGCGAGGAGGAAGCCGAGGCGGCGGGCTATGGCGTGCTGGCGGCGATCCCCGAGGCGCGCGGGATAGCGGTCGACCTGGGCGGTGGTAGTCTGGAACTCGCTGAAGTCGCTGACGGGCAGGTCGGTCGCCGCGCTTCTTTCCCGCTCGGCGTGCTCCGCCTGCCGGCGTTGCGCGAGAGTGGACAGCAGTCGTTCGAGCGCGCAGTCCGCAAGATGCTCCGCGATGCGGGCTGGCCCGGTGGCCTCGCCGGCTATCCGCTTTATCTGGTCGGCGGATCGTGGCGCGCGCTTTCGCGCCTCGATCTCGAACTCACGCACGATCCGCTCGCTGTGCTCGACCAGCACACCTTGCCGCGTACGGCGTTACGGCGCCTTGTTCGTGCGACCAAAAGGCTGAGTTTCGAAGAGTTGCGCGCGATTCCCGGGATGGCTTCGAACCGCGCCGCGGCGTTGCCCGACGCGGCCGCCTTGCTCGCCGCGCTCGCGAACATCATCGACATCCCCGAAATGACAGTCTCGTCCTCGGGCCTTCGCGAAGGGCTGCTCTATCAGGTGCTCGATGCCGAAACGCGAGCGCAGGACCCGCTGATCGTTGCGGCCGAGTTCGAGGGTCGCCGTCTCGCGCGCTTCGCCCCGCATGGCCGTGCGATCACCGAATGGATTGCGCCCCTGTTCGCCGGCGAAGCGCCAGCCGACAGCCGGGTCCGCCTCGCGGCAAGCCTGCTCAGCGATGTCGCTTGGTCGGCCAATCCCGATTTCCGTGCCGAACGCGGTACCGAGATCGGGCTGCACGGCAATTGGCGCGGCATTGATATTCCGGGTCGCATCCTTCTGGCGCGCGCGCTTCATGCGGGTTTCGGCGGCGCCGACAGCGATTTCCCGGCAATGGGCGGTCTGGTCGGTCCGGACCGGTTGGCGCGGGCGCGGCAATGGGGCCTTGCGATCCGGCTGGCGCAGCGGTTGACGGGGGGCGTCGAAGCCCCGCTCAAGGCGAGCGGTATCGCACTTGCCGGGGGGCGGCTGCGATTGAGCCTCGATCACGGCTGGCATCACCTTGCCGGTGAATCGGTCGAACGCCGCCTGCGCTCGCTCGCGCAGGCGCTCGACGCCAAGCCGGAGCTGCTGCTGCTCTAGTCGGTGCTTGACGCCGCGGCGTCGATCTCGCTCATCACGAGCTTGCCATCCTTCACCGCGAAACCCATTCGCCCTTCAACAAGGTCGAGCGCGGCGTGGCCGAAAACGTCGTACCGCCAGCCGGTCATCATCGGGATGTCCTGGCGCCCACCCGCGGCGAGAGCCTCCAGATCGTCGCTGCGCGCGATCAGTCGCGCTGCGACGTTGAGTTCGCGCGCGCGAATCTTGAGAAGCAGCTTCAACAGGTCCGCGACCAGCACGCCTTCCTTGCCGAGCCCCGGGCCGCGCGGCGCGCGATCGGGCATGTCGTTCTTGTCCAGCGGTTTGGCGTTGGCGAGCGCGTCCATCAGCCGCGCACCGATGTCGTTCGACTTCCACGTCGCCGACAAGCCGCGGACCCGGCCGAGACCGTCTTGGTCCTTTGGGGGATGCGCGGCGAGGTCGGCAAGCGTCTCGTCCTTGACGATGCGGCCGCGCGGCAGATTCTTGGTTCGTGCTTCGCGTTCGCGCCATGCCGCCAGCGCGCGAAGCCGCCCGAGCACGTCGGGCTTGCGGGAGGGGATCTTGATCCGATGCCACGCCTTGTCGGGATCAACGCTGTAATTGGCGGGGTCAGCCAGCTTTTCCATTTCCTCGTCGAGCCAGTGGCCGCGCCCGGTCTTGATGAGCTTGTCGAGCATCATCGGGAAAATCTTCGCGAGGTGGGTGACATCGCCAACGGCATAATCGATCTGGCGCTTGTCGAGCGGGCGGCGGCTCCAGTCGGTGAACCGCGCGCCCTTGTCGAGCTGCAACCCGATCCACGCCTCGACGAGGTTCGAATAGCCGACCTGTTCGGCTTGACCGATCGCCATCTGGCCGATCTGGGTGTCGAAGATCGGATGCGGCGTCTTGCCGGTAAGGTTGAAGATGATTTCGACATCCTGCCCGCCCGCGTGGAAGACTTTCAGCATGTCCTCATTTTCGACGAGCAGGTCGAGTAGCGGCTTGAGATCGATGCCCGGAGCCATCGGATCGATTGCTGCGGCATGCTCGCGGTCGGCGACCTGGATCAGGCAAAGCTCTGGCCAGAAAGTATTTTCCCGCATGAACTCGGTATCGACTGCGATGAAATCGCTGCCCCCGATGAGGTTGCAGAATTCGACGAGCGCGGCGTTGGTTTCGATCAACGGATGGACTTGCATAGCGGGCCTATACAGCTAGTTGAGGGGAACGGGCAGGAAAAATTGCCTGTGCTCTTCGGGTCGCGGAGCCGGAACACCGGCCGGAGGTAAAGACGAAGGGATTTGGGGCATGATGTGGGTCGGTTGGGCGCTGGCCGCGCTCGGTTTTGCGTTGCTTTTCGGGCAATATGCTGTGGGGCAGGCGGATATCTTCCTCTCCGTCGCCAACCCGCGACCGCTCGATGAAGAATCGATGGTGGTCACGCTGAAGGGCTGGGGCTTCGCGAGCGAGGCGGCGCAGCCCTTTGTGACGCCCGAATCCGACCATGGCCTGTGCGACGTCCGCGTCTTTGCAACGCGCCGCCAAATGCTTGTTTCGATTGTAACTTTCGGTTTTCTGCGTCCGGTGACCCTGGCTTGGCGCGCGCATGCCGGCATCCTTCCGCTAGGGGACGCGTGATGCCTATCGTGCAACTTGCCGAGGAAGGGCGCTGGACCAATTATCACGGCACGGGCACCTGTGAGGCAGCGACGCGCTTCGCCTTGCGCAGCGGCGACGCTGAACGCGGCCGCGACGAACTCGCGATCGCTGCGAAAGCGGTGCAGCATTGGCTTGCCGCAGCGGCCGCGGCCGGGCGCCGCGTTCGTCCGCTCGGCGCGGGCTGGTCGCCGTCGAACGTCAACATCGCGTCCGACAGCTGGCTGCTCCACACGCGCCGTTTCAATCGCTGTTTTCGCATCAACCCTGATGATGTCTCCCCCGGCATCGATGCGCGCACACTGATGCTCGTCGAAGCGGGCGCGCTCGTCGACGAAGTGTCGGACAAGCTCGAGGCGCAAGGGCGCTCGCTCTGGACCAGCGGGGCGGGCAACGGCCAGACTTTTGCCGGCGCCTGCGCGACGGGCACGCACGGATCGATGGTGACCCGCGGCGGCATTCAGGACCATATTCGCGCGGTGCAAATCGTCACGCCGGAGGGCATTCACTGGATCGAACCCGCGACGGGGGTGATGAATGACGCCTTCGTCGCCACAACCGGCTCGACGCCGCTGCGCGACGACGATCTCTTCGCCGCGGCGCAGCTTCCCGTGGGGTCGCTTGGCGTGGTCACCGCGATGGTGGTCGACAGCGTGCCCAAATTCCTCGTCCGGCCGATCCAGAACTTGCGCAAGGTTGATCGCGCGGCGCTCGACTGGCTCGCTGCCGGTGATTTCCGACGCTTCTCGGCCGCCTATGCGCTCGATCAGGACCCCGATTTCGTCCAGATGATCGTCAATCCCTACAAGCCCCTCAAGCGGCCCGCGATGCTGCGCTTTCTTTATCGCGAGCCATGGCGCGACGATTATCAGCACGCAACGCCAGGGCAACTTGGCGCGGGCTACGATGCGCTCAGTTTGCTCGGCCGTTTGCTGAACGACTATCCATGGGCGCGCGGCGCGCTGCTCCAGTTCGCGATGAAGCAAGGCTATGCCGCCGGTCCCGATGTCGACGCGCCGCCCGTGTATGGCAGTTGGGGGGAGGGGCTCGATACGCACCGGCCGCTTGCCGACCTGTTCAACGCTTCGGTTACCATCGATCGCGCCGATCTGGCGCGGGCGTTCGAGCTGATCTGTGCCGTCTATGCGCGCCATGGCGGCTCGACCGTCGTCACCGTGCGCTTCATGGAGCGTGCGCAGGGATTGCTGGCGCCCGCGCGCTTTCCGCACAATTCGGTGATCGATTTCGACGGACCGCGCAGCCAGCGTACCGCCGACGCCTATGCGCGCGTCATCGAATGCCTCGATGCCGAGCGGATCGCCTTCACACGCCACTGGGCGAAAAGCTGCCGGCTCGACGCTGCGCGCGTCGCGGCTGACTATGGCGAGGATTTCCGGCGGTGGCGAGCCGCGCGGGATCGGTTGCTTCCCGATCCCGCCCATCGGGTATTGTTCGGCAGCGAGGTGCTCGACGGGCTGGGGCTGACCTGCTGAATCGACCGTCCACCCTTGACAAATGGCGCGCCGACCTGCCTTAGGCGCGGCCATAAATGTCAACTTTTTGTTGATTTCCCCAGCCATCGAAAGACGATCAAATGCACGCCTATCGCACCCATAATTGCGGCCAGCTTCGCGCCGAACAGGTCGGCCAGACCGTCCGTGTCTCCGGCTGGGTGCACAGGAAGCGCGACCACGGCGGGCTGCTGTTCGTCGACCTGCGCGATCATTATGGCCTGACCCAGATCGTCGCCGACAGCAGCGACGCGGTTTTCGCGACGCTCGACGGCCTCCGCGCCGAAAGCGTGGTGACGATCACCGGCGATGTTGTCGCGCGCTCCGCCGAAACGACCAACGCCAACCTGCCGACGGGCGAGATCGAAGTTCGCGCGCGTGAAGTTTCGGTGCAGTCGGCCGCCATCGAACTGCCGATGCCCGTGGCGGGCGAACAGGAATATCCCGAAGATATCCGCCTGAAGTACCGCTTCCTCGACCTCCGCCGCGATCGCCTGCACGCGAACATCCTGCTGCGTTCGAACGTGATCGCCAGCCTGCGCCGCCGTATGGTCGATCAGGGATTCACCGAATATCAGACGCCGATCCTGACGGCCTCGTCGCCCGAGGGCGCGCGCGACTATCTGGTGCCGAGCCGCGTCCACCCGGGCAAATTCTATGCGCTGCCGCAGGCGCCGCAGATGTTCAAGCAGCTGCTGATGGTCGCGGGCTTCGACCGCTATTTCCAGATCGCGCCCTGCTTCCGCGACGAAGACGCGCGCGCCGATCGTTCGCCGGGTGAATTCTACCAGCTCGACTTCGAAATGAGCTTCGTTACGCAGGACGACGTTTTCAACGCGATCGAGCCGGTGCTCGCGGGCGTGTTCGAGGAATTCGCCAACGGCAAGTCGGTAACGCCCGCCGGTTCGTTCCCGCGCATCCCGTACCGCGAATCGATGCTGAAGTATGGCAATGACAAGCCCGACCTCCGCAATCCGCTGATCATCACCGATGTCTCCTCGCACTTCACCGGCTCGGGCTTTGGGCGCTTCGCCGATATTGTCGCTGCGGGTGATGTCGTTCGGGCGATCCCGGCGCCGGCGACCGCCGAAAAGAGCCGCAAATTCTTCGACGACATGAACAGCTGGGCGCAGGGCGAAGGTTTTGCCGGCCTCGGCTACGCGACGCGCAAGGGCGGCGAATGGGGCGGTCCGATCGCGAAGAATCACGGCACCGACAAGATGGACGCGCTGGCCGCCGAGCTGGGCACCGGCCCCGACGACGGCCTGTTCTTTGCCGCGGGCAAGGAAGCTGTCGCGGCAAAGCTTGCGGGTTTTGCGCGCACGCGCGTGGCCGAGCAGCTCGAACTGATCGACGCCAACACGTTCGAAATGTGCTGGATCGTCGATTTCCCGATGTTCGAGGCCGATGAGGATACCGGCAAGATCGATTTCAGCCACAACCCGTTCAGCATGCCGCAGGGCGAACTCGAAGCGCTCGAAACCAAAGACCCGCTCGATATCCTCGCGTGGCAGTATGACATTGTCTGCAACGGCGTCGAACTGTCGTCGGGCGCAATCCGGAACCACCGCCCCGACATCATGTACAAGGCGTTCGAGATCGCGGGCTATTCGCAGGCCGATGTCGATGCGAACTTCAGCGGCATGATCAACGCGTTCAAGTTCGGCGCGCCGCCGCACGGCGGTTCGGCGCCGGGCGTCGACCGCATCGTGATGTTGCTCGCCGACGAGCCGAACATCCGCGAAGTTGTCGTCTTCCCGATGAACCAGAAGGCCGAAGACCTGATGATGAACGCACCGGCACCGGTCAGCGACAAGCAGCTCAAGGAACTCGGCATCCGGCTGGTCGACGGCCCTAAGGGCTAAGGCATGCGCGAACCCCTGGAGCACCGGCTGGAAACGCCGGAAGGCGACATCTGCTGGTTCGAGTGGGGAACGCGGGGGCAGCGAGCTTCGGTTCTGCTCCTCCATGCCACGGGCTTTCATGCGCGGTTATGGGATCAGGTGGTCGCGGCTTTGCCGTCGGGCACGCACGTCATCGCGCCCGATCACCGCGGCCACGGGCGCAGCTACCGCCCCGCAACGCTCGCCAACTGGGCGGCGACCGCCGATGCGCTGCTGCCACTGCTCGACCGCCTCGGTGGACATCCGCTCGTCGGCGCGGGGCACAGTATGGGCGCCTATGTACTGACGCGCCTCGCGGCGCAGCGGCCGGCGGCCTTTCGTCACCTCGTCCTGATCGACCCTGTGATCATGAACCCGGCCTCTTATGAGGGCGAGAGCGCCAGGCCGATCCCCGATCCTGCCGACCATCCCGTCGCCCGGCGGCGGAACGCCTGGGCCAGCGCCGAAGAAATGCAGGCGCGCTTCGCCGACCGGCCGCCCTATGCGAACTGGGATCCGCGCGTTCTGACCGATTATTGCACCTACGGGCTGCTTCCGGCGACAGACGGTGAAGGGCTGGAGCTTGCCTGTCCCCCCGCGCTTGAGGCGTCGGTCTATCAGAATGCGCTTCGCACCAGCCCGCATGAGTGGCTGCAATATCTGACCACGCCGTCGACCGTGATCCGCGCGCCCACTGGCGAGCGTGGCGGCCTGCTCGATTTCTCGCTCAGCCCGACCTGGACGGGTCTCGGGCCCGCAATCGGTGCCGAGCGCGACGAGCTATGGCCTGATCATAGCCATTTCATCCCGATGGAGAATCCGGCGCGCGTCGGGACGCTGCTTGCCGAACTTCTCTGACCGGCCGGCCGTAAGAAACACAGCCCAGGCTGTGCCATAAAATGACATGGCGTATCACTTGCTTGGTACGACAGGCTTGCTTGCGCTAGGGGTGGCGCATGAGCATTTCCCTTTCCGACCATGAAACCGGCGCTAAATATGACGGCGACTATTCCGATGACCTCTCGGCGCTGGAAGACCGTCTCGAACGGCTGCAGGCGGCGCACATCATCCATGGTCAGCGCAGCATCATCATGTTCGAGGGCTGGGACGCCGCAGGGAAGGGCGGAATCATCCAGCGGCTGACCGCGTCGCTCGACCCGCGCTATTTCGAAGTGTGGCCAATCAGCGCCCCGAATGAAGAGGAAAGGGCGCGCCATTTCCTGTGGCGTTTCTGGAAGCGTCTGCCCGGCAATCGCGAAATCTCGATCTTCGACAGGAGCTGGTACGGCCGCGTCCTCGTCGAGCGCGTCGCAGGCTATGCGAATGAAGCCGAGTGGCGCAAGGGTTATGACGAAATCAACGAGTTCGAGGCGCAGCTGACCGGCAGCCGCACGAACCTCGTCAAACTCTTCATCCACATCACGCAGGAAGAACAGGACAAGCGTTTCTCTGACCGGCTCGACGATCCGTGGAAGCGGTGGAAGACCGGAACCGAGGACTATCGCAACCGGTCGAAGCGCAAGGACTATCTTGCCGCGATGGACGAGATGTTCGCGCAGACGCACACCCGCTGGGCACCGTGGAAGGTGATCGACGGCAACAACAAGAAGGCCGCGCGCATCGCGGCGTTGACGCATATCATCGAAACGCTTGAGGCTGCGGTGCCGATGACCCCGCCCGATCTCGACCCCGCGGTCGTCAAACTCGCGGGAAAAGCATTCGGCTACAAGCCCAAAGACTAGGTTTTTCGGCCTTCTCGGCTAGCAATGTCGGCCCTCAGTCGCTACATGAGGGCGATGAGCCGCGCCAAAAGATCCGACGACTGGGGTTTCCCCCGCTGGCGCCCCTATGGCTCGTCGCGCGAGGCACAGAAGGTGCGCCTGTGCGATCGCCACGGCTGTACCGCGCCCGGAAATTGCCCTGCACCCAAATCGCCGAACAGTCCCGAGCGCTGGTATTTCTGCGAAACCCATGCGGCTGAATATAATCGTGGCTGGGATTATTTCGAGGGACTGAGCGCAGAGGATGCGGCCGCACGCGCCGCCGAAGAGAAGCGCGGCGCCAACAGCTATGCCCGTGCACAGCATTATGCGTGGGGCGGATCGGGTGACGGCAGCCGCAGCGCCGACGAAATGCGCGCGCTCGAAGTCCTCGACCTCGAACCCGACGCCGATTTCGAGGCGACGAAGAAGGCGTGGCGCAATCTCGCGAAGGAATGCCACCCCGACGTCAGACCCGGCGATGCCGAAGCCGCCAAGCGCTTTGCCGCAGGGCAGGCGGCGTTCGAAATCCTCAAGCAGGCCGAAGAGCGGAAGAGCTGGAAGCCGGCGTAGCTGCCCGGGTGCGTGACAGATACTGACTGGAAGCTGACATAGAGATGTGTGACCCGGCGAAAGCCGAGGTCCAGAACTCTAACGCGAACTTGGCGTGTTTGCGCGTTGGGTTTCGGCTTTCGCTGGCCTGCACAAAGGGCAGTCAACCCACACCCAAAGCGGACAAAACAGCTCAATTATATACGCACGCATCGAGCCCGTCGCGCCCGACCTGGCCGATGCGCGCGCGGATCGTGTTGCCATAGCGGCGCGTGAAACCCGACGGGCTCACCGCCTCGCGCTTTTTGGGAAGTGGCAGGATCGCAGCGATGCGGGCTGCCTCGGCCGGGGTCAATTTTGCCGCGCCATGCCTGAAATAGCGTTGCGCTCCCGCTTCGACGCCATAGGTGCCGAGCCCGGTCTCGGCGACGTTAAGGTAGACCTCCATGATCCGGCGTTTGCCCCAAGTCTTCTCGATCAGGAAGGTGAACCAAACTTCGGGTACCTTGCGGACATAGCGCGTCCAGCCGCTGCCCTGCCACAGGAAGACGTTCTTGGCGGTCTGCTGGCTGATCGTCGAGCCTCCGCGTATGCGTTTGCCCTTGGCGTTGCGTTCGATCGCCTGCTCGATCGCATCGCGGTCGAACCCGTCGTGGCTGCAGAATTTACCGTCCTCGGCCGCGATCGCGGCGCGGACCATGTTGCGGTCGATGCCCGGCAGGCTTTCCCAGTCCTTGGCGATCCCGTTGCTGTCGAGCAGCATCGTCAGCGTCACCGGCGGCGGCACGACGGCATAGACAAGCACCCAGAGCACCGAGGCGATGACGAACCACAGCAGCCATTTGAACGGACGGAGATACCAGGGGAGCTTGCGCTTCCTTGCGCGGGAGGGAGTTGCCATGCAGGGCAAATTAGTCGCTTGCGGCTTTGAGGCAAGCGGGCTTGATCGGTCTTTCGTCTTGCGGGACAAGAAGGCTTGGAGGAGTCAGGGGATGCCGTTTCGACTTCTGCTTTCGTTCGTCGCCCTCGTCGCTGCGATCCCGGCCCTTGCGAACGAGGATCGCCGGGACCTCTGTCCCGACCGTCCGGGGCTCGGAACGCCCGCCTGCACGATCGATGCCGGCAGCGCGATGCTCGAAATCGGGGGCGCCGACTGGACGCTCGACCAACGCGCGGACGGCCGTTCCGATAGCTGGACGTTCGGCGACGCGTTGCTGCGTGTCGGGTTGACGCCATCGCTCGAAGTGCAGCTGGGCTGGACGATGCTCGGCCATGTGCGCGACCGCGACCGGGCGACCGGCGAAGTGACAAAACGGACGCGGACCGGCGACGTCACGTTCGCGCTGCGGAAGAATTTGCGCAATCCCGACGGGTCGGGGGTTTCGGCCGCGTTGATGCCTTACGCTACGTTGCCGTCAGGCGGTGAAAATATTGGGGCGGGCGACTGGGGCGCAGGGCTGCTCGTGCCAGTCGGCTTCGAACTCGGCGCACTGTCGCTCGGGCTCTCGCCGCATGTCGACGCGGCGGTCGACAGCGATGGCGACGGGCGCCATCTTGCCTATGGCTCGGTTGTCGGTATCGGTTTCGATCTGTCGGACGATATCTCGATGACGGCCGAAATGTCGATTACCCGCGACCGCGACCCCGATGGCCATTTGACCGAGGCATTGGCGGGGCTTTCGGTGGGCTGGCAACCCGATGACGACAGCCAGTGGGACGTCGGCGCCAACGTCGGCCTCAATCGCGACAGCGCGGACGTCGAACTCTATTTCGGCTACGCCCGCCGCTTCTGAAGGCTGTATCCCTGCAGGGATGCCGCCAGCGTGTTTCGATCGCCCGCAAGTGGGAGCACGGTTTTACGCGCCCACCAGCCGCCGGTCGCCCGCGAGCTTCAGCATTGCCTTTTGCAGCTTTTCAAACGCGCGGACCTCGATCTGGCGCACGCGTTCGCGGCTGACGTCGTAAACCTGACTCAAATCCTCGAGCGTCTTGGGATCGTCGGTCAGCCGGCGTTCGGTCAGGATATGGCGTTCGCGCTCGTTGAGCGTTTCGAGCGCCTCGTTGAGCAGCGAATGCCGCACGTCGCGCTCCTGCGCCTCGGCGACGCGTTCGTCCTGCAACGGGCCCTCGTCGCCGAGCAGATCCTGCCACTGGCTGTCGCCATCCTCGCCCATCGGGACGTTCAGCGAAGTGTCGCCGCCCATCGCCATGCGGCGGTTCATGCTCACGACCTCGTCCTCGGTCACGCCGAGGTCGGTCGCGATCTTCGCGACATGTTCGGGGCTGAGGTCGCCGTCCTCGAACGCTTCGAGATTGTTCTTCATCCGGCGGAGGTTGAAGAACAGCTTCTTCTGCGCCGCCGTGGTGCCCATCTTGACGAGGCTCCACGACCGCAGGATGAATTCCTGGATCGAGGCGCGGATCCACCACATTGCATAGGTCGCGAGGCGGAAGCCGCGTTCGGGGTCGAACTTCTTCACCCCCTGCATCAGCCCGATATTGCCTTCGCTGATCAACTCGCTGACGGGCAGGCCATAGCCGCGATAGCCCATTGCGATCTTCGCGACGAGGCGGAGGTGCGAGGTCACGAGCTGCGCCGCAGCTTCATTGTCGCCATGCTCCTGAAAACGCCGTGCGAGCATATATTCCTGCTCGGGCGTCAGAAGCGGAAACTTCCGGATTTCGGCCAGATAGCGGTTCAGGCTCGCCTCACCGCCGAGCGCGGGCACCGTTGCCGGAACATTGCTTTTGTTAGCCATAGCGTCTTCCCTAAAATTCCAGAGGAGAGATATGCCGCGGTTGACATCCACGGTCAAAATAGATTTTTATTCGAAACCTAAACGCGCAGTTCATCGATCAGTTCCCGCATGTCGTCGGGGAGGGGGCTGTCGAGTGCGATCCTGTTACCGGTCACCGGATGAATAAAACCCAAATGGGCCGCATGCAACGCCTGACGCGCAAAATTACGTGCTTTTAATGTTTCCGACAGCGGCTTTTTGACGCGGCCATAGACGGGATCGCCGACCAGCGGGTGGCCGATATGCATCATGTGCACGCGCACCTGATGTGTACGTCCGGTTTCCAGCCGGCATTCGACCAGGGTCGCATTCTTCAGCGGCTCGATCGTCCGGTAATGGGTGATCGCGTGTTTGCCGCGCCCTTCGGCGACCACCGCCATTTTCTTGCGGTTTGTGCCCGACCGGCCGAGCGCCGCGTCGATCGTCCCGGTCGCGGGTATCGGCCGCCCTGTCACCAGGGCGAGATAGCGGCGGTCGATGCTGTGCGCGGCGAACTGCTTCGCGAGGCCCTCGTGCGCCTTGTCGTGCTTGGCCGCGACGATCAGCCCGCTCGTATCCTTGTCGATGCGGTGGACGATGCCGGGACGCGCGACGCCGCCGATCCCCGACAATTGCCCCGCGCAATGGTGGAGCAAGGCATTGACCATCGTTCCGTCAAGATTGCCCGCGGCGGGATGGACGACCATTCCGGCGGGCTTGTCTACGACGATAAGATGCTCGTCCTCGAACGCGATGACCAGATCCATGTCCTGAGCGACATTATGCGCCGGCAGGGCGGCGGGCAGGCGAATCTCGATCGTCGCGAGCGCTGCGGCCTTCGCCGAGGGGTCCCACAGAATGGCGCCGTTCGCATCCAGTACGCGGCCGCCCTTGATCAGGCTCTTCAGGCGTTCGCGCGAAAGATCGGGGAGAGCCTCGGCGAGCGCCCGGTCGAGCCGCAGCCCGGCCGCGCTGTCCGGAAGCGTCACGGCAAGTATTTCGTCGTCCCCCAACATTGATGGCGATATGATGCGAATGCACTGAAATTCAAGGGGGCGACCCGCCGCATCGCGCTTGCCCTGGCCCCCCCGCCTGCCGTAGGAGCGGCGCACGCCGGAAACATCCGGCCACTGCGCTGGGGAGCCTGTTCATTCATGACCGACGATCGCGTCGATTTCGCCTCGATGCTGGCTTCGCGCCTGTGTCACGATCTGCTCAGCCCTGTGGGGGCCTTCGCCAACGGCCTCGAGCTGCTCGCCGATGAAAAAGATCCCGAAATGCGGGCGCGCTGCATCGACCTGCTCGAACAAAGCGCGCGGACGTCGGCAAACAAGCTCAAATTCTTCCGCCTGGCGTTCGGATCGGCGGGCGGCTTTGGCGAACTCGTCCCCGCGGACGAGGCGAAGTCGGCGATCCATGGCATCATCGGCGACCGCGCGATCACCCTTAACTGGATGATAGGGAGCGAGCCGCTGCCGAAACCCGCGGTCAAGATCATCCTCAACCTCTCGCTGCTTCTCGTCGACGCATTGGTGCGCGGCGGCCGGCTCGACGTCGGCTGCGAGAAGCAGGGGGAGGGCATCGAAATTGCGCTGCATGTCGAGGCCGAGCGCATCTTCCTCGACGCCGACGTCGAGCGCATCCTCGCCGAGGGCGAAGGCGCCAGCCCGATGACCTCGCGCACCGCGCCCGCAGTGCTGGTGCAGGCCGTGGCGCGGCAGAATGGCGGCACCGTGATGCTGGCGCGCGAAACGTCGACCTCGTTGCTCGTCGGGGCCGTTCTTCGCGGCCGCGGGTAAAGTCTCCCTTAACCATTCTCGGCCATGGTGGAGCCTCATTTTTGGGGCGCACCGGTACGGCGATGGACGATCTGCTCAACGACTTTCTGGCCGAAACGGCGGAAATCCTCGCCGATGCCGGCGGGGCGATCGTCGCGTGGGAGGCAGATCCGGCCGACCGCGCCCAGCTTGACGCCATTTTCCGCCTCGTCCACACGATCAAGGGCAGCTCGGGCTTTCTCGCATTGCCGCGCGTTACCGCGCTGTCGCACGCCGCCGAGGACGCACTCGATCAGGTGCGCCGCGGGAACCGGCAGGCCGACGCAGCGCTCGTTACGGGCGTGCTGGGCATTCTTGACCGGCTGACCGACCTTTGCGCGGTGCTCGGCCAGGGCGGAGTCGAACCGGCCGGCGACGACCGCGATGTCATCGACGCCCTTGCCGGGCAAGCGGCGTCCGGCGACGCGCCGTTCGAAGTCGCGGGTGTGCCGCTTCGCCGCGACGATGATTTCAGCGCCGAGCTGCAAAGCTGGCGGTCGATCCGCGTGCCACTGCCGTTGCTCGACAGCGTGATGACAGGGGTCACCGACATCGTGCTCGCCCGCAACGAGTTCGCCCGGATGCTGCGCGAATCGGGCGCCAGCCCGTCGGTCATCGCATCGTTCGACCGTCTTTCGGACTCGATCGCGGGCATGCGCCAGTCGGTCAGCCAGATGCGCATGCAGCGGATTGACAAGCTGTTCGCGCCGCTTCCGCGCATCGTCCGCGACCTCGCGCAGGACCTGGGCAAGAAGATCGCGTTCCAGACCAGCGGCGGCGAAGTGGAGCTCGATCGCGAGATGATGGAAAATATCCGCGATCCATTGATCCACATCGTTCGCAACGCGATCGACCACGGCATCGAACCACTCGAAGATCGTGTCGCCGCAGGCAAGGACATCACCGCGACGATCTCGGTTTCGGCGCGCCAGTCGGGCAATCAGATCGAAATCGAGATTCGCGATGATGGCCGCGGACTTGCTCCCGACGCGCTGGTCGCGAAGGCGATTGCGTCGCGCGTGGTGACCGCGACCGAGGCGCGTGCGCTGGGCTCGAAGGAAAAGCTGGGGCTCATCTTCCGCCCCGGTTTTTCGACTGCGGCGAAGGTCACGTCGGTTTCGGGCCGCGGCGTCGGCATGGATATCGTCAAGGCGAATGTCGAAAAGATCGGCGGGGTTGTCGAACTGCGCAACGATGAAGGGCGCGGGCTGACGATCCTGCTCCGCGTGCCGATGACGCTGACGATCATTTCGGGGCTGATGGTGCGGGCGGCGGGGCAGTATTTCGCGATCCCTCGCGGCGCGGTGCGCGAAATCCTGCTCGAAAGCGGCGATACGGTGCGGATCGACAGCCTCGGTGGCGGCGAACTCGCAACGGTACGCGGCGAACAATATCCGCTCCTGAGGCTCGAAGACGTGCTTGGTCGCGAACGCGACGAGAGCGACGACAGCGACGACCGCGCACTCGTGATCGTGCGCCCGGGGCAGGGCCAAAGCTATGCACTGAGCGTCGCGGCGATCCACGATCATGAGGAACTGGTGATCAAGCCCGCCGCGCCGATGATCATGGCAACCGGTCTCTATGCCGGGACGACGCTGCCCGACAACGGCCGTCCCGTGCTGCTGCTCGACGTGCAGGGACTGCTCGCGGCGGCAGCAATCGATGCGAGCGAGGCGGGCCGCAGCCTCGATCGCACCGCCGAAGCCGAAGCGCATGCGACGGCCGAGCGCGACGCCGTGCAATTGCTGCTCTTCCGCGACATGAACGACCGTACCCGCGGCGTGCGCCTGTCGGTGATCGAGCGGGTCGAGGAAGTCCCCATGTCGGCGCTGTTCGAAAGCGCGGGCAGGGTGCAGGCCCAGATCGGCGACGATATCTTCGCTGTTCACGCTGCCAGCGTGCCCGAGGGGAACGGAACGCTGAAGCTGCTCCGGCTTTTCGATGGCTGCGCGGTGCTCTGTTATCCGATCGCCGAGGTGGTCGACATCGTCCGCCTGCCGAACGCGATCCAGCCGTCGGCCGCGCCGGGCCTGATCGCAGGGGTCGCGCTTGTCGGCGGCGCGCCGGTCGAACTGATCGATCCCTTCTGGCTGATGGAACAATATGCCGTGACGACGGCTGCTTCTGCGCTGCGGCAGCCGCTTTGCAGACTTGCCGACGATCACGACGGCTGGGGCGACAATTTTCTCGCGCCGATCCTGCGAAGTGCCGGATACCGGGTCCTGTCGGGCAAGGATGTTTCGGACGAGACTCCCGACGTGCTGCTGTGCCTGACCGAAGACGGCGTGACCGGCGAATATGATGGGCCGGTAATCCGCCTTCGTACGTCGGCGGCCGCGGCGGGTCCGGGGGACGAAACCGTCTATCGCTACGACCGTCAGGCGCTCCTCGAAGCGCTGCGCCGCCGGGTTGGAGGAGAGGGCGCGTGATGGACAAACTCTATCTGATCGCGCGCATCGCCGACACGCGCATCGCGCTGCGCAGCCGCGCGATCCATTCGGTCGTCACCGTCGGCACCCCGGTCGAAATACCCGGTGCGCCGTCGCATGTCGCGGGCCTCTTCGCGCTGCGCAGCCGTGTCTTTACCCTGATCGACCCGCATGTCGTGATCGGGCTCCCCGCCGTGCCGGTTGCGCCGGGGCAGCGGGTGATCATCGTCGATGTCGCCGAACATGGCTATGCGCTGCTCGCGGACGAGATCGAGGATGTCTGTTTCATCGATGCGCCCGAAACGCGCATTGCCGGAAAACTGCTTCCCGGCTGGGCGCGCGTTGCCGACGCGATGATCGAGCACCGGGGCACCTCGCTGCTCGTCGTCGACCCGTCGCATTTCATCACGTTGCCGGCCTTAAAGGCGGCATGAGTTTGGCCGTTATTAACTCGCTGAATACATCTTGGCCGTAAGCATGGCCAAATCCCCGGGGGTCGGAGTTAATTTGATGTCGAAATCTTGTCTGGTGGTCGATGACAGCAAAGTCATTCGCAAGGTCGCGCGCCATATCCTTGAAAGCATGTCCTTTGCTGTCGAAGAAGCGGCCGACGGACAGGAAGCGCTGACCTTTTGCCGCGCCCATCGCCCCGACGTCATTCTGCTCGACTGGAATATGCCGGTTATGAGCGGGATGGAGTTTCTGGGGGCGTTCAACGATCTCGATTACGGGCATGAGGAACGGCCGCGGGTCGTCTTCTGCACCACCGAAAACAGCATCGACCATATCCGCGCTGCGATCGAGGCGGGGGCCGACGAATATGTGATGAAGCCGTTCGACCGCGAAACGCTGGAAGGTAAATTGCAGCTCGTCGGCATCGCCTAAGTTTTATTTGAGGTTTTTCGGTGGCTCGACCGCAACCCCTGATACCCGACCCTGAGCCGACCGCGCGCACCGTGCGCGTGATGCTCGTCGACGACAGCCTCGTGGTTCGCAGCATCCTCGAGCGGATCGTCGATCAGCGGCCGGGGCTTGAAATCTGCGCGTCGGTCGCGTCGGCGCACGAAGCGCTCGCCTATCTGGTGCGTGAACCCGTTGATGTCGTCGTGCTCGACATCGAGATGCCCGGAATGAACGGCATCGACGCGTTGCCGCATATCCTCGAGCGCGCGGCGAGGGCGCGCGTCCTCATCCTGTCATCGAACTGCGTCGAGGGCGGGCCGGCCGCGGTCGAGGCGCTTGCGCTCGGTGCCAGCGATACGCTGGCCAAACCCGGGCGCGGCAGCTTTTCAGGCCGTTTCGCCGAAGTGCTGACCGACCGTATCATGACCTTGGGTCATCAGCAGGAATTTCCGGCGCCCGTGCCGGTCGCGCAGCGCCGCGCGCCCGAACCGGCAGCGCTGGCGATCCACACCGGTCAGCCGATCGAATGCATCGCGGTGGCGGCTTCAACGGGCGGCATCCCTGCCTTTACGAACTTCCTCGCGAACCTCGATCCCCGTATCACGGCGCCGATCCTGCTGACCCAGCACCTACCCGATGCCTTCATGGAATTTTACGCAAAGCAGATCGCGACGATGACCCCGCGCCGCGTGCGTGTCGCCACGGCCGGAATGGCGATCGAGCGCGGCCATATCTATCTTGCTCCCGGTGACGCGCATTTGCTGGTCGTTGCGAACGGACGCCGCCGCGAAATCGCGCTCGATCGCCGGGTTGTCGACAATGGTTGTTGCCCGTCGGCCGACCCGATGCTCGATTCGGTCGCGGAGGTGTACGGCAAGGGCGGCGTGGCGGTCATCCTCAGCGGTATGGGCCGCGATGGCGTGCTGGGCGCGGCGCGGCTCAAGGACGCGGGGGGCACCATCTTCGCGCAGGCACCCGAAAGCTGTGTGATCTGGGGCATGCCAGGCGCGGTCGCCAAGGCGGGTATCGCCGCTGCGACGCTGAACCCCGACGCGATCGCGCTGATGCTCGGCAGCTTTCTTCCGGGGCGCCGCAAGTCATGATGGACGCCAGCGCGAGTGAATCGGCCTACCGCGTCCTGATGGGCGTGCTCGAATCGCGGACCGGGCAGACCCTGTCGCCGAACCGCATCTGGCGGATCGAAATGTCGCTCAAGCCCGTCATGCAGCGCCACGGTATTGCCGACCTCGATGCGCTGGTCGCGGCGCTCGTCACCTCGAACAGCCGGCAATTGCTCGACGACACCGTCGATGCGATGCTCAACAATGAAACCTATTTTTATCGTGAATACAGTGTATTCGACGAGATAGCTTCGACTGCGCTTGAAAAGATTCGCGAGATCAACGCCCAGCGCCGGCGGATGACGATCTGGCATTGCGGCGTGTCGACAGGGCAGGAAGCCTATTCGATGGCGATGCTGATCGCAGAGCAGGGCGAAAAATGGGCGGGCTGGCAGGTCGACATCGTCGGCACCGACGTCAGCTATCACGCGATTTCGCGCGCCCGCATCGGTCTTTACAGCCAGTTCGAAATCCAGCGCGGGCTGCCGGTCCAGCGCATGGTGCGCTGGTTCGACCAGACCGAAGGCGGCTGGCTGGCCAAGGCGGATATCAGGCGCCGGATCGATTTTTCGGTGCAGAATATGCTCACCGACCGGCCGCCGCTCAGCTGCCCCGCCGATCTCGTCTTCTGCCGTAACCTTCTGCTCTATTTCTCTGCGCCGATGCGCCAGAAAGCTTTTGCGCGGCTCCGCGCGATGGCGGCGCCGCAAAGTTTCCTCGTGCTGGGCGCAGGCGAGACGGTGCTTGGCCAGACCGACCAGTTCGTCGCGAGTCCGCGCCTGCGCGGGCTCTACGAACCCGTCGATCAGCAGGTTCGCCGGCCACCGATCGCGTCTACGCTCGCCGCCTGACCTTGCTTTTTGCGCGCCACTGGCGCAATCGGCGGCTTGGCAAGGACAGGACGGGCCCACAAAGCGCATGAGCGATTTTATCGAACGCTGGTCACCCAATTTCGACGAGCGCTCGCTGCCCATTTCGATGATCGTGCTGCATTATACCGGCATGAAGAGCGGTGCCGAAGCCATTGATCGGCTTGCCGATCCCGACGCGAAGGTGTCGGCGCACTACGTCGTCAGCGAGGATGGGCAGATCACCCATATGGTGGCCGAAGACAAGCGCGCCTGGCACGCCGGAAAGTCGCACTGGCGCGGCATCAGCGATATCAATTCGGCCAGCGTCGGGATCGAGATCGTTAACCCGGGGCACGAATGGGGCTATGTTCCCTTTCCCGATCCGCAGGTCGCTTCGGTCGTCCGGCTTGTTCACATGATCAAGGATCGCCACGCGATCACGCGCGGCAACGTCGTCGGCCATTCGGACATCGCGCCGGCGCGCAAGCAGGATCCGGGCGAACTTTTCCCGTGGGATGAACTGGCCCGCCGTCGCCTCGCGCTGCCGCGCCCGACAAAAAAGCTCACCGACCCCTTGTGGACCGACGCCGGCTTCCTGCTCGCCCTCGAACGTTTCGGCTATGACGTGACCGATGGTTTCGCCGCCACGGTGGCCTTTCAGCGGCGGTTCCGCCCTGAACTGATCGACGGGACGATCGACGGCGAATGCCGCGCGATCCTGCTCGCGCTGCTGCTTCCCCAGCCCGAGGGCAATTGACTCGTCAAACCGGCCCTCAGGGCTTATAATGAAAGTGCCAGAGGGTCGGGCGATCGCCGCTTCGCGCAAGCGAGGGGGAGGAAAGTCCGGGCTCCACGGAAACCACGGTGCCGGATAACGTCCGGCGGACCGGTCTTCGGACCGGTTCAGGGAAAGTGCCACAGAGAAAAGACCGCCAACGGCTTCGGCCCGGCGAAAGGTGAAAGGGTGCGGTAAGAGCGCACCGCGCGGACGGTAACGGACGCGGCACGGCAAACCCCACCGGGAGCAAGGTCGAATAGGGATGGCACGGATTTATCCAGGGTCGGTTCCGGCCCCGCCGTCCGGGTTGACTGCTTGAGCGTTCGGGTAACCGTACGCCTAGAGGAATGATCGCCCAGTCCCTGCGAGGGGATGGACAGAACCCGGCTTACAGACCCTCTGGCAACTCTCTCCCGCAGGCGGCGCGGAACCGCGCCGGGCCGGGCCGCGTATTAGGCGGACCAGAAAAGGAGACGAACCATGAAAGTCGTCGATGAGCATGTCGAGGTGACCGAAACCGAGGCGAGCAGCGGGGTCAAAGGACATAATGTCCGGTACGTTCTGGCCATTTCGCTGATCGCCGTGATCATTGTGCTGTCCGCGATCTGGATCATTCCCGCGCTGTTGCAGCCCTGATCGGCGGGATGGTTATTTCGCCTTGGCCACGCTGACGAGTTCTTCCTCTGCGCCCGGCGTATCTTCCATGTAGATCGTTCGCACCGGCCGTTTGAACTTGCGCGTATAGAGCTTGTCGTAACTCCGGTCGCCATCGGTCGCGACCTTGAGCAGGCTGGTTATCGTATCGCCGGTCACCACGTTCCAGCTCATTTCATCGCCGTCATGCGCAAAGGTGCGGCTGTACACCGTCGCGTCGAGCCCGATCAGCCGCATGCGCGGCGGATCCTTCGCCTTGTCGGCGCGATATCGGTAGATTGCAGACAAGGCGGTGGTGCCGCCGGTCAGGTCGCGGATGGTGAGAACCCCCTTGTCGATCGACAGCCCGGCGGAACCCAGCCGATCAGGTGCGAGCGAGAGGGTTCCCGCAGGCTCGTGTCCGAGATCGAATTCGGCGCGATAGCTCAGCATGACATGAAGCGTCCGCGCATCGGGGCTCGCGACAACATAGGCGGTATCGGGGTCTCCGTCGCCGTTCAGGTCGCCATCGACCCGCACCTCGATCTCGTCGCCCATTTCCAGCCCGTCGTTCAATATCGCGTCGGAAACCGGCTGCATCGGTTCGCGTGCCGGCGCGGCGTGTGCGGCGCTTCCGAATAAAAATGCGGCGACTAACCCCAGGCTTCGCATCGTCCATCCTCCCACCGGTCGCGGCCAGATTATCAGTTGGTAGGGCGGCGTCCAGCGGGTGTCGGTGATGACGCGCACAATATTGCCGGAGCAATGGCGGGGGGGAGCTGCCAATGTTTCCTTCACCGTTCGTCATCCCTGGCTTGACCCCGGATCAAGTCCGGGGCGACGAGACAGGAGATGATGGCTTCCGGTTGTTATCTACCGTTCCTCGGCGAACGGCGCGGGCGAACGCAGAGGAAGGGCGGAAAGTCAGGTTGCGGGATAGCTGACCGCCATCACTTCCCATTCCTTGGGTCCGGCGGGCAGTTGCACCGTGCGCAGATCGCCGATTGCCGCGCCGCGCAGCGCGCGGGCGAGCGGGCTGTTCCAGCCGATCCGGCCTTCGCCGGCTTCGGCTTCGTCGTCGCCGACGAGCGTGACGATGCGCCGCGTGTCGTCGTCGTCGGCAAGCTCGACGGTCGCGCCGAACCAGATGCGGCTCGTGTCGGGCTGCTGTGCGGGATCGACGACGCGCGCCGCTTTCATCCGGCGCGCAAGAAAACCGAGCCGGCGGTCGATTTCGCGCAGCCGTTTGCGGCCGTAGATATAGTCGCCATTCTCGCTGCGGTCGCCGTTGCCCGCAGCCCAGCTGATCACCTCGACCAGCCTGGGCCGCTCGCCCCCGAGCAGCGCGTCATATTCGGCGCGCAGCGCGGCGAAGCCCGCCGGACTGATGATGTTGGCCTTGTCCCCCGCCACGGATTTCAGCCGGGGGTCGATTTGCCGAGGTAAAAGCTCAGCGGTGCCTGCGTCCGCGCGCCGCCGCCATCGCGCAGCGTGTCGTAGACGACGGCATTTTCGAGCACGCGCTGGACATAGTTGCGCGTTTCGAAAATCGGGATCGCCTCGATCCAGTCGACCATTTCGATCCCGCCGCCGCGCGGATCGCCATTGGCGCGCAGCCATTTGTTCACATTGCCCGGCCCCGCGTTATACGCGGCGACCGCGAGCGGATAGCTGCCGCCGAAATAGCGCAGCATCTGCTGGAAATAGGTCGATCCCAGCATCATGTTGTAATTGGTGTCGGTGGTCAGCGATCCGGCGTCGTAGCTCATCCCCAGCTTGCCCGCGACTTCGCGCGCGGTGCCCGGCATCAGCTGCATCATGCCGCGCGCGCCCGCATGGCTGATCGCGGCACGGTCGAACTGGCTTTCCTGCCGCGTGATTGCGTGGATGAAGGTCCAGTTGCTTTCGTGGCCCGCCGGCACGCGAACGGTGGGAAAGCCCGACACTTCGACCGCATCGAGGCTGTTCGCCTGCGCGCTGCGACCGATCATCACGCCGAGGTCGGGGCGCCCGATCTGCGATGCCAGCTGTCCGGCAAGGACATGGTCGGCGGGCGAAGTCGCCTTTTGAGCGAGCGCGCGCAGAAAGAGCGACTGTTCGCGCCACGCACCGATTTCACCGAGCGCGCGTGCCGCGCGGACCAGCCGGTCGTCGTTGAAGGCGCGCTTGTCGTCGCCGCTGACCTGGATCGTGGGGTTGGGCGCCGGTTTCGGTTGCGGACGGCGGAGTCGTTCGAGCGACAATTGGCCGTAGAATTGATCATAATGCTGCGCGGCGTCGGCGAAATGGGCGTTGGCAGTCGCCGAATCCCCGGCGGCCAGCGCCGCGCGACCGGCCCAGTAAAAGCCCTTGGTGCGCGTCTGCGCCGACCGCGCGGCCTCGCCATAGGCGCGATAGAGGCGCACGGCTTCGGCCGGGCGACGAAGGTCCTTGAAGGCGAGCTGTCCCGCCAGCCAAGCGAGCGACGTATAATCGTCACGGACGCCGAGCGGGGTCTCGCGGATCACCGTGCCTGCAGGAAAAGCGTCATCGAGCTGGCGCGCGATATTATAGGCGGTCGACTTGTCGCCCGCGTCCGAAGCCTGACGCGCGTTGGTCAGCAGCGTTTCGAGCCATTCCTCGGTATCGGTCGGCGCCTTGGCGAGCGAACGCGGTCCGGCGAGCAGCGCGCGCGCTTCGCCGACGCGGCCGGCCTTGCGGAGCCAGGTTGCCTTGTCGGTGATGTAGCCGGCATCGGTGCGGGTCAGCGACGGGTTTGCGCTTTCGGCCGCCGATGCCTGAAAAGCGGCATCGACCGCGCCGCTACGCATCGCAAGACGTGCGGCGAAGACGTTGCGCCGTTCGGGCGAGGTATAGGCGAGCTGGCGGCCGGCGGCCGCGGTGGCGCCGAGCCAGAGCAGGCGGTCCATCCGCGCGTCATGGTCGGCGGGCGTAAGTGCGCCGGGGAAAAAACTGAGCGCCCGGCTCGTCTCGAAATCGTCGAGCGTACCGGTCGTCCACGCGCGGCGCACCGCGGCAGTGGCCTCGTCGCGGCGCCCGCTCGCATTGAGCGCGAGCGCCATGCGCAACTGGCCGCTTGCGGTCTGGGGCGGATAGGCCGCGAAATAGGCGAGGGTGCGGGCCGGGTCGAAACTGTCGAGCGCGATCGCCTTTTCGGCACGGACGCGCATCTTGTCGGCGTCGGGCCAGCCCTTGTTCGCCATCAGAAAGCGCGAAAGCTGATCGAACGAGGCGCCCGTATTGGCCGTCAGACGCCGCCATTCCATCACCGCATCGCCGACCGAACTCGTCGCGGGTGGTGACCCCGATGCCGAGGCGAGGCCCATCTGGGCGCGGTACCACGCCATTTGTTCGGGGGTCAGTTCGCTGGCATGGGCAGCGGTCGGGATTAGAAGGGCCGCGGCGAGCGCGAGGCGGGAAATGCGGGACAGCGAGATCATACCGGCCATGCTAATGCCAAACTCCTTGCGGGGCGCTGAATAGACGTCCAATAGCGGCGCGCTGGCCGGATTCTATCGGTCATAGCGGGTTCTTGTAAAGGAGCGGAGCATGTTTTCGGGTTCGATTCCCGCCTTGGTGACGCCATTCCGCGACGGGGCGTTCGACGCGCCGGTCTTCGCACGCCTTGTCGACTGGCAGATCAAAGAGGGGACCAGCGCGCTGGTTCCGTGCGGAACGACCGGAGAAAGCCCGACGCTCGGCTTCGACGAACATTATCAGGTCATCGATACGTGCATCCAGGCCGCCGCCGGCCGCGTGCCGGTGATCGCCGGCTGCGGGTCGAACGACACCGCGACCGCGATCCGCCATATGCGTCACGCGCAGGCGGCGGGCGCGGCTGCGGCGCTGGTGGTCGCTCCCTATTACAACCGGCCGAGCCAGGACGGGATGATCGCCCATTTCAAGGCACTTGCCGACGCGTGCGATCTGCCGATCGTGGTCTACAACGTTCCTAGCCGCACCGTCGCCGATGTGAGCGCGGAGACGATGTGCAGGCTCGCCGAAATCCCGACGGTCGTCGCGGTCAAGGATGCGAGCGGCGACCTCGCGCGCGTGACGATGCACCGGGCGGGCGCCGGCGCGGATTTCTGTCAGCTTTCGGGCAATGATGACCTGTGGCTGCCGCATGCCGTGATGGGCGGTGCCGGTTGCATTTCGGTCACCGCGAACATCGCGCCGCGCCTGTGCGCCGATTTTGCGGCGGCCTGCGCAAGCGGCGACTGGGCAGGGGCGCTGGTGCTGCACGACCGGCTGTTCGACCTGCACAAGGCGATGTTCTCCGACACCTCGCCGGGGCCGGTCAAATATGCGCTGTCGCGTATCCATGACTGGTTTTCGCCGGAAGTGCGCCTACCTATCATCCCGGCGAACGACGCATCGCGCGCCGCCGTCGATGCCGCGCTGTCAGCGGCGGGAGTAATCTAGGTTTCAAAATGGCTCGTCCCCAGTCCGCCGCCGAATTCGACAAGAAGAAGGTCGTCGCCGAGAACCGGCGCGCGCGCTTCGACTATGCCATCGAACAGGTGTTCGAGGCGGGGATAGCGCTGCAAGGCACCGAGGTGAAATCGCTTCGCTTCGGCGAAGGGACGATTGCGGAAAGCTATGCCGAGGTCACCGGCGGTGAAGTCTGGCTGATCAACGCCAATATCCCCGAATTCAGCCACGGCAACCGTTTCAACCACGAGCCGCGGCGGCCGCGCAAATTGCTGCTCAAGGGGCGCGAGATCAACAAGATGCACGCGGGCGTGATGCGGCAGGGCATGACGCTCGTTCCCTTGAGTGTCTATTTCAACAGCCGCGGCCGCGCGAAGGTCGAACTCGCGCTCGCCAAGGGCAAGAAGGCGCACGACAAGCGGGAGTCGATCAAGGAACGCGACTGGAAGCGCGACAAAGAGCGGCTGATGAAGGACCGCGGATGAGCGGCGGGAAGCCTCGCGACCCGAAAACCCGGGACAAGGCGGCGGTGATGAACTGGATTCGCCGCAACTCGCCGACGCGCGAGGAACTGCTCGCGAGCCGCTTCGTCAAACCCTTCGCGCACCGGGTTGCGCATAGCCATTTGTGGCGCTTCACCCGCACCTCGGTGCCGCGCGGCACCGCGCTCGGGCTGTTCGTCGGCATCTTTTTCCTTATCCCCGGGGTGCAGATTCTGGGCGTCGCGCTCCTCGCGCTGCCGTTCCGCGCGAACATTCCGATCGGTGCGGCGATGACCTTCCTCTCCAATCCGGTGACGACGCCGTTCATCATCCTCGCCTCGGTATGGCTCGGCGACTGGCTGTTCGGCCTGCACGCCAACAGCGCGACCTTTTCGGCGATGATCGAGCATGGCGCGTCAGCGGGCGAATGGGTGCGCTGGGTGTTTTCGGACGCCGCGCCCGCGATGCTTGCGGGGCTGTTCGTGATTTCGGTCGTTTCGGCGATCGTCGGCTATGTGCTCGCGTCGATCTTCTGGGACAACTGGATCCGCCTGCGCTGGCGGCGCAAACTGATGCGCGCCCGCGACCAACGACATGAGGTATCGACCAGCGACACCGCGGCCGGTTGAACCCCCGGCAAGCAGGCGTATAGCTGTCGCATCGCCAATCTGCGCCGCCGATCCGCGGCGCGGCTTTTCGCATCATATCGACTACTGGGGAATATCATGATCCGTTCGAATATTTCTGGGCGCCTGATGGCGACCGCGGCGCTGGGCGCCATGCTGATGGGCGCTGTGCCCGCCTTTGCCGAGGAAGAAACGGCGACCGCATCGACCGCCACGGCGGCCGCAAAGCCCGAAATCGGCGATTTCGGCTTTGACCTTTCGGGCATGGACAAGAGCGTCCAGCCGGGCGACGACTTCTATGCCTATGCCAACGGCACCTGGGCGAAGAACACCCCGATTCCTGCCGACAAGTCGAACTATGGCATGTTCGTCGCGCTTGCCGACCTGTCGCAGGTGCGCACGCGCGAGATTCTCGACGTCGCGAAGGGGGATCCGGACAGCATGATCGGCCGCGCTTATGCGTCCTATCTCGACTCGGCGGCGGTCGAAGCGAAGGGGCTTGCCCCGATCCAGCCCTGGCTTGCCAAGATTCGCGCCGTCGACAAGCCGGGCCTTGCGAAGCTGCTTGCCGAGGCAGACCGCAGCGGCGTCCAGCATTTCTTCGGCGGTTATGTCGGGCAGGACGACAAGAATCCCGACGTCTATATCTACACCCTGTTCCAGGGCGGTCTCGGCATGCCCGACCGCGACTTCTACCTGAAGGAGAGTGAGCGGAACACGAAGCTGCAGGCGGCCTATCAGACGCACCTCGCAAATGTCCTGACGCTCGCGGGCGAACGGGATGCCGCAGCGCGCGCCAAGGCGATCTACGACTTCGAAAAGCAGGTCGCGACAGTCCACTGGGACAAGAACGACAGCAGCGACGCGACCAAAGTCTATAACAAGATGACGGTTGCACAGCTCGCTCAGGCCGCGCCCGGTTTCGACTGGCAGGCCTTCATTCGCGGCATCGGCGTCAACGAGGATTCGGTCCTTGTGTCACAGCCGAGCGCTTTCACGGGCGAGGCCAGGCTGCTTGCCGATGCGCCAATCGCGGTGATCCGCGACATGCTGATCGTGCGCAGCCTAGACGGCTTTTCGGGCGTGCTGCCCGATGCGGTCGCGCAGGAATCCTTCTCCTTCTACGGCACCGCGCTGTCGGGAACGCCGCAGATGCAGGAGCGCTGGAAGCGCGCGGTCGACTTCACCACGAACAATATGGGTGAGGCCGTCGGTCAGGATTATGTCGCGAAATATTTCCCTCCCGAAACCAAGGCGGCGATGGACGTCCTCGTCAAGAATGTGCTCGCCGCGCTCGACACGCGTATCGGCGGGCTGACCTGGATGCAGCCCGCCACCAAGGTGAAGGCGAAGAAGAAGCTTGCCAATTTCACCACGAAGATCGGCTACCCCGACCGCTGGAAGGATTACAGCAAGCTGGAAATTCGCGGCGACGATCTGTTCGGCAATGCGCTGCGCTCGAACCAGTTCGCCCACGACGACAATATCAGCCGCCTTGGCGGCCCGATCCGCCGCTGGGAGTGGGGGATGACCCCGATGGAAGTGAACGCCTATGCCAATTTCGGGATGAACGAGATCGTCTTCCCCGCTGCGATCCTGCAGCCGCCCTTCTTCGACCCGCACGCCGACGCGGCGATCAACTATGGCGGCATCGGCGCCGTGATCGGTCACGAAATCAGCCATCATTTCGACGATCAGGGTGCAAAGTACGATGAAACCGGCAAGCTCGCCGACTGGTGGACCCCCGCCGACGTCGCAGCGTTCGAGGCTGCGGGCAAGGCGTTGATCGCGCAATATGACGCGTATGAAGTGCTCCCCGGCGAAAAGCTCGACGGGACCTTCACGCTGGGTGAGAATATCGGCGATCTTGCCGGCCTGACCATCGCCTACGATGCGTACAAGAAATCGCTCGGCGGCAAGGAAGCGCCGGTGATCGACGGGCTGACCGGTGACCAGCGCTTCTTCCTCGGCTGGGCGCAGGTGTGGCGGCGCAACTATCGCGAGCAGAATCTGTCGCAGCGAATCACGACCGATCCGCATTCGCCGTCGATTCAGCGGTCTTGGGTCTCGCGCAACCTTGACCCTTGGTATAAGGCCTATCAGATCAAGGAAGGCCAGAAACTATATCTGGCACCCAAGGATCGTGTCCGCATCTGGTGATGCGCCAACCGGAAAGATAATCGTTGACCGTGCAAAGCCTGCCCTCCGCTGATGGTGATTTCATCAGGGGGGCGGGTCCTGCCGGACCGCTCGGAGCGCCTCCGGGTCTGTCGCGCTTCGACATGACCTTGCTGGGCGGGCTCGCGCTGTTGTCGGCCGCGCTGCTTTTCTGGGCGACGGACAACGCGATTCTGGCGGCGGGCTTCCTTGCCGGGCTTGCCGTCGCGGCGGGCGCCGTGCTGCTGGCGCGGCGGCTGTTTCCCGCGGCGGTCAGCGGCGAGGCGCCGCTTCCAGACTGGACGATGCTTCGCCAGGCGGTCAATCATGATGATATCGCTATCGCAGTGACCGACCGGGCCGGCCGGATGGTCTGTGCCAACGACCTGTTCGGCACATGGTTCAATGGTTTTGCCACCCCGCCGGGCCTGCCGCTCGAAGGGCGCGGTCCCGAATTGCTGAAGAACGCGGGGCGCGTCGCCTGGCGCGACGGCGAGGGATATGCGGAGGACATCGCGATCGGCCCGCTGACCTTGCGGGCGCAGGTCACGCGCACCGGGCAGGCGGAGGATTATCTCGTCTGGCGCTTTTCGGCGCTCGAGCGGCTCGACCTTGCGTCCGAAATCGTTCGCCATCTCGATGGGCCGGCCGGCCGTACATTGGGCAACGCCGGCATCATGGCGGCGCTCGTCAGCGCCGAAGGACGGTTGCGCGTCGCAAACCAGGCCTTCCTGCTTCGCGCGCTCGGCGAGGATGACGCCAGCCATTATGCCGGCCGTGACGCCGCGGCGATGCTGCGGCTCGACGACGGCGGGGCGCTCTATTTCGCGCGCGAAGGCGATCACGGGACTCCGGTGCGCATGCTGCAGATTCCGCTGGCGCCCGCCGACAGCAACGCCCCGGTGCTGCTCGCGATGCTCGACGAGGATATCGGCCCCGCCGATCGCGGCACCGCGCAGACCTATGTCGAAACGCTGTTGTCGCTGTTGCCCTTTGGCTTGGCGATGGTCGATCGCGACGGCCGGTTCCTGTATATGAATCGCGCTTTCGTGCGGGCCGCGAGCCTGCCCGAGGGCAAGATGCCGCGCTATCCCGGCGACATCGTCGTGGGCGAGGACAAGGGGCCGCTCGCCGACATGATCCGCCGCCACAGCAGCGGACAGCAGGTCGGCGGCGACCTGTCGATCCGCCTTGCGGGTCAAAGCGGCGATCCGGTGTCGATGCGCGTCGTCGGCGTGCGCGGGCTGGGCGAAGCGGCGGTGCTTTTGAGCCTCAAGGATTCGAGTGAGGAATCGCGGCTGAAGCGGCAGGTCGCGCAGGCGTCGAAGATGCAGGCGGTTGGCCAGCTCGCCGGCGGCGTCGCGCATGATTTCAACAACATCCTGACCGCTGTGCTCGGCGCATGCGATCTGATGCTGATGCGCCACACGCCGGGCGACAGCGATTATGACGATATCCAGCAGATCCGCAGCAACGCCAATCGCGCCGCCAGCCTGACGCGGCAGCTGCTCGCCTTTTCGCGCCAGCAGACCTTGCGGCCGCAGATCCTGCAGCTGCCCGACGTGATTTCGGAAGTGTCGCACCTTTTGAAGCGGCTGATCGGCGAGACGGTCCAGTTGACGGTGCATCATGGCCGCGGGCTGGGCGCAGTGCGCGCCGACCCGGGCCAGCTCGAACAGGTGATCATCAACCTCGCCGTCAACGCGCGCGACGCGATGCCCGGCGGGGGGACGCTGACGATCGAGACCTATCCGGTATCGGCGGCCGACGTGCGCCAGATGGGCAACGAGTTCATGCCGCCCGCCGACTATTGCGCGCTGAAGGTGAGCGACACGGGGACCGGGATCGCTGCCGACGTGCTTCCCAAGATTTTCGAGCCTTTCTTCACGACCAAGGATGTCGGCAAGGGCACCGGGCTCGGGCTCTCGACCGTCTACGGGATCATCAAGCAGTCGGCGGGTTTCATTTTTGCCGACAGCAAGCCGGGGCAGGGGACGAGTTTCTCGATCTATCTGCCTGTCCACCGCGCCGATGGCGACGCGCCCGCCGTGGTTCCGCCGCCGGCGAAACCCCGCAAGAGCCAGTGGGGCAGCGGCACGATATTGCTGGTGGAGGATGAGGATATGGTGCGCGCGGTGGCGGAACGCGCGCTGACGCGGGCGGGTTATACGGTCGTCACTGCATCGCAGGGCGAAGAGGGGCTCGAACGTTTTGCCCAGATGGAGAAGGTCGATTTGATCATCAGCGACGTCGTGATGCCGACGATGGACGGGCCCGCGATGGTGCGTGCGATGCGCGCCAAGCGCCCGGACCTGCCCATATTGTTCATGTCGGGTTATGCCGAGGAGCAGCTCCGCCAGTCGATCAACATCGACGACGTCGCTTTCCTGCCCAAGCCCTTTTCGGTGGCACAGCTGGCCGAGGCAACCTCGGCGGCGCTGGACGACGCTGCGCACCGGGTGCCTGATGGCCAGTAATCATCGCATCCTGCTCGTCGAGGACGATGTGCTGATCGGCATGATGCTTGCCGATATGTTCGATGCGCTCGACCTGCCCGAACCTGCGCAGGCGACCAGCAAGGACGAGGCGCTTGCGCTCATCGCAGCCGAGCCGCTCGGCGGTGCTCTCGTCGATATCAACCTGGGCGATGAAAAGGGCTGGCCCGTCGCCGACGCGCTGGCCGAGCGCGGCATTCCCTTTGCCTTCACCTCGGGCGGCGGCGATGTCATTCCGCCGGCGCATGCACACCGCAAACTGATCACCAAACCGTTCCGGATCAGCGATATCGAGGCTGCGCTGGAAGAATTTTCGACGAAATAGCTGGCTTTTTTGCCATCCGGATTTTATTTTGTTCCTGACTTGTTCTATGAGAACAAATGCCGTACACAGGTTCGGCGTTGCGATGCTTCTGCCGTCGCTCTAGAGCTGGAAAGGGTCGGTCATGGCCGGACAATTGTCACTCGTCGAATCGGGGAAATCAGTGAACGGAACGGATAGACAGAAGGCGCTCGATGCCGCGCTCGCGCAGATCGATCGCGCGTTCGGCAAGGGCTCGGTGATGAAACTGGGCTCGAAGGAAGCCATGCAGGTCGAGGCGATCTCGACCGGCTCGCTAGGGCTCGACATCGCACTCGGCGTCGGCGGCCTGCCGCGCGGACGCGTCATCGAAATCTACGGCCCCGAAAGCTCGGGCAAGACGACGCTCGCGTTGCACACGCTTGCCGAAGCGCAAAAGACCGGCGGCACGGTCGCCTTTGTCGACGCCGAACATGCGCTCGACCCCGTCTATGCCCGCAAGCTCGGCGTCAACATCGACGAACTCATCGTGTCGCAGCCTGATACCGGCGAGCAGGCGCTCGAGATCGTCGACACGCTCGTGCGCTCGAACGCGATCGACGTGCTGGTGGTCGACTCGGTCGCCGCGCTTGTCCCGCGCGCTGAAATCGAGGGTGAGATGGGCGACAGCCATGTCGGTCTGCAGGCGCGTCTGATGTCGCAGTCGCTGCGCAAGCTCACCGGCTCGATCAGCCGCTCGCGCTGCATGGTGATCTTCATCAACCAGCTGCGCATGAAGATCGGCGTGATGTACGGCAACCCCGAAACCACGACCGGCGGCAACGCGCTCAAATTCTACGCTTCGGTCCGTCTCGACATTCGCCGTACCGGCCAGATCAAGAATGGCGACGAGATCGTCGGCAACACCACGCGCGTGAAGGTCGTGAAGAACAAGGTCGCGCCGCCTTTCAAGCAGGTCGAATTCGACATCATGTACGGACAGGGCATTTCGAAGATCGGCGAAATTCTTGATATCGGCGTCAAGGCCGGACTTGTCGAGAAATCGGGCGCCTGGTTCAGCTATGATTCGATCCGCATTGGACAGGGCCGCGAAAACGCGAAGAATTTCCTGACCGAAAATCCCGAGCTCAAGGAACGGCTCGAAGCTGCGATCCGCGGCCGTACCGACGAAGTGGCCGAGGAAATGATGGCCGGCCCTGACGACGAGGGCGACGACGACAATTGATGACGATTGCCATCCGGCCGGTTCGCCTTGCTCGAATCGGCCGGCCGACGGCGGCGGGCCCTCAGCCCCCTCTTTGCCCAAGGGCGACCTGCGCTCCCCTCTCCCAGGCAGGTCGGCCCGCCCGCCGTTGATCCTTGCGAAGCCCTTGCCAGTGGCTACAAGCAGCCAATGCCTGCTATCCGCCTTTTCGGCCTCCCGACCGATATCAACAGCAGCTTCGAACGCGGCGCAGCCGGCGGATCTGCGGCGATCCGGAAGGCATTGTGGAGCGACCGCGGCAATATGGCGAGCGAGTTCGGCCGCGAAATCGGCACCGACATTGCGCTCACCGATGACGGTGACCTGCCGCTGACCGAAAATACGGCGCAAGATGACGCGGCAATCCGCCGCCACATCGCCTATATACACGAAGATGGCGACGTTCCGATTGCGCTCGGCGGCGATCATGCGGTGACATTTCCGCTGGTCGAGGCGGCGGCCGCCTGTTTTGGGCCGGTCAGTATTCTTCACTTCGATGCACATCCCGATCTTTACGATGACTTTGCCGGCAATCCGCGCAGCCATGCCTCGCCTTTCGCGCGGATCTGCGAGGCGGGGCATGCAAAGCGGCTGGTGCAGGTCGGCATCCGCACGCTGACCAATCATTGCCGCGAGCAAGCTGCGCGCTTCGGTGTCGAAATTGTCCCGATGGCCGGTTTTACGCCCGACGCGGTGCCGGTGCTCGACGGACCACTCTATATTTCGATCGATCTCGATGGCCTCGATCCGTCGGCGGCGCCCGGCGTCGCACATCCCGAACCCGGCGGGCTGACGGTACGCGAGGTGCTCGCGGTGCTGCACAAACAGACCGCGCCGATCGTCGGCGCCGATATCGTCGAGCTTCACCCGGGCCGCGATATCGGCGATGTGACCGCTATCCTTGGCGCCAAGCTGGCGCGGGAACTCGCAGCGCTGGTCGATCGTAACGGCCCCGCCAAAGTTGACCGCATATGGAGAGCCACATGAGCCTGATCGTCCACCACCTGAACAACAGCCGTTCGCAGCGCATCCTCTGGTTGCTCGAGGAAATCGGCGCGTCCTACGAGATCAGATATTACGACCGCGACCCTGTCACCAATCTGGCGCCGCCCGAACTGATCGCCGTCCATCCGCTCGGCAAATCGCCGGTGATCGAGGCGTTTGACGAGTCCACCTCCGGCGGAAAGGGCCGCGTTATCATCGAGTCCGGAGCCATCACCGAATATCTGTGCGAACGCCACGGCGGCGCCCATCTGGTCCCCGAGCGGGGCAGCGACGATCATATCAGCCACCTCGAATGGCTGCATTTCGCCGAAGGGTCGGCGATGACGCCGATCCTGCTGCGTATCTATACCGCGCGCCTTGGCGAAGCCGCGGCGCCGATCGAGCCGCGCATCGCGCAGCAACTGGGCGCGCATTTCGCCTATATGGAGAGCCGGGTCGGCGACAATGGTCATTTCATCGGCGACAGCCTCTCGGCGGCCGACATCATGCTGAGCTTTCCGGCCGAGATCGCAATCATGCAGGGTATGGCGCCGCGCTATCCGAAACTCGCGGCCTTTGTGAACGCCTGCCACGATCGCCCGGCGTGGCGCCGCGCGCGGGAAAAGGGCGGCGCCTATTATGGCTATTGATCTTTTGGCGCGCGGTCCCTTGCTGCTGGCCGCCGCCGCCCTGCTTTTCGGTGCTCCCGTGGCATTTGCCGCGCCGCCGGTGGTTGCGCCGGACGTCGAGCGCCAAGTCGTTGCGCCTGAGGGCGTGAGCTTCAAGCCGGCCCCGGTCGACGAGGAGGGCGCGATCGATCGCCTCGCTGCCTATACGATGGCGCTCTCGAAACGCGATTTCGGGAGCGCCTACGCGATGTTGCGCCTGTCCTTCCAGGCATCGAATCCCCGGCTCGAATGGGAAACGAACCAGCGCAAGCGTTCGGTGCTCTGGGCAGACGGGACGATCCGCATCCTGCGCCTCAGCTGGTATCTCGACCCGGCTGGACAGCCCGCCGGCCTCTACGCGGCCTTCGATTTCCGCGGTGACCGCAAGGACGGGACGATGGATTGCGGCTATGTTGTCGTCCACCGCGCTGCACCCGATACCGGCTGGACGGTCGTCCGCACCGATACGTCGGAAGTGCCCGCCGATCTGATCGAAGACGGCGTGCCCAAGGCCGACGTCCTGCGCCAGCTGCCCTGCTATCTGGGCAAGGGCATCGCGACGGCGTTCTAGTCTCCGGACGCCGAGGCGCGAAAAATCGGGCTTGCGGCACTGCGTTCGTTTACGCAGTACAGAGCTGTCGCCGGGTGGGGCGATGGCGGGGGACAGACAGTATGGCATTCATGGCATTGGCGCTGCTTCTGGCGGCGCCGGCAGATGCGGCGATCCGCATCGAAGCGGTTCCGGGAAAAGGCTATACCGCTTCGGTCGCCACATTCGACGCGCCCGACATGACCAAGGTCATGGCGCGGGTCGCGGCGGAGGCAAAGCGGCGTTGCGGCGCGCAGAGCGTGCGATTTGGCCGCTATTATTTCGACAACCGTATCGACACCGCACGCAACATGATGCTGATCGAAAATATGCGGCAGGGCTTCTTCTGCTTCGATCCGGCAACCGACCCTTACAAGCCGGTGCCCGCTGACTGGGCCGCGAGCCCCGCCGAAACGGCGAGCGCCACGGTCTTCGTCACCCGCTTTCTCGACCGCTTCGACCGGGGCGACGTCGCGGGCATGGCGATGATGGACCCCCTGATCGAGATTACCAAGGCGGAGTGGGACGGCCTGCGCAAGGCGGCGACGCAGCATCGCACCGGAAGCAACGGTACGCTGACCGCGAAGTTCGTGACATGGGCCAATAATCCCGAAGGCATGGCCTATCCCGGCGCCTATGCCTTTTTCTCGGTCATCGACGACCATCCCGGCATCATCGGAACATGCGGCGGAATCGCGGTTCAGCGCGTCCGCACGGACGAGTTCCGGATTGCGCAATATGACGTGCAGTATATCGCCGAAGCGCTGGCGAAGCAGCAAGGGCTTTCCGGCGACGATCTCGACCGTTTGTGCCAACGATGATCCCTGGCGCGCGTAATGCTTGAGAAACGCGCAATCCCGCACTAGATCGCGCGCATGACATCGACCAACGACATTCGCCGCTCCTTCCTCGACTATTTCGGGGGAACGGGGCATCATATCGAGCCGTCGGCGCCGCTGGTGCCGTATAACGACCCGACGCTGATGTTCGTCAACGCGGGCATGGTGCCGTTCAAGAATGTCTTCACGGGGCTGGAGAAGCGTCCGTACAGCACGGCCGTCTCGGCGCAGAAGTGCGTTCGCGCCGGCGGCAAGCACAATGACCTCGACAATGTCGGCTATACCGCGCGCCATCACACCTTCTTTGAAATGCTGGGGAATTTTTCCTTTGGCGATTATTTCAAGGAGCAGGCGATCCATCACGCGTGGACGCTGATCACCAAGACCTGGGGTCTTAGCCCCGAGAAGCTGACCGCGACCGTCTATCACACCGACGACGAGGCGTTCGACCTGTGGCGCAAGATCGCCGGCCTGCCCGAAGAGCGGATCATCCGTATCGCGACGAGCGACAATTTCTGGTCGATGGGCGACACGGGGCCGTGCGGGCCCTGCAGCGAAATCTTCTACGACCATGGCGACCATATATGGGGCGGTCCTCCCGGATCGGCCGAGGAAGATGGCGACCGTTTCGTCGAGATCTGGAACCTCGTGTTCATGCAATATGAACAACAGCCGGGCGGCGAGCGTGTCGACCTGCCGCGGCCGAGCATCGACACCGGCATGGGCCTGGAACGCGTCGCGGCGGTGCTGCAGGGCGTTCATGACAATTACGATACCGACACCTTCAAGGCGCTGATCGCGGCGTCGGTCGACCTGACCGGTGTGCCGGCCGAGGGGGCAACGCAGGCAAGCCACCGGGTAATCGCTGATCACCTTCGCGCGTCGAGCTTCCTCGTCGCCGACGGGGTGCTGCCGTCCAACGAGGGGCGCGGCTATGTGCTGCGCCGGATCATGCGCCGCGCGATGCGCCACGCGCACCTGCTCGGCGCGAAAGACCCGCTCATGCACCGGCTGTTGCCGTCGCTGACCGCCGAGATGGGCGCCGCCTATCCCGAGCTGATCCGCGCGCAGCCGCTGATCGCCGAGACGCTGGAGCGCGAGGAGACGAGGTTCCGCCAGACGCTGCAGAACGGCCTGCGCCTGCTCGACGAGGCCACCGTTGGCATGGGCAAGGGCGACACCCTGCCCGGCGAGGTCGCCTTCAAGCTTTATGACACATATGGCTTTCCTTATGATTTGACCGAAGACGCGCTGCGCGCCGCCGATATTTCGGTCGATCGCGCAGGCTTCGACGCGGCGATGGCGCAGCAGAAAGCGGCGGCGCGCGCGGCGTGGAAGGGCAGCGGCGAGAAGGCATCGGACGAAATCTGGTTCGACCTTGCCGAGACCAACGGCAGCACCGAATTCACAGGTTATACCTCGACCGCGGGTGAGGCGACCGTCATCGGTCTGGTCCGGGACGGCGAACCGATCGACGAAGCCCGGGCGGGCGACGAGGTCGTCGTGCTGACCAATCAGACGCCCTTCTATGGCGAGAGCGGCGGCCAGATGGGCGACGCGGGCACGATCGCGACGCTGGAAGGTGCGAGGGCGTCGGTCAGCGATACGGGCAAGCCGCTCGGCCGCCTGCACGCGCATCATGCGAAGCTGGAAGCAGGCAGCCTGAAGATCGGCGATACCGTCCAGCTGACAGTTGATGCCGAACGCCGTGACCGCATTCGCGCCAATCACAGCGCAACGCACCTGCTGCACGCGGCGCTGCGCAACCGGCTGGGCGGGCATGTGACGCAGAAGGGCAGCCTCGTTGCTGCCGATCGCTTCCGCTTCGACTTTTCGCATCCCAAGGCGCTGTCGGCGGAGGAAATTGCCGATGTCGAGGCCGACGTGAACGCGCAGATTCGCGGTAACGAGGCGGTGACGACGCGGCTGATGACGCCCGATGATGCCGTCGCAGCGGGCGCGTTGGCGTTGTTCGGCGAAAAATATGGCGACGAGGTGCGCGTGCTCAGCATGGGTGCGGCGGACAATCATCATTATTCGGTCGAATTGTGCGGCGGTACCCACGTCCGCGCGCTCGGCGATATTGCCCTCTTCAAGATCATCAGCGAATCTGCGGTGTCGTCGGGCGTCCGGCGCATCGAGGCGCTGACCGGCGATGCGGCGCGCGTCTGGCTCAATGGTCGCGACGAGGTGTTGAAGGCGGCCGCCGCGGCGCTCAAGACGTCGCCCGACGATGTGCCGATGCGGGTCGCGCAACTCGCCGAAGCGCTGAAGAAGGCCGAACGCGAACTCGCCGACGCGAAGAAGGCGCTGGCAATGGGAGGCGGCGGCGGTGCGGCTGCAGGGCCGGCGGTCGAGCAGGTCGGCGATACGGCTTTCATCGCGCAGGTCGTCGACGGGCTCGATCCCAAGGAATTGCGCGGCACGGTCGACGGACTGAAGAAGCAGGTCGGCAGCGGCGTTGCGATGCTCGTCGCGGTCAACGACGGGCGCGCCTCGGTCGCGGTCGGGGTGACCAACGACAAGACGGGCAGCCTGAGCGCGGTCGACCTTGTGAAGGCTGCGGTTGCGGCGCTGGGCGGGCAGGGCGGCGGCGGGCG
>NZ_DATMST010000309.1:0-17467 GCF_035565275.1 Sphingopyxis sp.
GGTCGGCGATCACCTCGCCCGGCCGCGCGAACGCCTCATGCACGCCCCACAGCGGACAACGCGCGTCGCCATCGACGAGCGGCGACTGGCTCGCCCCGGCGTAACGCTTGCTCCCCTGTCCCGCGCGATCGATGCGCAACATGAAAAAGGGCAGCCCGCGCGCGCCGACACGCTGCAAGGTCGTCAGCCGGTGCGCGACCTGCTCGTAACCCGCGCCAAAGCGCCGCTGGAGCAGCAGCAGATCATATCCTGTCGCGTCGCACGCGCGCAGGAAGCGGCCATAGGGCATCATCAGCGCCGCGGCGAAATACTGGATCAAATGCCGCTCGAACAGCCGCGCCGCCGCGCTCTCGGCGAATTCGGCGCCCGCAACGAGCGCGTCGATCTCGCCCTTCGCCTCGATTTGCGCGAGCGTCGCCGCCGCCTGAAAGGTGCGCGAGGCGGGGCGCAGCAGTTCGTTCAGCATCAATTGCCGCGCGTGCCAGTCGAGCCAGCGCAGCCGGTCGGGCATGACGTCCGACGGCAGGATGCGGATGCCGAGCTGGTGGCGCGTACGCAGCCGCTCCGAAATCGTGCCGTACAGATCGCCGCCCGCGAGCCGCAATTCGTCGGCCAGTTCCTCGGCGCGCGCATCGAGGTCGGGGAAATGATTGCGCCATTTCTCGATCGCGCGACGCACCGCGGCGACTTCGGGCGCGTCGCCCTCGCCTTCCGAACGCCCCTCGGGCGCCGCATCGAACAGGCGTGCAAAGGCAGCCGCCGTGGCGGGGGCGGTCTGCAGCCATTCCTCGACCTCGTGCGCCCCAATCCCCAAATCGGCGAAGCGCGGATCGGCGAGCCGCCGCCTGAGACCCGCAAGCCCGCCCGGCAGCTCTTCCGCTCCCAGCTTCGCCGCGTCGAACCCGAACCGCTCGGCCAGCCGCACGATCACCGTCGCGCTCAGCGGCCGCTGCCCATGCTCGATCAAATTGAGATAGCTCGGTGAAATGTCGAGCGCCTCGGCCATGGCGGCCTGTGTCATCCCCGCCTCGCGCCGCGCCTTGCGCACCGCCGGCCCAGCAAACACCCGCCGCTCCGCCATCGTTTGTAACTTTCTTTACTAATTTACACGCATATTTACACCGATTAGCCATATTTCACAAATATTATTGACAAAGCTTTTCACTTTCAGCGCGTCCGGCGCCAGTTTGACCCCATCACCTCTTCACGCCCCCCGCCGGGGCAGAGCGAAGGACAAGACGATGGGCTATCAGGAAGACATGGCGCAGGCCGGCCGCCTCATCCGCGACTACGACGGCACGTGGGACGGCATCAGCGGCGAGAGCATCGCCCGCATGCGCGCGCAGAACAAGTTCCGCACCGGCCTCGACGTCGCCCGCTACACCGCGCGCATCATGCGCGCCGACATGGCGGCCTATGATGCCGATCCTGCGAACTACACCCAGTCGCTCGGCTGCTGGCACGGTTTCATCGCGCAGCAGAAGATGATTTCGATCAAGAAGCATTTCGGCACCGTCAAAGGCCGCTACATCTATCTCTCGGGCTGGATGATCGCCGCGCTGCGCAGCGAATTCGGTCCGCTGCCCGACCAGTCGATGCACGAAAAAACCAGCGTTCCGGCGCTGATCGAGGAAATCTATACCTTCCTCCGCCAAGCCGACGCGCGCGAACTCGGCGGCCTGTTCCGCGAACTCGACGCCGCACGCGCCGAGGGCGACGAACTCAAGGCGAAGCAGGTTCAGGCGGCGATCGACAATCACGAAACGCATGTCGTGCCGATCATCGCCGACATCGACGCGGGCTTCGGCAACGCCGAGGCGACCTACCTGCTCGCCAAGAAGATGATCGAGGCCGGTGCCTGCGCGCTGCAGATCGAAAATCAGGTCTCGGACGAAAAACAGTGCGGCCATCAGGACGGCAAGGTCACCGTGCCGCACGAGGACTTCATCGCGAAGATCCGTGCCTGCCGCTACGCCTTCATGGAACTCGGCGTCGAGGACGGCATCATCGTCACGCGCACCGACAGCCTTGGCGCGGGCCTGACCAAGCAGATCGCTTTCTCGAAGGAAGCCGGCGACCTCGGCGACCAGTATAACAGCTTCCTCGACTGCGAAGAGGTCGACGGCGCGGGCAACCCCGGCGACGTCCTCATCAACCGCGACGGCAAGCTGATGCGCCCGAAGCGCCTGCCCTCGAACCTCTATCAGTTCCGCTCGGGAACCGGCGAGGACCGCTGCGTCATGGACTGCATCGCCAGCCTTCAGAACGGCGCCGACCTGCTGTGGATCGAGACCGAAAAGCCGCACATCGAACAGATCGCCGGCATGGTCGACCGCATCCGCGAAGTCGTCCCCAATGCGAAGCTCGCATACAACAATTCGCCGAGCTTCAACTGGACGCTGAACTTTCGCCAGCAGGTGTTCGACGCGTGGGAGAAGGACGGCAAGGACGTCAGCGCCTACGATCGTGCCAAACTGATGAGCGTCGATTACGACGGCACGCCGCTTGGCGACGAAGCCGACAACCGCATCCGTACCTTCCAGCGCGATTCGGCGAAGCGGGCGGGCATCTTCCACCACCTGATCACGCTGCCGACCTATCACACGGCCGCGCTCAGCACCGACAATCTCGCCAAGGAATATTTCGGCGACGAAGCGATGCTGGGTTACGTCAAGGGCGTCCAGCGCGCCGAGATCCGTCAGGGCATCGCTTGCGTGAAACACCAGAATATGTCGGGCAGCGACATCGGCGACGATCACAAGGAATATTTCGCCGGCGAAGCGGCGCTGAAGGCCGCAGGCAAGGACAATACGATGAACCAGTTCGCCGCCTGATCCGAGTTCGGCGCGAGGGGCCCGTTGCAACCCCTCGCGTCACCCTTCTTGGCGCGGGGCGCCTTGCACAAATCGCCCCGCGCCTCCCGAGCTTTCCTGGGGAGGAAAGCCTGTCCGTCGGAAGCCGCGAGGCCTCCGGCGGACATTTTTATTGCGGTGGAGCAGCTTCCTCTTCGCGCGTCTTGATCAGCGACCAGATCACGCCGCCCGCGATCAGCGCGACCGTCACGCCCAGACTGACCAGCGGCGGAAATTTCGCGCCGCCCAGCACGAAATCGGCAACGAAGATCTTCGACCCGATGAACACCAGTACCAGCGCGAGCGCATATTTGAGGTAATGGAAACGGTGCACCATTGCCGACAGCGCGAAATAGAGCGCGCGCAGGCCGAGGATCGCCATGATGTTCGAGGTGTAGACGATGAACGTATCGGTGGTGATCGCGAAGATCGCTGGCACGCTGTCGACCGCGAACACAAGGTCGGCAAGGTTGATGACGACAAGCGCGAGGAACAGCGGCGTCGCGGCGAGCACGATCTTGCCGGTCTTCGTATCGGACACCCGGACGAAGAATTTCTCGCCGTGCAGTTCATCGGTGATCGGCATCCGGCGCGACAGCCATTTGACAACGGGGTTGCCCTTCACGTCCATCGGCTTTTCGCTCGCGAACAGCATCTTCACGCCCGTAAACACAAGGAATGCCGCGAATATATAGAGCACCCAGCCATATTCGGTGACCAGCGCCGCGCCACCCGCGATCATGATGCCGCGCAGCACGATCACCGCAACAATGCCCCAGAGGAGCGCCCGATACTGGTAGCGCGGCGGGATCGCGAAAGTCGTGAAGATCAGCGAGATGACGAAGATATTGTCGATCGACAACGCCTTCTCGATGAAGAAGCCGGTGTAATATTGCAGGCCCGCCTCGCCGCCCTTCGCAGCCCACACCCACGCGCCGAACGCCATCGCGATGCCGATGTAGAGCGCCGAAAGCTTCAGACTTTCGGCGATCCCCATCTCCTTGTTCTCCTTGTTCAGGATGCCAAGATCGAAGGCGGTGAGCGCGATGACGAGCGCGAGGAACGACAGCCAGGACCAAGCCGGGGTACCCAGCCAGTCGGCGAACAGAAATTCCATGATGATTTTCCCTGGATACGCCGGGCGCGCCGCCTTGCGGCAGCGCACCCGATTATCGGTTATGATGGATTAAAGCGCGAACGCCGGACGCAGGGCAGGACGCCGCGTCAGGACTGCCAGCCGCTTCTTCACCGCGAGCTTCAGCGTTTTCAGCCGCAGCAGGCGAAAGGGATCGGCGCCACGACGGCGCAGTTCGCGGCGTTCGGCGTCGTGGAGCTGGCGATGCAGCACGGTCAGGCGATAAAGATTGGGATTCAAGGTCATACAGGGCCTCCTGATTGAAAATCAAGCAGGTGACGCCGATGCCGGGACCCCGGAAACAGGGGGGAGAAAGGGCCAAGAGCATCGGTGTCACCCGATGCGGTCCGACATCACGTGGCGGAAAAAATCCGCCGACGCCAGAGGGGCCCGGCCCGCATTCCCTTCATTTAGGGTGACGGCACGCGGCTTTCAAGAGGCGGCCGTGCCGTGCTAGCCTTGTGCCGTGCTAGCCTTAAGGCCCGTTCGCACCCGGAGATCGCATGACCTTGATTACAAGCCGTGACGGCCCCGTCGCCATTATCGCCATCGATCGTCCTGCGCGTCGCAATGCGGTCGACCCCGACACCGCCGCAGCGCTGCACGATGCCTTTGCCGCCTTTGCGAGCGACGACGGCGCCCGGGTTGCCATCCTGACAGGAAGCGGAGGCCATTTCTGTGCCGGGTTCGACCTCAACGCCGTGGGAACGTCGCGTTACGACCCCGAGGGCCCGGGCCCGATGGGACCGACACGGATGCTGATCGAAAAGCCGGTCATCGCCGCTATTGAAGGCCATGCCGTCGCCGGTGGGCTCGAACTCGCGCTATGGTGCGATCTGCGCGTTGCGGCAGCCAGCGCGGTGTTCGGCGTCTATTGCCGCCGCTGGGGCGTGCCGCTGATCGACGGTGGCACCGTCCGCTTGCCGCGCATCATAGGCCAGGGCCGCGCGCTGGACATGATCCTGACCGGCCGGCCGGTCGACGCCGTGGAAGCGCAGCGTATCGGCCTCGCCGACCGCGTCGTAGCCGATGGCGACGCGCTCTCGGCCGCCATCGAACTCGCGAAGCAGATCGCCGCCTTTCCGCAGCTTTGCATGAACAGCGACAGGCTCAGCGCCTATCGCCAGTGGGATTTCGACGTCGAAGGCGCACTTGCCTATGAAGCCCATGCCGGCGTCGCGCCGCTGCGCGAAGGTGCCGCCGCGGGAGCGAAGCAATTCACCGAAGGCGCCGGCCGGGGCGGAAGCTTTTCGGGCTAACCCTTCGCCATCAACTTCATCGCCATCGACGTCAACGCCTCGGTCGCCGTGGAAATGACCGCAGGCGCATCCGGCGCCCAGAAGGGCGAATGAAGGCTCGGCAGCGTCCGCCCTTCCTTCTTCGCTGCGTCATATTCGACCTGCGGCACACCGCCGACCCAGACGATCAGGCTCTTGATGTTCTTGTCCTCGCGCCCGAAACGGCTGAAGTCCTCGCCGCCCATCACCGGCGGCATCTGCACGACGCGCTTCTCGCCAAAACCGGTTTTGAGGAACGCGGCCATTTCTTCGGTGAACGCAGGGGTGTTGAACGTCGCAGGCGTGTATTCGTCCTTCTGCACCGTCACGACGGGCATCTTGTCGTCGGGCATCCCCGCCGCGATCGCTTCGCCCTTTGCGATGCGCGCGATGCCGTCAAGCAGGTGATCGCGCACTTCATCGGAATAGCTGCGCACTGTCAGTTGCAGCTTCGCTTCGTCCGAAATGATATTGTGCTTGGCGCCCGAATGGAAGCTGCCGACCGTTACCACAGCGCTGTCAAGCGGGCTGACCTCGCGCGAGACGAGCGTCTGCAGCGAGCCGACGATCCGGCTTGCGAGCACGATCGGGTCCTTGGTCGTCTGCGGATAGGCGCCGTGCCCGCCGACCCCCTTGACCGTGACGTCGACGCTGTCAACATTGGCGAGTGCATAGCCCGGCGTATAGCCGATCTGGCCTGCCGGAAACTGCGCCGCATCGTGGAAGGCCAGCGCATATTCGGGCTTGGGGAAGCGCGTATAAAGCCCGTCCTCCAGCATCATCCGTGCGCCCGCCCCGCGCTCCTCTGCGGGTTGACCGATCATCACCAGCGTCCCGGACCATTTCGCCTTGTTCGCAGCCATCAGCCGCGCGACTCCGATCCATGCCGTCATGTGCGTGTCGTGACCGCATGCGTGCATCACGCCGGTTTCGACGCCTTCCTTGGTGGTCACGCGTACCTTCGACGCGCCGGGCAGCCCCGTCTGCTCGGTCACCGGCAAGCCGTCCATATCGGCACGTACCATCACCACAGGCCCCGGACCATTTTCCATGACCGCTACGACACCCGTACCGCCGACTTTCTCGGTCACCTTGAATCCCAGCTTGCGCGCCTCGGCGGCAAGAATTCCTGCCGAGCGCACTTCCATGAAGCTGAGTTCGGGATTGGCGTGAAAATCCTTGTAGATCGCCATCAGCGACGGCATCTGCTTCTCGACCTCGCCGCCGAGCGCTTGCGCTGCCGCAGGCGCCGTTGCCGATATCGCCAAGGCGAGCGCAGCCGCGCCCATCCACATATTACGCATCGATTTTCCCCTGTTGTCGGTTGTCAGTTCGCCGGGACCAGTTCGATCACGTCGAGCAGCGATTCATAAGTCGGCGCCGGCAACACGAGCCGCCAGCGATTGTCGCCGATCCGTTCGACAAGCCCCGCCATGTCACGCATCCGGTCGCTGCCGTAATTGACCGCCATCTTCTCGTCGCCCAGTTCGAGCGTACCGAGGAATATCTGGCGTTTCAGATTGTCCGGAAAGATCAGCCCGACCGGCCGTTGCGACCCCGAAAGTTTGGTCAGACTCGACAATCCCTGTTCAGGCGCGACGCGGCAGCGGAACCAGCCATAGCCGATATAGCCAAGGCCGCCGCGCCCTTGCGCGCCGATCTTGACCGTCCGGCACCGATAGTCTCCCGCCGGCAAGTGCGGGTTGGGCAGCGCGGCCATCGGCTGCAGCAAGACGCCCTCGCGGTCGATATCCGCGCCCTTGCCCTTCGCGCGCGCATCGGCGAGCGCCGCCTGCCAGCTCTTGTACCAGCCCCGGATTCGTTCCTGATCCTGATCGGTGACTGTCGCGCGCCAGCTACCCGTGGTATCCGGCGCATCGGCCGCCGACGGCGGCATCGCCGGGACCGTCCGGCAAGCACTCAGGGCGACGCCCAGCGCCACCGCTATAACCCATTTGGTGCGACCCATGATTCTTCGCTTCTCCCCACCCTGCGATGGTTAACCTTAGGAGGGCAAAGGAGATTGCTCAAGGCCGCAGCGCGTCATGCCGCCGTCCAGCCGCCGTCGACGCTTAGGTTCGCGCCGGTGATGTTTGCCGCCTCGTCGCGCGTCAGGAAGCTCGCGACGGCGGCAACCTGCTCGACTGTCACGAATTGCTTGGTCGGCTGCCCGGCGAGCAGCACGTCGTTGATCACCTGCTCGCGCGTCATGCCTCGCGCCTTCATCGTGTCGGGAATCTGGTTTTCGACCAGCGGCGTCCAGACATAGCCGGGACTGATGCAGTTGACGGTAATCCCGGCATCGGCCACCTCAAGCGCGACGGTCTTGGTCAGCCCGGCAAGTCCGTGTTTTGCGGTGACATAGGCCGATTTGAATGGCGATGCGACGAGCGAGTGCGCCGACGCCGTCGCGATGATCCGCCCCCACTTCTTCGCGCGCATGCCTGGCACGGCGTGCCGGATCGTATGGAAGGCCGCGGTCAGGTTGAGCGCGATGATCATGTCCCATTTCTGGACAGGAAAGTCCTCAACCGGCGAGACGAACTGCATTCCCGCGTTGTTGACGAGGATATCGACGCCGCCAAAATCCCTGTCGGCGCGTTTGAACATCTCCTCGATAGCATCAGGCTGTGTCAGGTCGGCGCCGTCATAGGCCGCCTTTCCGCCGCTGATCGCCTCCAGCCCCTTGCGTTCGGTCTCGATCGCATCGGCCTCGCCGAAGCCGTTGATGATGATGTCCGCGCCGTCGGCGGCAAAGGCCTTGGCAATGCCAAGCCCGATGCCCGAGGTCGATCCGGTGACAAGGGCGGTCTTTCCTTTGAGGCGCATTTCGAAATCCTTTTCGGGGGAGATTATTCAGGAAACGTCTTTTCCGGCCTTTGGCCGCAATGCATCCGATTGCACCGTAAAACTGTCCGACCGCCCTTCGGCGATGCTGTCGGCGAGCAGGTGACCGTCCTTCATCGCGGCCTCGACGGCGTCGCGGCCGAGCGCCCAGTTGACTTCCATCGTCGATCGCGAAAATTCGAAATCGCGTGCGCCCGTCTGCCATGCCGGCGGCTCGTGGATCAGCTGCACGACGTTGAGTGCCTTGCAATCGACCATCTTTCGTACCGCCTTCACCTCGGGCAGGTCGACGTAGTCCGCGGGCAGTTTCTCGAGCATCCGGTCGATCAGCCGGTGCTCCTTGCGCCGGCGGACCAGTCCGTCAGAGATGCGGCGCGTACGACTGGAAAAGCGGATATCCTTCTCGCGCGACCAGGCTTCTTCCAGATCGTGCGGTCGAACCCCACGCGCCGGGAACAGGTCAACCTGAAACACCAGCATATCCTGGTTCGCCGCCTCTACGACATGTTCGAGCGGAGTGTTCGAAACCAGCCCGCCGTCCCAATACCAAGTGCCATCGATCTCGACCGGCGGCAGCCCGGGCGGCAACGCGCCCGAAGCGAGGATGTGCCGGGCGTCGATCGTATCGCATTCGGTATCGAAATAGCGAAAATTGCCCGTCTCGACCGCGACCGCACCGACCGACAGGCGGACTTTCCCCTTGTTCACGCGGTCCCAGTCGACAAGCCGGTCCAGCGTTTCGACCAGCGGCGCAGTATCGTAAAAACTGACCGCCTCGGGCGTTTGCCGTTCGGCGAACGCCGGCGGGGGCCAGCGTGGCGAGAAAAAGCCGGGGACGCCAAAAGCCATGACCTGCCCCGCCGCCGCCATATGCGTCCACTCACGCGCCCAGTCATTGTCGGCCGTGGGCAGCGACGGCAACGCGGACGAAACGCCTTCCCAGAACTCGCGCATTTTCCCGACCGCCTGATCGCGCTCGTTCCCTGCAATGATCGCGGCATTGACCGCGCCGATCGAAATTCCCGCGACCCAGTCGAGCTCGATGCCAAGCTCGATCAGCGCCTCGTAAACGCCCGCCTGAAAGGCTCCCAGCGCGCCGCCGCCCTGCAGGACGAGCACGACAAGATCTGGAAGCGGCAATGCAGCACGGGCAGCTCGGCGGGGCATGGGACTCGGAAACGATCCTCTATCTGGAGCGGCTGCGATGGTGCACCGCAACACGGCGCATGGCAATGCCCGTTCGTTCGAAGCCCCTTCCAATTGCCCCATGCCAGTGTCACAACGCGGAGGAACAGACACTTGCCCGCTGGAGAACCCCGATGCGCCTCGACGACGATTCCGGTCTCGGTGACGACATTCGCGACCTCGGTCGCGGTGGAGGCGGCGGGGGCTTCGGCGGCGGCAGCGGCGGTGGGCTCGGCGGCCTGCTCTTTGCCATCCTCCCGATGCTGCTGGGACGCAAGATGGGGTGCGGTACGATCCTCATCCTCGGGGCGGCCGCCTTTTTCCTGCTTGGCCCCGGCGCCAACATGCTCAGCAGTGGCGGCGGCGGCACCGCTGACCCTGCGATCGACAGCCGCGGCGGAGCGGCGGTGGCCTGCGATACGGAGGCCGAACGCTTCGCTTGCAATGTTTTCCGCTCGACGCACACGGTGTGGAGCGGACTGATCAACGGTTATCAGAAACCGACGCTCAGCTTCTACGAAAATTCGACGAGGCGATCGGGCTGCGGCCCGGCGCAATCGGCAATGGGCCCATTCTATTGCCCCGCCGATCAGGGCGTCTATCTCGACACCAGCTTTTTCCGCGAGCTCGATCAGAAATTCGGCGCCGCAGGCGACGCCGCACAGGCCTATGTCATCGCGCACGAAGTCGGACATCATATCCAGACGGTCAGCGGCATTTCGGACCAGGTGCGCCGTGCGCAGCAACGCGCGTCGCAGGCAGAAGGCAATGCGTTGCAGGTCCGTATGGAACTGCAAGCCGATTGCTACGCCGGCGTCTGGGCAGCGCGCGCGAAAACGCGCGACGGCCAGTCGGTGATGGAGGCGGGCGACATGGAGGAAGCGATGCGCGCCGCGAACGCGATCGGCGACGATACGCTGATGCGTTCGGCGGGCCAGCGCCCGGTGCCCGAGAGCTTCACGCACGGGACGAGCGAGCAGCGGATGACCTGGCTGCGTCGTGGTTTGCAGACGGGGGATCCGCGCCAGTGCGACGCGTTCGGCCAGAACATCTGACCGCCGCGCTTGCGGCAATCCTTCTCGCGGCATCGCCAGCCTCGGCCGAGACGCTTTACATCGAGGCCGGACGGCTGATCGACGGCGTGTCGAACACGGCGCGCACCGGTCAGTGCATCACGGTCGAAGCCGAACGCATCAAGGCGGTCGGCCCATGCACAGCGACGCCGGCGGGGGCGACGCGGCTCGATTGGTCGGGTTTCACCGTGCTGCCGGGCCTGATCGACCTGCACACCCACCTCGCCGACCTTGGCCAAAGCGCCGACCTCGCCGCACCGATGAAGGCCTCACCCGCCGAAACCGCGCTTGTGGGCGCTCGTAATGCCCGCGTGACGCTCGAAGCCGGCTTTACCAGCGTGCGCGACGTCGGCACCTATCGCGGCCTGACCGACGTGACGCTCCGTAACGCGATCGACCGCGGCGACGTGCCCGGGCCGCGCATGTGGGTCGCGGGCGCCTATCTCACGATCCCCAAGGGCGGCGGCGAACTCAACGGCGTTGTTCCGAACGAAGAACTGCCGGCCGACATGCGCCTCGGCGTCGCCGCGACGCCCGAGGAGGCGGCAGCGAAGACGACTTACCTGCTCGATCATGGCGCTGACTTCATCAAGACGATCGCCACCGGCGCGGTGCTCGCGATCGGTACCGAGCCCGGCGCGCCCGAACTCACGCCCGAACAACTCCGCGCGATCGTGAAGGTCGCGCATGCGCGCGGCAAGAAAGTCACCGCGCACGCGCACGGCGCGGTCGGCATCCGCAATGCGATCAACGCGGGGGTCGACAGCATCGAGCACGCCAGCCTCGCCGACGAAGCGACGCTGCAACTCGCGAGAAAGCACGGCACCTGGCTCGCGATGGATATCTACAACGGCACCTGGATCGAAGAAGTCGGCACCAGAGAGGGCTGGCCCGAGGAGTATCTGCGCAAGAATCGCGAGACCACCGACGCGCAGCGCGCTGCCTTCCGCCGCGCGGTCGAGCTTGGCGTCAACATCGGCTATGCGACCGACGCGGGCGTCTATCCGCACGGGCTCAACGCGCGCCAGTTCCGCAATATGGTCAAATACGGGATGACGCCGATGCAGGCGATCCAGTCGGCCACCGGCCGCGCGTCGGAGGAAATGGGCCGCGGCGACATCGGCGCGGTCGTCCCGGGCCGCTATGCCGATTTCGTCGCGGTAAAGGCCGATCCGCTCGCCGACATCACCGTCCTCGAAAAGATCGACCATGTCATGAAGGGCGGCGCGCTCGTTCGTTAGGAAGGAACGGTTTCGCGCGCGACCTTTTTGCCGCGAACCTTTTTGACCGCATCGAGCTGCGCCCGCCCGATCCGCGATGCGGCGTGGATTTCGGCGCGCGCAAGCAGCAGCGCCAGATCCTCGCGCCCAATGTCGAAGGTCTCGCCGAGATCGTCGAGTGCCGCGTCGATGTCGTCCATGAGCAGCCCTGCCGGCGCCGATGCAACCGCCGGCTTGCCTTCGACCGGCGCGGCGCGATGCGGGTAGCTGTGGCCGGAGAAGCGGTGGAAAGCCCAGCCCGCCGCGACGAGGATCAGCGAATTGACGAGGACGGGCAGAAGCAAGTGCCCGGCATGCCCCGAAACCAGCGTGTGCCCGCCGATCACCGCACTCAATGCCGCGGCGCCGCCGGGCGGGTGGAGGCAGCGCAGCAACGACATGGCTAGGATCGCGCCGCCGACGGCCAGCGCCGCCGCCAGCGCCGGCTGGGGAACCAGCCCCGCAACGATCACGCCGAATAGCGCCGACACGACATTGCCGCCGACGATCGACCAAGGCTGCGCAAGCGGGCTAGCCGGAACCGCGAACAGCAAGACCGCCGACGCACCGACCGGCGCCACGATCCACGGTGTCGCCGCGGGGAAGAAAAGCACACAGACGGTGCCCACCAGACCGATCCCCGCCAGCGCCCCGATGCTGCCGATCGCGCGATCGCGAAGGCTCGCCCCGGCGAGCAGCGGCACGAACAAACGGATGGTAGTCGTCGACAGCGCCCTGAACACGCGATTCTCCTATTCGAGCCGCGCCCTTGGCGGATTGCCGCCCGGCGATCCAGAGAGCTTTGATTTGGCAAGGCCAAGCTGGATTTAGCGCTTGGGCCTTGAACCCGCTCGCAGCGGCGTTAAACCCCCGCCATGCGTAACATGCTTCTCACCAGCGCGATCGCGCTCACCGCCGCCCTTTCCTCGCCCGCTCTGGCCCGTCCGATGACCGAGGTCGACCTTGCAACGCTGAAGCGTGTCGCCGCGCCGACGGCGTCGCCCGACGGCCGCTGGGTCGTGTTCCAGATGACCGAGACCGAGACGGAGAGCTACAAGCGATCGACCGGCCTGTGGCTCGTCGACCGCAATGCGAAGGATGCAAAGCCTGCCGCCATCGCCGACACCCCCGGCAAGAATGAAAGCGCGCCCGCCTTCGACAAGGACAATATCCTCTATTTCCTCTCGAACGCCTCGGGGACCAGTCAGGTCTGGCGCGTCGATCCGAAAGCCGGCGGCGCCGCGTTCCAAGTGACCGATACCAAGGCCGATGTGTCGGGCTTCAAAATCTCTCCCGACGGGGCGAGGCTGCTCGCGTGGGGCGATATCGCGAAGGAATGCACCGATTTCGGCTGCGATCCGAAGGACAAGGGCGCGCTTACCGGTCCGGGCAGCGGGCGCCTCTACAAGGATGGCGCGGGCTTTGTCCGCCACTGGGACGAATGGGAAACGCCGGGAACCTACAGCCGCCCCTTCGTCTTCAATCTCGAAGGCGGCAAGGCTAGCGCCGCACGTCCGGTCGACGCCGGTCTGATCGGCGACAGCCCGTCGAAGCCGTTCGGCGGCGGCGAGGAACTCGCATGGGGTGCCGACAGCCGCACCGTCTTTTTCACGCTGCGCAAGGCCGACCGGAACGAGCCGACCTCGACCAACCTCGATATCTACAGCTGGCTCGTCGACAGCCGGATGATGCCGACCAACCTGACGCAGGACAATCAGGCGACCGATACTCTTCCCACCCCGTCACCCGATGGCAAATGGCTCGCCTATGCCGCGATGGCGCGGCCCGGCTATGAAGCCGACCGGCAGGTGCTGATGCTGCGCGACCTCGCCACCGGCGAAACTAGGAAGCTCACCGATGCGTGGGATCGCTCGGTCGGATCGATCGCTTGGGCGCCCGATGGCAAGTCGCTGTACGTTACCGCGCAGGATACGCTCGAGCATCCGGTATTCCGCGTCGATGCCGCGACGGGCAAGGTCGAGAAGCTGAAAGCAACGACCGAAGCCTTCGAAGGCAATATTGGCGACGTCACCCCGCTCCCCGGCGGCGGCCTGCTCTATTCGCGCAACAGCGCGCTCGCGCCGACCGACCTGTATGTCCGCGACGCCAAGGGCAAGGTGAAGCAGATCACCGCGGTCAACGCCGCGCGCCTCGCCGAATTCGACGCGGTGGAACTCGACCGCATCCAGTTCGCGGGCGCGAACGGCGACAAGGTGTGGGGCATGATCCTGAAGCCGGTCAGCCCGGTCCAGAAGCTGCCGGTCGCCTTCATCGTCCATGGCGGCCCGCAGGGCAGCTTCGGCAACAGCTGGTCGACACGCTGGAATCCGCGCCTGTTCGCGCAGCAGGGGTATGGCGTCGTCACCGTCGATTTTCACGGATCGACCGGTTACGGGCAGGCCTTCACCGACAGCATCAACAAGGATTGGGGCGGCAAGCCACTTGAAGACCTCAAGCTCGGCCTCGCCGCGGCGGGCAAGCAGGACGCGCAGCTCGACCTGGGTAACGCCTGCGCGCTCGGCGCCTCCTATGGCGGCTATATGATGAACTGGATTGCAGGCCAGTGGACCGACGGCTTCAAATGCCTCGTCCAGCACGACGGCGTCTTCGACCTGCGCGCGATGGCGTTCGAGACCGAGGAATTATGGTTCGACGAATGGGATCATGGCGGCCCGTGGTGGGAACGCACCGATCCCGAAAAGTGGAACCCTGTCAATCATGTCACCAAGTGGAAGACCCCGATGCTGGTGATCACCAGCGAAAAGGATTTCCGCATCCCCTATAGCCAGGGCCTCGCCGCCTTCACCGCGCTCCAGCGGCGCAATATTCCGTCGGAATTGCTCGTCTTCCCCGACGAGAACCATTGGGTGCTGAAAGGCGCCAACAGCGTCCAGTGGCACCAGACGGTGTTCAACTGGATGGGCAGCCATCTGAAGAAATAGGCGGCATTCCTCTTGCTCGTCACCCGGACTTGATCCGGGGTCCATCTCCGCCACCGCAGAATGGATGCCGGATCAAGTCCGGCATGACGAGGAGTGGACTCGTTCCCCCTTGCCGCATCGCACCATGGCTGGCAAAGCGCGCCGGCTATGCCGATGGAAAAAACGTTCGATCCCGCCGCTATCGAGGCGAAATGGGCCCATGAATGGGAAAGCCGGGGACTCTTCCGTCCCGCGCGTCCCGACGCGACACCGTTCACGATCGTCAACCCGCCGCCGAACGTCACCGGCGCGCTGCATATCGGCCATGCGCTCGACAACACGCTGCAGGACGTACTCGTCCGCTACGAACGCCTGCGCGGCAAGGATGCCTTGTGGGTCGTCGGCATGGATCATGCCGGCATTGCGACGCAAATGGTCGTCGAGCGCCAGCTCAACGAACGCCAGCAAAAGCGCACCGATTTCACGCGCGACGAGTTCGTCGACAAGGTCTGGGAATGGAAAGCCGAAAGCGGTGGCCAGATTACCGGCCAGCTCCGCCGCCTCGGCTGCTCGATGGACTGGTCGCGCGAGCAGTTCACGATGGACCCGCATTTCACGCGGGCCGTGGTCAAGGTGTTCGTCGACCTCCATAAAAAGGGCCTGATCTACCGCGACAAGCGCCTCGTGAACTGGGACCCCGCGCTCAAGACCGCGATCTCGGACCTCGAGGTCGAATCGCACGAAGTGCCGGGCCATATGTGGCACTTCAAATATCCGCTCGCGGATGGTGAAACCTATACCTATGTCGAGCGCGACGCCGACGGCAATGTCGTGCTGGAGGAAGAGCGCGACTATATCGCGATCGCGACGACGCGTCCCGAAACGATGCTCGGCGACGGCGCGGTCGCGGTGCATCCCGACGACGAACGCTATCGGCCTATCGTGGGCAAATATTGCGAGATCCCGGTCGGGCCGAAGGAACATCGCCGCCTGATCCCGATCATCACCGACGAATATCCCGATCCGCATTTCGGGTCGGGCGCGGTCAAGATCACCGGCGCGCACGACGAGAACGACTATGGCGTCGCGCAGCGAAACGGGATTCCGATGTACCGGCTGATGGACGAGGTCGCCGCGATGCGCGCCGACGGGGCACCCTATGCCGAAGCGGCCGCGCGCGCGGTCGAGATCGCAAAGGGCGCGACCGCGCCCCCCGCCGAAATCGACGCTCTCAACCTCGTGCCCGAGGAATATCGCGGGCTCGATCGCTATGAAGCGCGCAAACGCGTCGTCGCCGACATCGACGCCGAAGGGCTGATGGTGAAGGTCGAGGACAAGCTGATCATGCAGCCGTTCGGCGACCGCGGCGGCGTTGTGATCGAACCGATGCTCACCGACCAATGGTATGTCGATGCCAAGACGCTCGCGCAGCCGCCGATGCAGGCGGTACGCGACGGGCGTATCAACATCGTCCCCAAGACGTGGGAAAAGACCTTCTTTAACTGGATGGAGAATATCCAGCCTTGGTGCGTCTCGCGCCAGCTTTGGTGGGGGCACAGGATTCCGGCGTGGTACGCCGACGACGGCCGCATCTTCGTGGCCGAAACCGAAGAGGAAGCACAGGCCGACGCCGGCGCCGGCGTCGCCCTCACCCGCGACGAGGATGTCCTCGACACTTGGTTCTCCTCCGCGCTGTGGCCCTTCGCCACCCTCGGCTGGCCGGAGAATAGCGACCTCTTGAAGCGCCACTACCCCAATGACGTACTCATCTCGGGCTTCGACATCCTCTTCTTCTGGGATGCGCGCATGGCGATGCAGGGCATGGAGTTCATGGGTGATGTCCCGTGGAAGACGCTCTACCTCCACGGCCTCGTCCGCGCGCCCGACGGCGCGAAGATGTCGAAGTCGAAGGGCAATGTCGTCGATCCGCTCGGGCTGATCGACCAATATGGCGCCGATGCGCTGCGCTTCTTCATGTCGGCGATGGAAAGCCAGGGCCGCGACATCAAGATGGATGACGCGCGCCTCGCGGGCTATCGCAACTTCGCCACCAAGCTCTGGAACGCCGCGCGCTTCTGCGAAGCCAACGGCATCTCGGCTTCGACGAGCTTCGATGCACCCGCCGCAACGCTGCCGGTCAACCGCTGGATCATCGGCGAGGTCGCGGCGACCGTCGCCGCGATGGAAACGGCCTTTGCGGCCTATCGTTTCGACGAGGCCGCGAACGCGATCTACAGCTTCGCATGGGACCGTTTCTGCGACTGGTATCTCGAACTGATCAAGGGCGCGATCGACGGCGAAACCAAGGCCGTCGCGGGCTGGGTGCTCGACCAGATCCTCGTCATGCTCCACCCCTTCATGCCCTTCATCACTGAAGAGCTGTGGACGGGGCTTGGCGACCGCGCCGACTATCCGCTGATCACCGCAAAATGGCCTGCGCCCGCCGCGGCGCACGACGCCGACGCCAGCGCCGATATCGACTGGCTGATCAAGCTCGTCAGCGAACTGCGCACGGCGAAGGCTGAACTCGGCCTGCCCCCGGGCGCGCGCCTGACCGCGCATTTTCCGGCTTCACTGAAAGACCGCACCGAAAGGCTTGCCGCACAGATCGACCGGCTCGCGCGCCTCGAAACCGTGAGCTTCGATCCCGCACCCGCAGGCGCATCGGCGCAGCTTGTCGTCGAGGGCGAGACGATCACGGTGCCGCTCGAAGGCGTCATCGACATCGCCGCCGAACGCGACCGCCTGACCAAGGCACTCGCCGCCGCCGCAAAGGAACGCGACGGTCTCGCCGGGCGCCTGAACAATCCCTCGTTCGTCGAGCGTGCGAAGCCCGAAGCCGTCGAAAAGGCGCGCGCCGACCACGCCGCGAAGGACGCCGAGGCCGAGCGGCTGACCGCAGCACTGGCGCGGCTGGG
>NZ_DATMST010000310.1:0-24591 GCF_035565275.1 Sphingopyxis sp.
AGGGCGAGGCGTTGACGATGTCCGACCGGATCGCGGTGTTCGCGGCCAGCGCCAGCGCGTCGCGCTTGCGCGCGCGCTGGTGTTCGAGCCCGACCTCGTGCTGATGGACGAGCCGCTCGGCGCGCTCGACCGCCAGCTTCGCGAACATCTGCAGGTCGAGATCAAGCGGATCCAGCGCGCGCTGGGTCTCACCATCGTCTACGTCACCCACGACCAGGGCGAGGCGTTGACGATGTCCGACCGGATCGCGGTGTTCGCGGCGGGGCGCATCCAGCAGATCGGTCGCCCCGACGCGATCTACGAAGCACCCGCCAACGCCTTCGTTGCCGGTTTCGTCGGCGAAAACAACATGCTCGCGGGTATGGTGGTGACGCGGCAGGACGATCAATGCGCTATCCGGCTGCCCGGCGGCCAGATCGTCCGCGCGATGGCAGCCGGCGAAATCATGGCCGGAGACCCTGTGATCGCGGCCATCCGCCCGGAGCATGTCGAGACGAGCGCCGCTCCTCCGGCTTGCTGCAACGCCATCGAAGCGCGGGTCGAGGAACTCGCCTATCACGGCGACCACAGCCGCATCCGTGCGACACTCGATGGCGGCGGCGGATCGCTCGTGATCCGGACGTCCAGCACACCGGGAATCGCGCCCGGACAGCGGATTCCGGTCGGTTGGTGCACCGATCGCTGTTTCGCCTTTCCCGCCGAAGACCATGCTGCCTTGCGCCAAAGAGAGGTCGCATGAAAAGCTGGGCACGCCTTTTGGGTATCGCCGCGCTCACCGCAAGCGTCGCCGCGTGCGGCTCGAGTTCGGAGCTCCGTCCGCTCACGGTGGTTGGCTGGGGCGGATCGTCGCAGGACGCGCACCGCAACGCCTATTGGACGTCCTTTTCGCGCACGACCGGGATTCCGCTGCGCGAGGACAGCTGGCGCGGCGGCGTCGGGGTGATCCGGACCAAGGTCGTCGGCGGCGACACAAGCTGGGATATCGTCCAGGTTGAAACCGAGGATCTGATCCTCGGTTGCGAGGAGGGGTTGTTTCAACGGCTCGACTGGGCTGCATTGGGGGGGCGCGACGCTTTCCTGCCCGCGGCGGTGCATGACTGCGGCGTCGGCGCGATGCTCTGGTCCTATGTGATCGGTTACGACGGCGACCGCATCAAGGGACCGGGGCCCAAGAGCTGGGCCGATTTCTGGGACGTCAAGCGCTTCCCCGGCAAAAGGGGGATGCGCAAGACGCCCAAATATTCGCTCGAATTCGCGCTGATGGCCGACGGCGTGCCGGCCGATCAGGTCTACCCGACTCTGCGCACGCCCCAGGGCGTCGACAGGGCGTTTCGCAAGCTCGACGAGATCAAGCCGAACGTCGTCTGGTGGTCCTCGATCTCGCAGGTCCCCGACCTCCTCGGCTCGCGCGAGGTCGTGATGTCAGTGACCAGCCCGGGCCGGCTGATCGTCGCGAACCGCGCCGAAGGTCGCAATTTCAAGCTCGACTGGCATGGTAACATTTATGCGGTCGACTATTGGGTGATCCTCGCCAACAGCCCGCGCAAGGCCGAAGCGGCGCAGCTGCTCCGCTATATGACACAGCCCGGAAACCAGATGCGGCTTGCGAGCCATATCCCGACCGGCCTTACCAATATCGAGGCAAACCGGCGCGTCGATCCGAAACTCAAACTCGACACGCCGAGCGACCCGGCGAACATGACCGACGCGCTCGAACTCGACGCCAATTTCTGGGTCGAATATGGCGACCAGCTCACCCAGCGGTTCAATGCCTGGGTCGCGCGTTAAATTGCCGGGGCTCCGGCGCTGGTGGAGCTTCGCGCTCGTCGCGCCGCTGCTCCTGTTCCTGATCGCGAGTTTCGTCGCACCGGTGCTGATGATGCTGTCGCGCGCGGTGGTCGACCGCGATCTCGGACGCGTCTGGCCCGACAGCGCGGTGGCGCTCCGGCAATGGGACGGCGCGGGATTGCCGCCCGATACGCTTGCCGCGACCGTCGCGCGCGAAATCGGCGCCGCGCGGCAGGCGGGAACGCTCAATCAGGTCGCCAATCGGCTGAACTACGACATGGTCGGGTCGCGCAGCCTGCTTTACGCGACCGCCGATCGGCTGGCCACGGGCGCGCCGGGGGGCAATGTGGCGGAGCTTGCGCGGATCGACCCTCGATGGGGACAGCCCGGAATCTGGGCCGCAATGCGCCATGCCGACGGACCGCTCACCCGCCATTACCTGCTCGCCGCGCTCGACCGCCGGCTGAACGCCGACGATGCCGTCGTCAGCGTTCCTGCAGAACAGGCCGTCTTCGCGAACATCTATCTTCGCACCTTCAAGATCAGTGCGATCGTCGCGCTCCTTTGCGCCCTGCTCGGCTATCCGGTCGCCTATCTGCTCGCCTCGCTCCCCGATCGAACGGCCAACCCGCTACTGATCCTCGTGCTCCTGCCCTTCTGGACCTCGGCGCTCGTCCGCACCGCCGCGTGGGCGGTGCTGCTCCAGACCAACGGCGTCGTGAACAACGCGCTGCAGGCTGTCGGGCTGATCGATGCGCCGCTTCAGCTGATCTACAACCGGCTCGGCGTCTATATCGCGATGACGCATGTGCTGCTGCCGTTTTTCATTCTTCCGCTCTATGGCGTGATGAAGGGCATTCCGCCGACCGCGATGCGCGCGGCGAGTTCGCTCGGCGCCCCGCCCCTCCGTGCCTTCCTCGCGGTTTATCTGCCGCAGACATTGCCCGGCGTTGCGGCGGGGGCGATCATCGTCTTCACCCTCGCGCTCGGCTATTATGTAACCCCCGCGCTCGTCGGTGGCGGCGCCGACCAGATGATCAGCGCGTCGATCGCCTTCTACACCAACCAGTCGCTCAACTGGGGCATGGCGGCGGCGCTCAGCCTGCTGCTTTTGCTGCCGCTGCTGCTGATGGTTTTCGCGGGACGGACGATGGTCCGCACGGTGCCGGCATGAGCGCCTGCCGCTCCCGGTCAGAGCGCGCCGGCCGTGCCGCACTGATCGGCTTTTCGGTCCTCGTCTTCGCCTTTCTGGTGCTGCCGATCCTTGCGGTGATCCCGCTGTCGCTCAATCCCACAACCTTCCTCGTGTTTCCCGAGGGCGAATTCTCTTTGCGCTGGTATCGGACGCTCGCCGAATCGCCGCAATGGACGCACGCGTTCGGCAATAGCCTGAAGATTGCCGTCGCGACGACATTGATCGCGACGCCGCTCGGCACGCTCGCGGCGATCGGGCTCGCTTACATGCGCTCACGCGCCAAAACCGCGATTGTCGCGCTGATCACCGCGCCGCTCGTCGTGCCGGTGGTCGTCGTCGCGATCGCTTTCTACTTTCTCTTTGCGCCGCTCGGCCTCGTCAACGGCTCGCTCGGGCTGATCGTCGCGCACACGGCGCTTGCAGTGCCCTTCGTCGTGATCGTGGTTCATGCAGCACTACGCGGGCTCGACACCGAGCTACTCCGCGCCGCCGCGAGCCTCGGCGCACCACCGCTCACCGTATTGCTTCGCGTCCTCGTGCCGCTGATTGCGCCCGGCGTTGCGGCGGGCGCGGTCTTTGCCTTCATGACCTCGTTCGACGAAACGACCGTGGCCTTGTTCATCGCGGGCCCCGAGCAGCGCACGCTGCCGATCCAGATGTTCGAAGGGGTACGCGAACAGATCAGCCCCGCGATCGCGGCCGCGGCAACGCTGCTGATCGTTGCTTCGACGCTGTTGCTGGGCGCGGCCGAACTGCTGCGCCGTCGCGGCGAACGGATCCGCCCCGGATCAGCGCCCCCAGACGTCGGCGCATAGCCGCGCGAAATTCGCACCGAGCAGCTTTTCGATCCGCCGCGCCGGCCAGCCGCGCGCAGCGAGATCGTCGGCGAGCTTCAGGAAGCGCGCCGGTTCGTTATATTCGGGGATGAGGTTGAAGACGTCGGGCGCCTCGCCCGGCGCCGCGATCCCCATCGCCTTGCGCTCTTCGTAGAAACGCCGCTGGCCTTCGGCATATTCGGCATCGAGTTCGACCCCGCGAATGCCGCCGTCGGTGCCGAGCGCGACATGATCCTCGCCCGCGACCTTCACTGCATGTTCGATGTGGCGGATCACGTCGTCGGCGCGCGGCTGGCCGCTCGCGCGCAGAAAGGGCATGAAATAGATGCCGGCGACCCCGCCCCTGTCGGCGAGCGCGCGGAGGTCGGCGTCGGTCGTGTTGCGCGGGACATCGTTCAGCGCGCGGCAGCCGGTGTGGCTGATCGCGATCGGCGCGGTCGAGGTCGCAATCGCCTCGGCGATCGTGCGCTGCGCGGCGTGGCTCGCATCGACGATCATCCGCCGCGCGTTGAGCCCCGCGACCACCTCGCGCCCATAGTCGCTTAGCCCCGCATTGCCGGACTCGAGACAGCCGTCGCCGACGAGGTTGCGCTTGTTGTAGGTGAGCTGGACGATGCGCACGCCGAGCAGGTCGAACAGGTCGAGCCGCGCTACCTCGGTTTCGAGGGGCACCGTGTCCTGGAACCCGAAAATCACGCCGAGCCGACCGCTCGCCTGCGCGGCAGCTAGGTCGGAAGCGGTGCGGACATGCAGCAGATGATCGGGAAGCGCCTGAATGAAGCGCGAATAGCGCGCGATGCGGCGCAGCGTTTCCTCATAGCGCCCGGGCGTATTGCCCGCGGCGCCGACCGTCTGGTGGATCGCGGTCAGTCCCGACGCACGGTAGACGGCGAGCTGCTCCGCGATGCCCGGCGCCTCCGGATCGAGCGCGCCCAGCGACGACAGGCCATCGATCACCATCGCCTTGCCGTAGCGCGCCGCGCCGAAACCGGCCCCGTGTGCCGGGCCTGCGAACGCCAGCGCCGCCGCGCCGCCGATCAACTGGCGGCGCGAGACGATCATGTATGGAGCGCCTTCTCGAACGCGCTCGCCGCCTCGGCGCCGGCGATCTGGGTCAGATGATTCAGGAAGACCGGTGTCGTGTGGACGGGCTCCTTCGCCATCGCGATCATCAGCCGGTCCATCGCGGGGCGGCCGATGCGATGCTCGAGATCGAGCAGCAGCAGCGGCCCCTTGCCGTAAAGCTGGATCCGGTTCGGGCGGCCGTGCCCCATGACAGGGCCCGCGTCCTTCGTCCCGTCGCGCTTGGCGGCGATATTCTTCGCCAGTTCCTCCGCCCCGAAAGCACGCTCGACATAGCGCATCGACATATATTCGGCGGCCGATTCGACGAGCCAGAAATCGTCGGTGAGCGGGCTGGCCAGCATCCACCAGGCGTGCGCAATCTCGTGCGCGACATAACGGCCGGGATTGACCTCGGTGATGTCGGGGGTGTTGCGCCCGCCTTCGGACAACACCGTATAGGCGGTGCGCGCGTAACCCATCGAACGGTCGCGCCAGACATGCGCCATTCGCACCTTGCGCGGCAGCGGGCCGAACATCGTCTCGAAATAGCGCGCCGCACCCTCGGCGTGTTTGACGTACCAGCCCGACAGCTGGGTCGACAGGTCGCGCGAATAGAATTCGACGCCATGCGCCTCGGCGCGCTGCAACCCGTGCATCGCGACCAGCGGCAGGTCGATGTCGAGGAAATCGCGGTGGATGCGTACCCCGGTCGGGGTGCGCGTTACATCGCCCTGCGCGACGACCACCAGATCGGGTGCGAGCCCGTCGATCGTCGCATCAACGGTGAAGCGCGTCTGGATGTCGGCCCCGACCGGGAACCACATATGGTCGATGAACAGTTCATAACCCTCGGGCCGCAGCGGCTTGTTGCCGCTGTCATGCTCGGTGAGGATCGGCCCCGCATAGCGAAAGCGCAGCTTGACCGGGTCGGCCGTCGGCGCCGCGAAGCGAAAGCTGTATTTGTTGAGCGCCGGCATCGGCGAGGTCGACGGCTCGACCGACATGGTGACCCCCGGCGGAAGGTCCATCGGCCGCAGCGCGAAGCGGTCCGAAAGCAGAAAGGCCTTTTCGGCTTCGCCTTCGCTGAGCGTGATCGTGACGTCGGCGTCGAGCGCGCCTTGCGGATCGAATTTTGCCGCGACGTCGTAATGCGGTGGCGCCGCGTGGGCCACGGCCGCACCGCCGAGCGCCAGCAGAAGCGCTGATAGTCTCTTCATGCCGATTGTCCTCCCCCGGCGATCCATGCCTCGATGCGTTCTTCGAGCAGCGGCAACGGCAGCGGCCCCGCGCCCAAGGTGATGTCGTGAAAACGGCGAAGGTCGAACCGGTCGCCGAGCCTTTCGCGCGCGCGGGTGCGCAGTTCGATGATCTTCTGCATCCCGATATAATAGGAGGTCGCCTGACCCGGGATGACGATATAGCGCTCGACCTCGCGCTGGTTGTCATAATGGCTCGACGGCATGTTGGCGTCGAAATAGGCGATGCCCTGCTCGCGCGTCCATCGAAGCGCATGGACGCCGGTATCGACCACCAGACGGCAGGCGCGCATCAGCGACAGCGAAAGGCGCCCGAAATCCGAGTAGGGATCGGCATAGAGCCCCATCTCTTTCGGCAGCAGTTCCGAATAGAGCCCCCAGCCTTCGGAAAAGGCGGCGATGCTCGCAAAACGGCGGAACTTCGGGAGCCCATCCATCTCGTGCGCGATGCAGGTTTCGACATGATGGCCGGGGATCGCCTCGTGATAGAGGGTCGCGGCGAGCTGGTAGCGCGGCTGCGCCTTCATGTCGGCAAGGTTGATATAGAAGATGCCCGGCGCCGAGCCATCCTGCGGCGGGTTGCGATAATGCGCCTTGGGCGCCGATTTCTCGCGCCATGCCTCGATCGCGCGGACCTCGACCGGCGCTTTCGGCAGACGCGCAAACAGCTCGTCCTGCCGCGCGCGGATTTCGTCCAGCAGGGCATTCGCCTCGGCAACATAGGCAGCGCGCCCGGCGTCGGTATCGGGATGATAGAAGCGCGGGTCGCTGCGCATGAAGGTGAAAAAGGCCTGAAGGTCGCCCGCGAAGCCCACCTGTTTCATGATCGCGCGCATCGCATCGTGGATGCTCGCGACCTCGCGGAGCCCGAGCGCGTGGACGTCGGCCGCCTTCAGCGGAAGCGTGGTGTAGTTTTCGAGCTGCGCCGCATAATAGGCCTGCCCGCCCGGCAGTTTCCAGACGCCCGCGGTCTCGTCGGCCTTCGCCTCGGCGGCACGCAGATGCGCAATCAGCGCGCGATAGCCGCCCGCGAAGCCGCCTTGCAGCGCCGCGATGGCGCGCGCGACGAGGTCGGCGCGTTCGGTATCGGCCAGGTCCGCCTTTGCAATCTTGCCCTTGAAGTCGGCGAAAATCGGGCTGTCGCACTCGCCTTCGAACGGCGCCCCCCTGAGCAGGTTGAGACAGGGTTCGAGCACGAGGCCGTAGACGAAGCGCGGGGGCCGGATGCCTCTCGCCTCCTGCGCATCGAGCCGGGCGATCGCCTGTGCCATCAGCGGCGCGACGGCTTCGAGCCGCCTGATATAGGCGTCGGCATCGGCCTTGCTCGCAATCGGGTGACTGTTGGTGAGCGTGCTCGGGACGCGCGTGTGCATGCCGCCCATCTGCGTCATCACATAATCATGATGGCGCCATTCGAAATCGCGGAGCGCAAGTTCCGTCGATCGCGCGAACATCCGGAGGCTGAGCGCCGCCTGCGGCGACAGCTTCGCGGCGTCGAATCCTGCGAGCGCGGCATGGTCGGCTTCGCGCAACCGATGATCCTCGAGCTCGCGCGCTTCGCTGATATCGTCCCACTTGTCCTGATCGCGGCGGATGCCGAGCGCCGACTGGCGCGTCGGGCTGCGATCGAGTGACCGCTGGAAAATCGTCTCGAAAAAGGCATCGAGCCGCGCATCCTCGTCAGTCTGGATCGCAAATACCGGCGGTGCGATCAAAGTCGCGCCCACCAGCGCCGCCGAGCCGATGAAGTGGCGCCTGCCGATCATCCCTGTCCTCCCGTTGCGATCCACGCGTCGATATTGGCTTCGAGTATCGGCAGCGGCAGCGGCCCGCTGCCGAGTATATTGTCGTTGAAGCCGCGAAGATCGAAGCCGTCGCCCAGCTTCGTCCGCGCACGGTCGCGCAGTTCGACCAGCTTGAGCTTGCCCATCTCGTAGGCGCAGGCCTGTCCCGGCGTGACGATATAGCGCTGGATCGCAGTGACATTGTCGGCATGGTTCGCTGGCGTATTGTCGTCGAGCCACGCCACCGCCTCTTCGCGGCTCCAGCGCAGCGCGTGGACGCCGGTATCGGTGACGAGGCGGCCCGCGCGCATCAGCTCCATCGAAAGGCGCCCGAACTCCTGCCACGGATCGTCGTAAAGCCCCATGTCGATCGGTAGCTGCTCGGCGAACAGCGCCCAGCCCTCGCTGAACGCGGTATAGCCGCCGAAAGCGCGAAACTTCGGCAGCCCGGTCAGCGCGCGCGTCACAGCCTTTTCAAGATGATGCCCGGGAACCCCCTCGTGATAGGATAGCGCCGACAGCTCGAAGATCGGCAGGTTCCGCATGTCGCGCGTGTTGACATAGAGGATGCCGGGGCGCGATCCGTCGGCCGAGGGCGCGAAATAGCCCGCGGTGCCCGCGGACGCTTCGAGCCAGGGCTCCACCGGCTTCACCAGCACGTCGGCGCTCGGAACATGATTGGTGAGTTCGCCGAGGCGCGCGGTCACCGCGGCAATCTTCGCGCGCATTGCGTCGAGATAAGCCGCCTTCCCCTCGGCGGTGTCGGGATAATAGAAGCGATCATCGCTGCGAACATGCTCGAAAAGCTCGGGAAGCGTGCCCGCGAACCCCGCACGCTTTGCCACCGCGCGCATCTCGCCGTGGAGACGCTGGGTCTCTTCGAGCCCGATGCGATGCACCTCCGCAGGCGAGATCGGCAGCGTCGTGTTCCAGCGGAGCTGCGCCGCATAATAGGCATCGCCATCGGGCAGCCGCCAGACGCCGTCGTTGCAGTTCGCGCCGCAGCTGATCGCGCGAAGATGGTCGACGAGGCCCCGAAAGCCGGGCCCGAACCCCTCGACCAGCCCTGCCTCGGCTGCTTTCACGAGCCGCGCCTTTTCGGCGTCGCCGACCGGAAGCGTTGCGAGCTTGCCGCGAAAGTCGGCAAGGATCGGGCTGTCGGACGTGCCGCGCTGGAAGGGCGCACCGGTAATCAGCTTCTCGCAATTGCCGATGACGAGCGGCGCCGAGAAAGGCGGCGGGACGACGCCGTTCGCCGCCTGCTGTTCGAGTCCCGCGACGACCGCCGCCAGATAGGGGCGCACCGCGTGCAGCCGCGCGACATAGGCTTCGGCGTCGGCGACGCTTGCGATCGGATGATTGTTGATCAGCGTCTGCGGAATGTCGCGTTGCGGCCCGCGCATCTGGCAGACGGGGTAATGATTGCCGCGCCAGCGGTGGCGCTCGATCGCCTCTTCGGCGTCATAGGCGAAAAGGTCATAGCTGCGCTGCGCCTCAAAGCTCAGCGCCGTGCGATCGAAGCGCTTCAATTCGGCAAGGTCGCGGCGTACCAGCGCGGCATTCTCGTCGGCGCGCGCTGCGCTGACATCGGGCCAGCCCGCCATGCCGCCCGCCGCCCCCATCGACGATTGCGCCGCGGGATTACGCGCGAGATCGCGCTGGAAGACGCGTTCGAAAAAGGCATCGAGACCCGCGTCCTCATCGCGCGCCGTCGCCGCCCACGCCGGGGTCGCGGCAACGAACGCACCGGCAGCGATCAGCTCGCGGCGGCTGAGGCGAAGGTCGTTCACTGGCCGATCGGGAAATCGCCGAGCGGCGAAACTTCTTCGGCCTTGGCGGGTGCGGCCCTTGCCGCCGCGCCCTTCACATGCGTGTCGAGGAATTCGAGGATCTTGCGATAGGCGACGATCTGGTTCGCCTTTTTGCGGAACCCGTGCCCCTCGTCGGGAAAGACGATATAATCGACCGGCACGCCGTTCGCCTTCACCTTCGCGACGATATCCTCGGACTCGACGGGCAGCACGCGCGGGTCGTTCGCGCCCTGCAGCACGAGCAGCGGTTTTTTGATATTTTCAGCGTGGAAGACGGGCGAAATCTTGCGGAGGTAATCGGCATCCTTTTCGGGATCGCCAACCTCGGTAAACAGCAGCCGGCGCAGATCCTCCCACCAGCTCGGCGTGTTGGCGAGGAGGCGCGGCCAGTTCGACACGCCGTAGATATCGACCCCCGCCGCGAAAGCATCGGGGCGGAAGGCGAGCCCGGCGAGCGTCATATAGCCGCCATAGCTCTGCCCCTGGATCACCACCTTGGCAGGATCGACGAAGCCCGTTTCGGCAAGCATCTTTTTCGCCCCAACGACATCGTCGAGATCGGCATCGCCATGCTTGCGGTCGTCGAGATGATAGAAGGTGCGGCCCGAGCCGCTGCTGCCGCGGTTGTTGATCTCGAACACGACATAGCCGTGGTTGGCGAGATATTGCTGCAAGGGGCGATAGCCGATCCGGCTTTCGTCGCCCGGCCCCCCGTGGACATGGATGACCGCGGGAAGCGCGTCGCCCTTCCTTGCGCCCTTCGGCACATAGAGGATTCCGGGCACCATGACCCCGTCATATGATTTGAAGCGCACGACCTCGCCTGCGACCAGATCGTCGGGCGCCACGCCGGGTGCGCGCGCGTCAAGAAGCGGCGTCCGTTTGCCCGTAGCAAGGTCGAGCAGCAGGATTTCACCCGGCGTGGCGCCGTTCGAGGCGCTCACGAGCGCCTTTTTCATATGGTTGGCAAGGAGCAGCCCGACGCTGGCGCCCGGCATCGGGTCGGCAAGGCGCTGCGGTTTGAAGGTCGTCGCATCGAACAGATAGGGTCGCGAACGCGCATCCTCATTGACCGAGACGACCAGCGTCCTGCCGTCGCGCGACAGGTTCGCGCCCTGCACGTCCCAGTCGGGTTTGAACACGGTGACGCGCTTGCCGGTCGCAAGATCCTGCCGCACGAGGAAGGCGAATTCGCCGCCGTCGTCGGTCGTGTAGAAAAGCTGTGCCCCCTTGTCGGAAAAGGTCTGCGGTTCGCACGCGACGGGTTTGTTCTCGGCGGTGAGCTGGATCAGCCGGGCCTCGGTCCGGTCGTAGACGTAGCAATGTTTCGTCGCATTATCGACGATCCGGCTGAGGCCGACATAGCGGCGATCGGGACTGACCGCGCGCACCTGATACGCCTTGTCGTTCTCGAACAGCTTCGTCTTGGCGTAACCGTCGGTCTGGATCTCGTACAGGTCGAAGAAGCGCGGGTCGCGCTCGTTGGTCTGGACGAAGAAGCTTTTGCCGTCCTGCGCCCATTCGACGAAGCGCGCGACATGCTTTGCGCCCGGCGTCACGTCGCGCGTGGTGCCGTCGAGTTCGCGAACATAGATATGTGCGAGTTCGTTGCCGCCCTGATCGCTCGAAAAGAGGATCCGCCCGTCGTCCGGAAAATAGCCGATCGCGCTGACCGTCTCCCTGACCGAGTTGGTCAGCGGGGTCGGCGTCCCGCCCCCCGACGGCATTTCGTAGATATTGGCGATGCCCGTGCGGTTGCTCGTGAAGATCAGTTTCGTGTCATCGGGCGACCACGACAGACCCCCGATCACATCCGAATCCATCAACTGCTCGATCGTGTAGCGCCCGGGCGAATTTTCCTCGGCCATGGCGGGAGCGGCGTGGCAGACCAAAGCGATGCCGAGCAGCAGATATTTGCGCATTTCGTCTCTCATGTTGGCGGTGCGGGGCAGCGGTGGCGCGCTACCCCGCAGGATCGTCAGAAGCTGGCGCTCGCGGTCAGCAAATAGGCGCGGCCGAGGAAGTCGAACGACCCGAAGCTGCGACGGGCGATCGCGGCATAGGGTATGTCGCGATCGAAGATATTGTTGACGATCAGCTGCAGCCGGAAGCGGTCGTCGACATTGAAACCGATCGTCCCGTTGACCAGCGCATAGGCGCCGACGTCGTTGATCGGCGTGTCCTCGATCGTCTGGTCGAGGCTGAACTTGGTCTTGTCGCGCCAGAGAACCTGGACATCGAGATCAACCTCGCCCAGCGTCGCGCCGACATTGCCCTGAACGCGCCATTTCGGCACGCCAACCGTTCCGGCCGCTTGCGTTATGGGCTGGCCATCGAAAAGCACCTGCTCGAAAGTATCGGTATAGAAAAGCTTGGTTCCCAAACGCATCGAGCTGCGCCCGCCCGACCCCGGCACCAGACCGCTGATGTCGAAGCTGTAGTCGGCAGCAACGATCAGTCCGGCGAAGTGGAGCGTCGATGTATTCACAAAGCCCGTCCTGAAGCCGTTCGCGATGTCGCCCGGGTTGCGCTGGGCCCCGCCCGTGCCGTTACCCGTTGCGATATCCGCGGCGGTCAGACGGCGAAAATTGCCGCAGGCGTCGTTCGCGGGATAGCTGGCGCTGTCATAACAGGACGCCATCAGCGAATTGACGTCGAGATTTTCGATCCCGCCGAGGAGCCGGACGTCGGTCCAGTCCGCCGCGAGCCGGAAACCGGGAATCGCGGGCGGCTGGTAAACCAGCCCGAGCGACCAGCTTTTCGCCTTCTCGTTGTCGAGGTTCGAATTGCCCGACAGGCTGCCCGACGCCGACCGGATATTGGTCGTCGGAACAAACGCGCTCGGTGCGGGCGCATTCACGGCGGCAAGCGCGGCGGCGCAGTTGGCGGCGCGAACGTCGGGATTGTTGCCGCGATTATAATTGTCCCTGCTGCACGGATCGGTCAGCGTGTTGGTCACGGGCGAACTCGCCGCAAACAATTCGCTGATCGCCGGGGACCGGATCGCGCGGGTATAGACGCCGCGCAGGGTCAGCCCTTCGCCAATCCCGCCGAGTTTCGGCGCGATACGCCCGCCCGCGGACCAAGTGATCGCGCCGCCCGCAATCGAATGATCGACATAGCGGATCGAACCGTCGAATTCGGCGCTGCGGATCAGCGGAAAATTCTGATCGTCCGAAATCAGCGGAACAACGAGTTCGCCATAGACTTCCTTCGTCCCGAACTTGCCCGAAACGGGCGAATAGGCGCCGATGCCCTCGCCGAGCAGCCTGTCGCCGGCCTGCAGGACGGCGTCGGGCGCGAACACTGCTTTTTCGACGCGGCGCTCGACGCCGATGTTGAAGGCGATCCGTTCGCTCGAAATGCCGAAGGGCAGCTTGCCGCCGAGGTTGGCGGTCAGCACCGTCTGCGTGTTCGTGCTTTTCGAACGGCCGGCCTCGCTGACATAGGCGGCCGCCTCGTCGCTGGGCGAGTTGTAGCCGAACAGGTTGATCGGCACGCAACCCGCCGGCGCACTGCCGCCGCAGATGATCGAGCCGTCGGGCGCTTCGACGGCATTGACCGCCGCGAGGAAACGCTCGGGATTGATGTAGGTCACCCGCGAATTATTCCGCACGCGGCCGTAATTGTAGGAGACATCCCAGTTCCAGCGCTCGCCGGCAACGTCGAAATGTCCTTCGACCCCGCCTACGAAACGATAGAGGTCCTGCACCGTCTGTTGCGGTTTGCGCTGGACGATGTCGTTGAGGTTGCGGTTGAGGTTGAAGGTGGTGAGGCCGTTCGCCTGCAGGATCGAACGCGCCTGATCCGAAAGGAACGGATTGTCGACAGAGAAGGTCAGCTTCGGTCCGCCGATCAGCCCCGGCGCGGCCACCGATGTAAGATCGGACAGGCGGACGACCTTGCTGTGCGCATAGGCGCCTTCGAAGAAGACGCGCACGTTGGGCGTCACATCGAAATGCGCAAGAAGGTTGCCGAGCACCCGGTCAGTCGGGGTAAGCAGCGAGGTATTGTCGGCCAGACTGAATCCGTCGCCGCCCGACGTCGCGAGCGGAAAGACACCCAGCGCACCGAGACCCGCCGACGCCAGAATATCGCTGACCACGGTTCCGACATTATAGGGGACCAGCTCGCCATTCGCACCGAATTGCAGCGGACGCCCCTGTGCATCGAAGATATAGTTGCCGTTCGGCGCGATGCCGAAACCCGGTAACGACACGCCCGGCCCATCCACGCCGAGCAGCCCCGCGGCACCCGAATCAAAGTAGGGCAGGCCGCCCTCGGTGAAGACAGCAAAGCGATAGTCGTCGACGACGCTGAGCGCCGGGATGCCGTCGGTCGAATTGACGTTGTCGGGATTGGGGATCGTGTTTCTGAAACCACCGAAGCGATCGCCATAAAGCAGGCCGCTCTGCTTCGTATATTCCAGCCCGACGACTATGTTGCCGCGGCCTTCGGAAAAGTTGGTCCCGGCCAGACCCCGGATTGCATATTGATGCGAATCCCCGTCTTCATTGATGCCTGCGAGACTCGATATCTGCAGGCCATCGAAATTATTCTTGAGAATGACGTTGACCGTGCCGGCGATGGCGTCGGAACCATAGATCGGCGCGCCCCCGATCGCGATCGTTTCGACCCGGTCGACCAGCCCGGCAGGGATCAGGTTGAGATCGACCTGCGACCCCGCCGAGGCATTGCCGCTCGCCGCTGCCGAATTGGCCGACACGAAACGGCGTCCATTGACCAGCGTCAGCGTCCGCTGCGACCCCAGGCTGAACATATTGACGAACCGCTGTCCGGTTCCGTTGATCGCCTGGTTCCCGCCCACCGCACTGCTGTCCGACGTTCCGAACAACGGGTTGGCTTCCAGCGCCTGCGCGACGTTCACAAAGCCGCGCCTCTCGATTTCCCTGGAATCCTCGACCATCGCCGGCTGCAGCGTATCGAAGCCCGCGCGCTCGATGCGCGAACCGGTGACGATGATCTCTTCCCCGGTCGTTTCGGTGCCGGCGCTCGCCTGCGGGCGGTTTGCCGCGCGGCGGATCACCACCGCGCCATTGGCGTTCCGGACGACCTCCAGCCCCTTGTTCGCGAGCATCAATCGCAGCGCTTCGACCGGCGTGTAATTACCGTTGACCGCGTTCGTCTTGATTCCGGACAGATCGGCTTCGGGGACCATGACCTGCACGCCCGACTGCACGGCAAGACGCTGGACCGTCTGCGCTGCATCGCCCGACGGGATCGAATAGCGCTGGCGGTCCTGCGCCATGGCGGGTGCCGCGCAAAGCATCGTCGCTGCGACACCGGCCATCAGTACCGTCCGCGAATTGAACCGGCTCAATTGCCCCCACCTCATCGTCTTGCCTCCCTCATGCCCCGGAGCGATACTACGCTTCCATAAGCAGACGAGCGACGGCGTGCGGAAATCCGCTATCAGTGCGACGGAGAATTCTGCTGGCGCACCAGAACGAGCTCGTCGCCGCGGCGGATGACCTCGCCGTTGAAAGCCTGCGCCGCGGCGCCCGCGAACGCCTGCGCATCGCCCAGCTTGAAAACACCCATGAATTCCGCGCGCGCCAGCGTCGGATCCTCGATCACAACGCGAAGGTCGGAATAGCGGTTCACCTCGGCGGCCGCGGCGCCGAGCTGCTGGCCATTGAAAACCAGCAAGCCCTTGCGCCAGGCGATCCGGCGTTCGACGTCGGCGGCGTCGAGCACCGCCTTGCGCGGCCCGGTCGCAGCGGCGACGAATTGTTCGTTGCGGCGGATATAGCGCGGCTGCGCCGCGCCGCTCGCCTTGCCGCCCACAGCGACGACGCCTTCCTCGACCGTAACCTCGACGCCGCCATTTTCGATGCCGACGACGAATTCGGTCCCCACGGCGCGCACGTCGAGTCCTTCGGCATTGACGACGAAAGGCCGCTGCGTGTTGTGCGCGACCTCGAACGAAGCCTCGCCGCGGCGGAGAATGATCCGCCGGATATCGTCCTCGTAACGGACCTGAACCGCCGAATTGCCGTTGAGCGTCAGGATCGACCCGTCCTCGAGCGCGATCCGGCGCACCTCGCCCCGTTCAGTCGAGACCCGGCCGGCCAGATGATCATAAGCGACCGTTCCGCCAAAAGCGGCGAGCGCGACCGAAGCGGCCATCGCATAGCGTCGCCACGGTCGCTCGCGAACCGGCACGGGAACATCGCGTTGCGTTCCGCCATCGAGCGCAGCGATCCGGTCGATATCGAGCCAAAGCGCCTGCGCGCGGACATAGGCGCCCAGATGCCGGCTGTCGGCCTCCAGCCATGCGTCGAGTTGTCGCTGTTCGGCGCTGTCTAGCGGGCGCTCGGCCGACCGGACCGCCCAGGCTGTCGCCTGGGTGTCGATATCAGCCCCATTTCCAGAACCTGCGCTCACGCTGTCTTCCATCCTGCGCGCCGGCTGGCGCTTCTTTCATTGCGTCGGAAACGAGCCGAAGCGCCTTGGCGAGATGCTTCTCGACCGTGCTTTCGGCTATTCCCATATGTTCGGCGATCTTGCGCTGCGAAAAGTCCTGAAACTTCTTCAGCTCGAACGCCTGTCGGCATTTTGGCGGCAGCGTCTGCAGTATTTCATGCAAACGCGCCAGTTCTTCCTGTCCGCTGAGGCGCCGGTGGACGCTCATCTCTTCGTCAATGATGTTCAGCGAGTCCAAATCCGCCACCAGGTCGATCGCGACGATGCGCGAGCGGCGCAGATGTTCGCCAACGATATGGCGGGCGGTGACGAACAGATAGGCGCGTGCGTTGCGGATCGCATCGGGATCGCCGGTCCAGAGCCGGGCATAGGCTTCCTGCACCACTTCATCGACATCGCAGGAATCGAGCCCGCGAACGCGTCCGCCGAGCCACTTGCGCAAGTCGGGCTCGTGCGGAAGCACTTCGCGCGCAAACCAGCGGAGTTGAGCCTGACGATCCATGGCTCGATGGCATCAGCATTCGATAGCCGCGTCAAGTAAAAATGACATAATTGTGAATTTATTTGTTCATAATCAATATTTTAGGGCGAACGCACGGCAACGCCCCCGGGAACCGCAATCCCGACCCGGTGTGGAAGAGACGGCGCCTATTGCGTGATGCGTTTGACGATCTTCCCCGACGTGTCGAGAAACTCGATGCTCGGCTCGCCATCGGCGCCGACCTTGAGCAGCAGCCGCGGCTTGCCGCTCTTGTCGGCGAGCCGCACGATCGCATCGTCGGTCGTCTTGCCGGCAAAGACGCGCTCGGCACCCGCCCCGCCGTTCGCCATCGCATAGGCGCGCATCTCCTCGCGGATGCGGGCCTTCCCGGCTTCGTCGGAGGCGGCGGCACGTGCGCTCATTTCCATCAGCGGCTTGATCGACCAGTCGGGCCGGTCCCAGACCCGCAGCCCCGCGGTGCGATTGCCGTTCGCCTCGCTATACTGGAGGCCGACGGTCTGATCCTGCTTGTACTGGTCGAACATCAGCGAGCCCGACGCGCGGCGATTGTCGCCGACGGTCTTGCTGCCGAACGTCAGCCCGCCGACCTCGTCGCCCTCGTCGTTGAAGAACAGCATCCCGCCGCCGTCGCGGCTGTGGTGCTTATACTCCTTGCCTTCCATGAACAGTCCCGGAAAGCGTTCGGAATTGGCGAGAACAAGGCGATATTTGCCATCGGGTTCGACGATGTTGATCCGCTTGACGCTGATCTCGTCGAACACGCCCTTCGGCGGTCCGCTGTCGGCCATCACGAGCGCGGTCGGTGCCGCGGCCCCCATCATGAAACCGGCCGCGACGAGCGCGAGGCGCTTTCCCCCAATCTCGACCATCCCCTGCCTCCTCAATAATTCCATTGCTCGACCGGCGCGCCGGCGGGCGCGTTCTTCCGGACCTGGTCGGCGACCTCGCGGACGACGCCCGCCCAGTCGGTGTGGTGCCAGTTGTGTCCCTTTTTCGGCCGGCCATATTCGAAGCGGATCGGATAATCCTTGCCCGCAACCTCGGCGATCATGTCCTCGAACTGATAGACCGCGAGATTGAGGTAGAAATCATCCATTTCGCCCGCGAAGAAATTGAGCTTGCCGCGCAGCTTCGGGCCGAGCGTCGCCCAGTTGTCGCGCGCATAGCCTGACAGGTCGAAGCCGTTTTCGCGCATATATTTGACGACGTCCTTGTTGATGACGCCGGTCTTGTAGTCATAGAGCATGACGGGATAGCCGTCGGGACCGACCGGACCGTGCGTCGTCTGCCAGATGCCGAGCTGATAATAGCTCCGCCCCTTCGAACCCAGCATGCCTTCGAGCGCCGCGAGCGTGCGGAGGTCGACGAGCGGATGGCCTTCGCGGCTGCGGCGGAACGGCTTTTCCTGGGTGATCCAGTCGTTGATCTTCAAGGTGAACATATTGTCCTCCTTGTAGATGTCGGTGAGCTGGTAGCGCGTGAAGTCGATCGGGTCGGGATTGAATATCCACGCACCACCGAACAGGTCGGGATAATGGAGCTGCAGCGCGAGCGCTTCCCAGCCCCCCGTCGACGCGCCTTCGACGATCCGGCCATAGGGCTGATCGATCAGGCGAAAGGTCTTTTCGAGATAGGGCATCAATTCCTTGGTGATCGCATCGCCCCACGGCCCGTTGTTCGCTGAATTGAGCGCATAGGATTCGAAGAAATAGGGCCCGGGCGTTTCAAGCGTGATGCCGACCATGCGCGGGAATTTCTCGCCGGACCATTCCTGCGCGAACTGGTATCCCGTCTTGACGTTGGCGTCAGCCGCGCCGCGGCGCGCGCTTTCGCTGTCGCTCGCCGGATCGGTGTCGAAATTGAACGATCCGCCGAAGTGACCATAGGTATAGATCGCCGGATAGCGCGCGGCCGGATGCTTGTCGAAATCCTTGGGAAGCAGCACTTCGGCACCGATGTACATCGGCATGCCCCAGAAATCGGACAGGATCTTGCTCTTGATGCGGACGCGCTTGATCCACGGCGTATCCGGCTCGCGGGCGATCGGCCCGATCTTCTCGGTCAATGTCAGCGCGACGGGCGCGCTCGCGGCGGGATCGAGCCGGACGTCGGCAGGCTTGCTATAGGGATTGCCCGGGAACATCGGCGCGATGACACGCTGGTCGTTCATCGGCACCCAGATCGTGTGGCCGTCGGCGCGCTTCGCCTTCCTGTAGGGAATCAACACCGCCTGGACGCTGTAGTCGCCGGCGGGGAGCCGATCGAGGCCAAAGGGAAAGCCGTCCGACTTCGCATCGAGCGTCACCGTCGCCCCGGGGCGAAGATTCTCGATATCCATGCCAAAGGCCGGCGGACCGTTCATGCCGATCGTCTGGCGCGGCTCGGCCCGCGCGGGCGCGCCGTCGGCCGCGCGGCGCGTCGTGACCACGATCAGCCGCCCGGTGACCGGCTCGCTGGCCGCCGACTGCGGGAGGGTGACCGAAAAGCTGATTTGCGCCGCCGCAGGACTGCTGCCTGCAAGCGCGAGCACGGCCATACCCCAAGACAACCAACGCTTGCCGCTTCCCGGAAATATCATTCCACCACCCCCTGATTCATCATCCTCTATCCGGAACGATGAACGGGCTGACGAAATCCTCTACTTTCCGGTCGACGCGACAGGCGGTCGAGGTCGATTTGTTGCACCGGGAGCGCTCGCGGCAAAACCACCGCCTGCAGTGCGGGTGGAGATCAACCCGCGGCGATGCGGCGCGCGGTGTCCTGCACAAGCGCGATCATGTTGGGGACGCCCTGCGTCCGGTTCGACGACAGCTGACGCGTCAGGTCGAAGGGGGCGAGAGCGGCGGCGACGTCCATCGCCGCGACTTCAGCCGCGGACCTGTCCTGCACCGCCGCGAGAACGAGCGCGACGATGCCCTTGGTGATCGCGGCATTGCTGTCGGCAAGGAAGTGAAGCCGGTCGCCATCCTGCGGCACGGGATAGACCCAGACGCTCGCCGAACAGCCGCGCACGAGCGTCGCATCGGTCTTGAGCGCATCGGGCATCGGCTCGAGGGTGCGGCCCAGTTCGATCAGCAGACGATAGCGATCGTCGCCGTCGAGAAAGTCATATTCTTCGAAGATATCGTCGAGACTGCGCATGGCCGCGCCCACTCGCATAGTTGACGTCCGGTTGGAAGACCCCGGAACGACATCGGCCCGCTCCGCTGCCAGCGCCGGACGGACGGAGCTGACAGCAGGGCGGGCCGGTGCCGCGCATTACAGGCGTGGATTAGAGATCGACCCCTGCGGCGATGGCTTCGAGCTTGCGCAGCCGTTCCTTGAGATCGGCAATCTCGATCCGCGATCCGGCGTGCGGAATCCCGGGATCCTGCGCGGGGGCGGCGTGCCCGGCGGCAAGCTCCTCGCGCTTGAGCTGGATCCAGTCGCGCCAGCCGCGCAGCGCCACCAGGCTGATGATGGTCAGCGCGGTCAACGCGACCGCGGCGGCGGTGAAGTCGGGAGTGATGAAAGCCATGAGCGTTGCTCCTTTACCGGCGTTCAGATTTTACTGCTGTCGCGCAGCTTCTCGATTTCCTGATCGAGCGTGACCGCGCGGTTGTTGTCGGTCGCGATGCGTTCGAGCACCTGGATGCGGTCCTTCAGCGCGCGGATTTCGGCCTGCAGCGCCTTGGTTTCGCCAGTGTCCCGGGCGACGAAATAATCGCCTCCCTTGTGGTCGCGGCGGATGCCGTGCTTGGCGCGGACGATGCTGCCGATCGTCACGATCAGGACGATGCCGACGACCATTTCAAATGGGCCCATGGGGAAGATCCTTTCCGTATATCTTTGTTTTAGTTCAGCGGAGCGTCGCGCAGTTTTTCGATCTCGTCCGCGACATCGATGCCCTTGTCGGTCACGATGCGCTCGAGAACGCGGACGCGCGCTTCCAGCCGTTCGGTTTGCGCCGCATATTGCGCGGCCTTTTCGGCGGTCTCGTGCGTGATCGCCTGGAACTGCTTTTCCTTGAATTTCAAGGTCCGCTCATAAGCGGCGTAGCCGATCGCCAGTGTGACCGGCAGCCCGACGACGATGGCAAGAATGAAGATGACTTCCATGTTCGTTCCTCTCAGTTCGACGGGCGCCGCAGCGCTTCGATCTCGTGGCTCAGCCGGTGCCCTTCGTCGGTGACGATCCGCTCGATCACCGCGAGGCGATCCTTTACCGAACCGAGTTCGGCGCGCAGCTGGGCGTTTTCCTGGCTGATCAGCTTGACGCGTTCCATCGCCTCGTCGCTGGTCTTCGGATAGACCGCCTTGCCCCAGCTGTTCTCGAGCGGATAACCGTTCTTGACGCGCAGCCAGGTGGTGAAGACCCATCCTGCGACCCCGGCGAGACCGACAACGGCGACAACGGGGGCGACGGCGTTCAGAAAGTCGAGTTCCATTATCTTCTATCCTCTCAGCGCAGACGGTCGATCTGGCTGGCGAGCTCTGCCGCCTGACCATTATTTTCGGTCGCAATGCGTTCGAGCACCGAAATCCGTTCTTCCAGCCGGCTGACCTGCCCCGCCAATTTGGCGTTGTCATCGGTCAGCAGGGCGATTTTTCGATCAGCGTCGGGGTCGGTTCGATGAACCGTGCCACCCCATTCATTCTCGACCGGATAGCCGTGCTTGGCGCGGATCCAGGTGGTGAACATCCAGCCGCCGATCGACAATGCGATGATGGCGAGGACGAAACCGGTACCACCGAAATTCATCTGTCGTCTCCCTGTTGCCTGCTCCGGTCCGCTCAGCGGAGCGCGTCGATCTCGTCGGCGAGGCGGCGGTTGTGGCTGGTGTAATATTGCTCGATGTCGGCAAGCCGGCGGTCGATGTCGCGGAAGCGCGAGCGGATGTCGCGGGTCGAAGCGCTGGGGTTCGAACGCACGCCCTGCCAGAACTTCGCTTCCTCGTTCGATCCATAGAGCGCGAACGGCTTGGGCGTGCCCATCCAGGCGACCATCCAGTAAGCGATCAGCGTCCAGGGAAATCCGCCCATCAGCGTCAGGAGCACCGCACCGACGCGGACCCAGAGGACGTCGACACCGCTATAGTCCGCGATGCCCGAACATACGCCGCTCCATTTGGCGTTCTGCTTGTCGAGGTAGAATTTGGTACGACTGGCAGACATCTCAGTTCCTCCTGGTCTTGTAGTTTTCGATTTGCGCCAGGTCTTCATCGCTACGTACCGCGGGGCGGAAGTCGGGATGGTCGGCGCTGATGATGCGTTCGACGGTGTGCAGGCGATTTTCGAGGCGCCGTGCCGTGTCATAAAGTTCGTCGAGCAGTTGTTCATCTTCTCCGGTCAGCGTCTTGGCCTGCTTCCACTTCGTGATGTAGTGGAGGATCAGCCAGGGCAGACCGAGGAAGAGCGTTCCGATGACGATCGGGACGATGATGATTTCCTCCATCGGTCCGGCTCCTTATTTCTTGGCCTGCGCGGCTTTCAGCGCGGCCAGTTCGTCGGCGACCTTGTCGGCGGACTGCAGTTCGGCGATTTCCTCGTCGAGCGACTTCTTGTAGCCGAGGTTCAGCGCATCGGCGCGGCCCTCGGCTTCGTCGACGCGGCGTTCGAGAATTTCGAAGCGCGAGAAGGCGTCTTCAACGCGGTCACCGTTGGTCATTTCGCGCAGCTTGTAGCGGTTCTCGGCACTTTCGAGGCGGTTGACGACGCTCGACTGGCGCGCGCGGGCTTCGCTGAGCTTCTTCTGCAGCTTGGCGATATCGGCCTCGTATCCGGTGAGCGCATCGTCGAGCACCGCAATCTCGGCCTTCAGCTTGTCGGCCATGTCGCCGGCCTTCTGCTTTTCGACGAGCGCGGCGGTGGCGAGGTCTTCGCGGTCCTTCGACAGCGCGAGTTCGGCCTTTTCCTTCCAGCTGTCCTGCAGGCTTTCGAGCTTGGCGATGTGGCGGCGCATTTCCTTCTGGTCCGCGATCGTGCGGGCGGCGGAAGCGCGGACTTCGACGAGCGTTTCGTTCATCTCGAAGATGATCTGGCGGATCATCTTTTCCGGATCCTCGGCCCGGTCGAGCAGGTCGGTGACGTTGGCGGCGATGATGTCGCGGGTTCGTGAAAAAATACCCATTGGGAAACTCCTGTCGAAAATCTTGAGACTTGTCTGTTCTGGAAAAAATCTGGTGCCGGAGCGGGGCAAGGGGGGAGAGTGCCCCGGCACCAGTGCCGGTCAGGCCAAGGGACTGACCGCCGGGGACATGACAGCGGCCACCAGCGGACCGGCGGGGGTGCCGGTCATGGCAGCGACCTGCGGCTGGTCGATCACGCCAACGAGGATCGCCAGCGCTCCGGCCGTGCTGAGCACGAAAGTGGCGGCTTGGGCAAACATCGGTTTCATGGGTCAACCTTCCTGTTGGTTCTCGCTGCACCGGCACGATATGCGCCGGTTCGTCGAAATCTTTGCAGGACGCGTGCCAATTGCTCGAAGGCGCCAAAAACCGCGGAACTTCACGCCGAAATCGCGCCACGCTCCGATTTGACTTGCCAATCAGCGGGAAAATTTGCCAATGATTGGGAATGGAGCGCGAGACGCAGTTTATCGGCCAGTCGGCGGCGTTTCAGGACGCGGTCGAACGCGCGAGCCTCGCGGCTTCGCTCGACCGCCCGGTGCTGGTGATCGGCGAGCGCGGCACCGGCAAGGAACTGATCGCCGAACGCCTGCACCGCCTGTCGACGCGCTGGGATCGCCCCTATGTGATCATGAACTGCGCGGCGATGCCCGAGACGCTGATCGAATCCGAACTTTTCGGGCACGAAGCGGGCGCCTTCACCGGTGCGACGCGCACGCGCGCCGGGCGTTTCGAGGAGGCCGACGGCGGCACACTCTTTCTCGACGAGCTCGCGACAATGTCGATGGGCGCGCAGGAGCGGTTGCTGCGCGCGGTCGAATATGGCGAGGTCACGCGCGTCGGGTCATCGCGCCCGATCCGCGTCGATGTCCGCATCGTCGCCGCGACCAACGAGCATCTGCCGGCGCTGGTCGACGCGGGCCGGTTCAGGGCCGACCTGCTCGACCGGCTGTCGTTCGAGGTCATCACCCTGCCCCCGCTCCGCGCGCGCGAAGGCGACATCGAGGTGCTCGCGACCTATTTCGGACAGCGCATGGCCGCGGTGCTCGGCTGGGACGAATGGCCGGGCTTCGGCCCGCGCGCCCTCGCCGCGATGGAAGGACACGACTGGCCGGGCAATGTCCGCGAGCTGCGGAATGTGATCGAACGCGCGATCTATCGCTGGGCCGATCCCGAAAAGCCGGTCGACACGCTGAGCTTCGACCCCTTCGCCAGCCCATGGCAACCCGTCGTCCGCAAGGCAGCGGTCAAAAGCGAAGCGCCGCAGGTGACGGCGAGCGACGCGGCACCGGCGGCGGCAATGCCATCGGGGCCGGTCAGCGATCTGCGCGCAGCAGTCGATGCCTATGAACGACAGATATTGTCTGACACGATGGCACGCTGCCGCTTCAACCAGAAGGTCGCGGCCGAGGCGCTGGGACTGAGTTATGACCAGATTCGCCATGCGCTGAAAAAGCACGGGCTGAATCAATGATCGTCGCCCCCGCGAAGGCGGGGGCCGCTGGAGAAGCAGCTTAAGGCCGAATAGCGACCCCCGCCTTCGCGGGGGCGACGAAGCTCCTATTGCCCCGGCAACTGCGCATTCAGCGATTCCAGCACCGCATCCTGCGTCGACGCGAGGTCCGCCAGCCGATCGCGGAGCGCGTAAATGTCGGGAAGCCCGTCGATCTGCTCGTCGACGCTGCGCTCGATATAGAGACGATCGATGTCGGCCAGCGCCGCGGTGAGCGGCGCGCGCGCGGCGGCGAGGCGCGAGATCGCCTGTTGCGCGACGACCCAGCGTTCGCTGGCAACGGGCGCG
>NZ_DATMST010000311.1:0-1874 GCF_035565275.1 Sphingopyxis sp.
GGCGGCCCCGCGTCGCCGCCCCGCTTCGGCGCCGTCGGCCATGCGCCTTTCAACGCGGTCCTGAGCCGCGTGCTTTCCGGCCCGGTCGTCGCTTCATGCCGCTATTCGGAAGACCTTCTGGATATATCGCGTGAGAACCGGCGAGCCCGGCGCCGATTGGCGTTCGGCCGATGCTTATGCCGAGCTGCTCCTGTGCGACAGGCGCTTCTTTGCCTGGGAGTGGCTGCGTCGCAGCGCCGCATACCGGGATCGCTGGCATGAGCGCGATCGCCTGCCGCGCGGCGCGGCAAGCCGGCTGGGACTGGTCGGGTGGCTCGACCCCGCCATCCCCGCCCCGCAGGCGCGGCCGATCTGGAGCGTGAATACCGACCCGGCGGTGCTCGACGGTCGCCCCGCCGGGCAAGCCGAGCCAGGGCCGGCTGCCGGCGATTCGCTCGACATCCTGACGATTGCGCCGCTGGTTTCCGTCGAGGTCACCGCCGAGGCGGAGCACTGGTTGCTGAGCGACGGCCACTGGGCGATCCGTCTCGATCTGCACAACGGCACGCTGCTCGGCGGACCGCTTCTGATCGAGCACCGCCTCACCGGTCTGCGATCGCTTCGGCCCCGGCTCGCGGCGCTCCGGCAACTGGCCAGCGTTGTCGAAGGCGGAAGTTTACCCGCCTCGCTGATGCCGCGCGAGCGCCGTGCAGCGCAGTGGATACTCGAACTGCGCGTCGCCGATGCCCTGCTCGCGGGGGCGTCGCAGCAGGCGATGGCCCGGCGCTTGTTCGGCCGCGCGGTCGCACCCGACCATTGGCGGCTCGAAAGCACCGCCTATCGTCTGCGGATTCAACGCCTCGTGCGCCGGGCGCGGGCACATCTTGCGCATCCGCTCGCGGGTCCCTGGTTCGGGTGAAGAACACACCGCACACGCCGATCATCGCCGGCCTCGGGCTGCCCCCATCCCGCCATGAATATCGTAACGCGGGACCAGGCAGAGAATATGACCGCGCCAGGACCTCGCGCGGTCAATGGGGCGCCCCGAGACGACCTCCCGGATCAAGGCCCAGGATGCGGAGGGCGATAGCTGCCCGGACTCAGCCAGCCGACCATAGCGCGGCCATCGACAGCGACGGCGCTCCGTCAAAGCCGCTTTCGATGCTATCGACCGGCCTGTGGTCGAGCGCTTCCATCCCGTCCGCAATTTCAGTGGCCAAAGACGAAAAGGACATTGGATGGGCGCGATCGAGATCGTGGGCGTTCCGCAAAAGCGCAGCGCGATCCGGCGAAGGCTGGCCATCCCTGAACGCGAAGACGATCCGGTTCATCCCGACCTTCATGGGGAGATCGATCGTAGATCCAAAACATCCCCTTATGCGGGACAGGATAGAGCGATGTTTCCAGTGATGGTCACAGAGGTTGACGACGAGAATGCCGCCGGGATTCAAGCGCGAACGGCAATCGCGGTAGAATTCCGATGAGCAGAGCCGGGCCGGCTGTCCGTCCTTGTCGAAACCGTCGACGAGCAGGATGTCGCAGCGTCCGGGATCGCGCGCGACGAATTCCGCGCCATCACCGCAGACGATCTCGAAGCGCTCGCTCTCGGGCGGCATGAAGAATTGCTCTCGAACCGCGATGACGTCGGGGTCGATTTCGACCGCGACGATCGAGGTGTCCGGAAGATATCTGTGACAGTATTTTGCCAGCGATCCGCCGCCGAGCCCGATGATCTCGATGGTCTCTGGAGAGGGATGGAACAGGAGGAACCCCATCATCCGGCGCGTATAGTCGAGGATCAACATGTCCGGATCCTCGATACTCATCGCGCTTTGCACGAAAGCCCAGTTTGCGAGGAGGCTCCGTATATTGCCCAGCTCGAAGACGAGCGGGGC
>NZ_DATMST010000312.1:0-10150 GCF_035565275.1 Sphingopyxis sp.
GCCCGCGGTGCGGTTGCCGCGGCCGGCTATGCGGTTGCCGGCGATGCCACCCACGACACCCCCGGCAACCGCGCCGCCCACTGTGCCCCCCCGGCCACAGCGGCGTTCCATTTCGTCGTCGTAACGCGGGTCATACCCGCCACGATAGGCGTGATCATATTCGGGCGGCGGCGGATAACCGGTGCCGCGGCCATCGACCGTGCCTTCATAGGTGCCGTCGTAGCGGCGGCCGTCGGGCGCTTCATAGGTGCCGTTCCACGTGCCGGTCCAGCGGCCCTCGGCATCATAACCCTCGACGCGGCGATATTCGACCTCGCTCGGCACGCGGTCGGGATAGCCGGTATAGACGCGAACGTCGGGATCGGCGGGAACGCCATAGTCGAGCGCGGGCTGTTCGGCGCTCGCTCGCCCCGCCATCAACAGCGACCCCGCGGCCAGACCCAACAACACGAACGCGCGCATGACAAACTCCCTGTTCCCTCGGCCTGAACCGATTGGTTAACAGTTTGTTAGCAAAATTAACGCCGCATCGCGAATCCGTTAACCCTGAAGAATCTGTCCCGATTTGGGTCGGCGTTAAGGTACGAGCGCCGACGCGATGCGGGCGACCAGCGCTTCGGCACCGGCCTGATCGTCGGCGGTGAATCTCGCGGGTAACGGGCTGTCGAGGTCGAGTACGCCGACCAGCCGGTCGTTCGCGATCACCGGAACGACCAGCTCGCTACGGCTGTCAGCGTCGCAGGCGATGTGACCCGGAAAGGCGTGGACGTCATCGACGCGCTGCGTGGCACGTAGCCGCGCCGCTGCGCCGCACACACCTTTATCGAGCGCGATGCGGATGCATGCTGCCTTGCCCTGGAACGGCCCGAGCACGAGCTCGGCCCCGTCGAATCGATAGAAGCCTGCCCAGTTGAGGTCGGGGATCGCCTGCCAGATCAGCGCCGCGACATTCGCCATGTTGGCGATACCGTCGGGCTCGCCCGCGACGAGGGCGGCGGCGGCATCGCCCGCCTCGGCCCAGAGTTCAGCCGAATCGGTTGCGGAGAAGGAAAGGGCAAAGGACATTATTTGACCTCGAGACCGGTCCACTTCGCCGCGAAGGCATATTTGTCGGCTGCCTCGGCGATGATCTTGTCGGTCGGCTTGCCCGATCCGTGGCCGGCACGCGTTTCGATGCGGATCAGGTGCGGCTTGTCGCCGACCTTCGCATGCTGGAGCTGCGCAGTATATTTGAAGCTGTGCCCCGGGACGACGCGATCGTCGGTGTCGGCGGTGGTCACCAGAACGGCGGGATAAGCCGCTCCGTTGCGGATATTGTGATAGGGCGAATAGGCGAACAGGTTCTTGAAATCGTCTTCCTTCGACGGATAACCATAATCGTCGACCCAATAGCGGCCGGCGGTGAAACGGTCGAAGCGCAGCATGTCCATCACGCCGACCGCGGGAAGCGCCGCGGCGAACAGGTCGGGGCGCTGGTTGGTGACCGCGCCGACGAGAAGGCCGCCGTTCGATCCGCCCTCGATCGCGACCTGCCCCTTGCCCGCGATCCCTTGCGCGATCAGATATTCGCCTGCGGCGATGAAGTCGTCGAAGACATTCTGCTTTTTGTCGAGCCGGCCGGCGTCGTGCCACGCCTTGCCATATTCGCCGCCGCCGCGCAGATTCGCGATCGCGAGCACGCCGCCCTTGTCCACCCATGCGAGCCGCGTCGGCGAGAAGGCGGGGGTCATCGACACATTGAAACCGCCGTAGCCGTAGAGCAACGTCGGCGATCCCTTGCTGCGGTCGAGGCCCTTTTTCATCACCACGAACATCGGCACTTCAGTGCCGTCCTTCGACTTGTAGAAGCGCTGCTCGACCGTGAAATCGGCAGGTTTGAAGGTCAGCTTGGGCTCGGCGAAAATCTCGCTCTTTCCGGTCCGGGTATCGAAACGGTAGATCGTCGTCGGCCGCGCGTAGCTGGAGAAGGCATAGAAGGTCTCGGGATCGCTCGACTTGCCGCCGAAACCCGATGCCGATCCGATATCGGCGAGGTTGATGTTGGCGACCGGCTTGCCGTCCAGCGCGACCATCTGCGCTTCCGACTTGGCGTCACCGAGGTACGAGAGGATGATCCGGTTGCCGACGCGCGAGGCGCCGACGAGCGTCGCTTCATTCTCCCCGACCAGCTCGGTAAGCGCGCCCGGCTTGCGGATGTCCATCGACACGATCCGCCCGCGCGGCGCATCCTTGTTGGTCACGAAGGTGAAGCGCGTGCCCTCGTTGGTCACATATTCCCAGTTGTTCGCGTAATCGTCGACCAGCACGACCGGCTTCGCGCCGGACTTGCCCGTCGGATGCAGCGTCAGGCCATAGCGTTCGTCGGTTCCTTCGGACGAGACAACGAGCAGATATTTGCCGTCGTCGGTAACGATCGCGCTGTTGTTGAGCTTTGGCTTGTCGGGCGTGGCGTGGATCAGCACGTCGGCGCTTTGCGGCGTGCCGAGCTTGTGGAAATAGACGCTGTGATTTTCGTTGAGTGACTGGAAGGCTTCGCCTTCCCCGGGCTCGGGGAAGCGCGAATAATAAAAACCGCTGCCGTCCTTCGCCCAGTCGAGCGCGGAGAATTTGATCCAGCGGATCATGTCGGGAAGATCGCTCCCGGTCGCGACGTCCATTACCCGCACGACGCGCCAGTCGGTGCCGCCGTCCTGCACCGAATAGAGGAGATATTTGCCGTCGTCCGACGGATTCCATTCGGCGAGCGCGGTCGCGCCGTCCTTGGCCCAGAGGTTCGGGTCGATCAGCACGCGGCCTTCGCCCTTCAATCCCTCGCGGACGTAGAGCACCGATTGCGGCTGGAGCCCGTCGTTGCGGGTATAGAAATAGCGGGAACCCGCCTTGGTCGGCAGGCCGAAGCGTTCGTAGTTATAAAGCTCGGTCATCCGCTTCCTGAAGGCGTCGCGGCCGGGCAGCGCCTTCAGATAGGCGTCGGTCACCTTGTTCTGTGCGGCGACCCAGTCGGCGACCTTCGGATTGACGCGCACATCGTCTTCGAGCCAGCGATAGGGATCGGCGACATCGACCCCGAATTGCGGATCGACCGTATCGCCGCGAACCGTGTCGGGATAGGCGAGCGCCGGAACCGGCGCGGCTGCGTCGCCGGCCGCCCATGCCGTTGCCGGGGCCGTCATCAGCAGGGCCAGCGCCAGCGGCGCGGACAGGGTTTTGCAGGGCATGGCAAGGCGATCCTCATTGGTTCCGGGTGAAATTATCGTGCGTCGATATGTAAGCATCGACAAGGGGCGGGCAAGAGGTTTCGGTGCCGCGAACGGGCGTCAGACGCGGTGGGTGGTTATTCCGAGGCGTTCGAAGTCGGCGTCCCATTCAGCGAGCGTCAGAAGGCCCGTACAGGCCCGGGCACCCGGCGCTGGCGGGCGACCGTCGCGAAACCGGCGCAGCATCGCGAGCGCCGCGAGCGTGGGAACATAGGGTCCGCGGTTGCCGTCGGCGCGGAGGGTCCAGCGGGCTTCGCGCGGTTTGTCTCCGGCGTCGCGGCCGTCGATGACGATGTCCATCGCGCCGACGTCGCTGCCAAAAGGCAGGAGCCATTTTGCCATCGCGAGCAACGGCCGGGCCGCGGGGCCGAGGCTGGCAATCCAGCCCCGGCGGACCGGAAACGCGAGGAGTGCGAGACCGAGATGCAGGATCGACAACTCCATGCCCGCGAAGAATTCGGCGCTCTCTTGCGGGCGATAGCGTTGCACGAGCAGATCCTGCTCGGGCGTATCGCATACGCTCGCCCATCGCGTGCCGACGCCCGGAACGGTCCAGCGATGCGTCATTCCCCAGCCGGGAACGTTCGTCCAGCGCGCTTCGCGCCAGACGCGCGCCGGATGGCCGACATAGGAGAGGATCGCCTGCACCACCGCCAGCCCGCGCGGGGCGCGATTGCCGGGAAAGATACCGATCCTGATCCGGTCGATGCGTCGCCAGCCGTCGGTCAGCGTGTCGATCGCGGCATGCGACAGGGCCGGGATCGAACTTGCGCCCGTCGTGACGCTGACCCCGGCCGCTCGGGCATCGGCATCGTGCCGGCCGATCGCCGCGACGAAGGCACGCCCGTCGGCGAGATCTACATAGTGGACGCCCGCCGCGACCGCGGCCTCGATCACCGTGGGCGCGGACGCCTGAAAAGGCCCAGCGGCGTCGATCACCACGTCGAAGCCCGCGAGATCGGGGGCGACGAGCCGCTTGCGATCGAGCGCGCGGACGGGCAAGCCGCCAAGCCGTGCGGCCAGTGTTTCGAGTTTTTTGCGGTCGCGGGCGGCCAGCGTGAGCGCGATTCGCGGCTCGCGCGCCGCGAGTTCGGCGAGCCGGCTACCGAAGACACCCGTCGCCCCGATAACGAGGACGCGCAGGTCAGGCATCGCGGAACACCGCGTGCTGGTTCAGCAACTCGCCGAATAGCGGATGCACGACCCTGAGATCGAAGGCGAAGCGTCCGTTACCCAGATGCTGATGCGTCACCGCCGTGGCGCCGGGGGCCAGCCAGTGCGGCAGGCGAAGGCGCAGCCCCGCGATCTGCCAGAAATAATGATCCGACGAAAAGATCAGCGCGTCGGCCTCCGCCCGCACCGTGAGTGCCATGCCGAAACCGCCGCCGATATGTTCCTCGAGCCCCGTCGGGCCTGCGAAGCTTTTCGCGCTGTGGATGACTTGCGGATGTCCTTTCGCGCGGCCGTAAAGCCGCGTCCAGCACTGTCCACCGCTGGCGCGATCCTCCGACACCGCGACCGCGGCGGGTGCAGGGCCGCTCACGTTCGTCGGCAGCGGCGCACCGATCAGGCGGCAGAACTGCGCGAGCAGCCAGCCGGCGCGGGACAGGCGCGTCCACACGATCTCGCCAGCATAGGTCGTGACGCGCTGGTCGAACAGGCGCTTGGAAAAGCGCCGGCGAATATCCTCGGGAAGCGCATTCCATGCGTGGGGGGCGACGAGGCGGCGAAAGCGATAGTCGTAGAGCGCATCGCCGCCATCGCGGGCGACGGTGGAGGCGAGGGGTGCCGTGTCGGCTTTTGGTTCGCGCAGCATAGCCCGTCTCCTATCTTGCGTCCTTGCCGCCGTCTTTCCCGCGACCGGGGCGCCAGTTGATCAGCTTCGTCACCCCGGCACCGAGCTTGATCAACCGCATCAGCGCCGGTTTGGGCACGTCCAGCATCTCGTCGTGCCAGCGGCTCATCGTCGTCACGAAATCGAGCATGTCGGCGAGGCGCGCCCTGGCGCTGTCGCTGAGCGCGGGATCATGCGCCGCGCGCGCGACGCAGACCTTGAGCGCGGCCTCGGCGGGATCGATCTCGCGCGCCTTGCGGCCGGCGGCGATGCGCGTGACCATTTCCCATATGTCCTTTTCGGCGGTGAAATGGTCGCGCCGGTCGCCGAGCAGAGGGACGCGTTCGATCAGTCGCCAGCCGAGCAGTTCCTTGATTGAATTCGAGACGTTCGAGCGCGCGAGTCCCAGCATCTCGGCGATTTCTTCGGCGTGGAGCGGACGATCGGAAACGAACAGCAAGGCGTGAATCTGCGCAACCGACCGGTTGACGCCCCATTGCCCGCCGAGGTTACCCCAATGAAGGATGAACTCGGTCGTTGCGGGGGACAGCTTCGGCATTTGTTCTATAATTTCTGTCATAACAGAAATATCGGATGAAAGGGATGCGGGGTCAAGCCCTTTTCGAGTGCCAAGGGAATCCCTTGAAAGAGACGGCGTCAGCTGACGACCGGTGTGGCCCCAAGCTCCCCCCTGTGGCGAAGCCATGGGGAGGTGGCAGCGCGCAGCGCTGACGGAGGGGCTTTGACGCGCGGTCGCGGGCCCCTCCACCATCGCTTCGCGGTGGTCCCCCTCCCCATCACTGCGCGACAGGGAGGATATCTAGCATCGTCGTCCCGGACTTGATCCGGGATCTATGACTTCAGCGCTGCGATGGATCCCGGATCACGCCCGGGATGACGAAAGTGGGGGTGAGCTAATGTCCGCTCACCACCTCAAAAGCCGCCGTTATCTCGGTATGAAAAAGGGCGGCCATCCTTCCGGATGCCGCCCTTGATCTTTTAACGAAGAGGCGAAGCTCAGGCTTCGGCCATCTCGTCGTCATACTGCTCGACGGGACCCGAATCCTGGCCCTTGGCATCGACGTCGCGGTCGACGAATTCGATGACGGCCATCGGTGCCGCGTCCGAGGCGCGGATGCCGGCCTTGATGACGCGGGTGTAGCCGCCGTTGCGGTCCTTGTAGCGTTCGGCGAGGACGTCGAACAGCTTCAACAGCTGGGTGTCGTCCATCAAACGGCTCATTGCGAGGCGGCGGTTGGCAAGGCCACCGCGCTTGGCCAGCGTGACGAGCTTTTCGATATAGGGACGCAGTTCCTTCGCCTTCGCGACGGTCGTCGTGATCTGCTCGTGCTTGATGAGCGAGGCCGACATGTTGCGGAACAGGGCCGTGCGATGCGCGCTCGTGCGCTGCAGCTTCCGGCCACCCGATTTATGACGCATAATCCATTCCTTCGTTTGTCAGAGGGGCCGTTCGAGGTACCCCAAGCCAGGTCGATTGCGGGCCGACCCCTTCCCGTTGGTGGCCCCGGCCGAAGCCGGGGCGCAAGATCAGCCGAGAAGTTCCTGTTCGAGCTTCTTGGCCATTTCCTCGATATTTTCCGGCGGCCAGCCGGGGATGTCCATGCCGAGGCGCAAGCCCATCGACGACAGCACTTCCTTGATTTCGTTCAAGGACTTGCGGCCGAAGTTCGGGGTGCGGAGCATTTCGGCTTCGGTCTTCTGAACGAGGTCACCGATATAGATGATGTTGTCGTTCTTGAGGCAGTTGGCGCTGCGGACCGACAGTTCGAGCTCGTCGACCTTCTTGAGAAGGAAGCGGTTGAGCTGGTTGACGTCCGATTCATCGGCGGTGGTCGACGGAGCCGCCATGCCGATGAGCCCGCTGTCGTTCATCGCTTCTTCGAAGTGGACGAAGACCTGGAGCTGGTCCTGGAGGATGCGCGCGGCGTAAGCGACGGCGTCTTCCGGGGTGATCGTGCCATCGGTTTCGACGGTCAGGTTCAGCTTGTCATAATCCAGCTCCTGGCCGATGCGGGCATTGTCGACCTTGTAGGCGACCTGGCGCACGGGCGAGTAGAGCGAGTCGACCGGGATCAGGCCGATCGGCGCGTCGATCGGACGGTTGGCCGTCGCGGGGACGTAACCCTTGCCGGTGTCGGCAACGAGTTCCATGTTCAGCGTCGCGCCGTCGTCGAGGTGGCAGATGACGTGGTTCGGGTTCATCACCTTGATGTCGCCCGACACCATGATATCGCCGGCCTTGACGGTCGCTGGACCGGTCGCCGAAAGCTGAAGACGCTTCGGGCCTTCGCCTTCCATCTTGAGCGCGATCTGCTTCACGTTGAGCACGATGTCGGTGACGTCTTCACGCACGCCGGCCAGGCTCGAGAATTCGTGGAGCACGTTCTCGATCTTGATCGACGTGATAGCCGCACCCTGGAGCGACGAGAGCAAAACGCGACGCAGCGCGTTGCCGAGCGTCAGGCCAAAGCCGCGCTCGAGCGGTTCGGCGACGAAGGTCGCCTTGCGCTTGCCGTCGCTGCCAGCCTTGATTTCCAGGTTGCTGGGCTTCTTCAATTCCTGCCAGTTCCGGATATTGACAGTCATAGACTTCCCTTTGCTTTGGGCGGGACAGGCAGGGGTCGGCTGCCTGTCCAGCGAGGATTTTTCTGCGGGCGGCGCCCCGGCGGTGAGGCGCGCCCGAAAAGACGTCAGACGCGGCGGCGTTTGGCCGGGCGGACGCCATTGTGCGGGATCGGCGTCACGTCGCGGATCGACGTGATGTGGAAACCGACCGCCTGCAGGGCGCGGAGGGCCGATTCACGACCGGCGCCGGGGCCCTTGACTTCGACTTCCAGCGTGCGGACGCCGTGCTCGGCGGCCTTCTTGCCGGCGTCTTCGGCGCAGACCTGCGCCGCGTAGGGAGTCGACTTGCGGCTGCCCTTGAAGCCCATCATGCCGGCGCTCGACCAGGCAATCGCATTGCCCTGCGCGTCGGTGATGGTGATCATCGTGTTGTTGAAAGTCGCGTTGACGTGCGCGACACCCGACGAAATATTCTTGCGTTCGCGCCGACGAAGACGCTGCGGTTCACGAGCCATGAGTAATTCCTAACCTAATCCTGAATGGCCGGTGGCGGGCGGTTCGCCGCTGCCCCGGCAGGGGAAAGAAACAAGGAAGCGCGTCCGGGATGGACGCGCTCGACCTTATTTCTTCTTGCCGGCGATCGGCTTGGCCTTGCCCTTGCGGGTGCGCGCATTGGTGTGCGTGCGCTGGCCGCGGACCGGCAGGCCCTTGCGATGACGCAGGCCGCGATAGCAGGCAAGGTCCATCAGGCGCTTGATGTTCATCGCGGTGTTACGGCGAAGATCACCCTCGACCGTGTGGTCGGCGTCGAGCGTTTCGCGGATCTGCAGGATTTCGGCATCCGAAAGATCCTGAACGCGACGCGTGTGGTCGATGCCCAGCTTGTCGGCGATGTCGACGGCGGTCTTGCGACCGATGCCGTGGATGTAGGTGAGCGCGATGATCACGCGCTTGTTGGTGGGCAAATTGACGCCCGCAATACGTGCCATTGGGTACTTTCTCCTGCTCCACAGGGCCGGTGGCAATCGGCCCCATCTCAAAGCGTCTGAATTTCCAACGCAAAAAGCGGACCACGATGCGCAGGCGCGCTTCGCCGTCCGGTCAAGATGTCGGAATGCAGGCGCAACTAAGGTGAGTCGCCCCGATTGTCAAGCGAAGTGCGGTGGATTGCCGGGGTTTCCACGTTGCGGAAACGTCCGGCACCGGTCAAGGCTAGGATGTAAGAGCGACGGCGCGATCGTGCAACCGGCCGACGACGGCCGCGTGGATTCCCGGGGCACAGGCGATGACACCAAACGCTTGCGCACGCGGGGTGTTGAAGGCCAGAGGCGCGCCGAAGGCGTCTGTTACCGTCGCCCCTGCTTCGCTCGCGATCAGCGCCGCGGCGGCAACATCCCATTCGAAACCCCAGCGTAGCGTCGCGACGAGGTCGGCGCGGTCGTCGGCGACGAGCGCCATGCGCAGCGCGATGCTGTTCGGCTTGGTGACCATCACAAGGTCGCGGTCGATCTTCGGCAGGCTGTCCGCGGGTACACGCGCGCCGTCGAAGGACGTGCGGCGGCTGGCCTGCAACGGCTCGCCGTTGAGGAGAGCGCCCTTGCCGCGCTGCGCGACCCACAACTCGTCGAGCGCGGGGGCGTAGAGTACGCCGAGTTCGGGCGCGCCGTCGATCACGAGCGCGACCGACACGCACCAGCCGGGGCGGCCGCGGATGAAGTCGCGCGTGCCGTCGATCGGATCGACGCACCACATCGCGCGGCACGACAGGCGGTCTTCATTGTCGGCGGTTTCTTCCGACAGCCAGCCGGCTTCGGGCACCATCGCGCCGAGCACCGCTTTGAGCCGCGCATCAACCGCAAGATCGACGTCGCTGACCGGATTGTCGTGCGACTTGTGCCAGACATTGACCGCTTGCCCTTCGCCGCGCCAGCGCGCCATCGCCATGTCGCCGACCTCGCGGGTCGCGGCGATCACGGCTTCGAGGTTGCGGCCGGGCAACGCTGCCGGTCCTAGCTGCTCGCGACGGTCATGCCGTCGATGCGCAACGTCGGCGCATTGGTGCCGTGGCGGAATTCGAGATCGTTCGCGGGGACGAGAGCTGCAAACATGTCGATCAGATTGCCTGCGATGGTGAATTCGGCGATCGGCCCTGCGATCGCGCCATCGCGGATCAGGAAACCCGACGCGCCGCGGCTGTAATCGCCGGTCACCGGGTTGACGCCCTGGCCGATCAGTTCGGTGATATAGATTCCCTCGGCAACGCCATCCATGAGGGCGGCAGGCGTAAGCTGGCCCGCCGCAAGGTGGAGGTTGCTCGCGCCGACCCCCGATGCGCCACCGCCGCGGCTCGCATGGCCGGTCGGCGTCAGACCGAGCTGTTTCGCCGAAGCCGTGTCGAGCAGCCAGCCGGTGATCTTGCCGTCCGCGACGATGTCGCGCGGCGCGGTCGGCAAGCCTTCGCCGTCGAAGGCGC
>NZ_DATMST010000313.1:0-3507 GCF_035565275.1 Sphingopyxis sp.
CCAGCCCGTAGGCATCGGCGCCCAGTGCGTTCAGTGCCGCGCCGCTGTCTTCCGCGGCCGCAGCCGGCACCGCCGCCATAAGGGCGGCGATGGCCGGCAGGAGATACGCGAGCTTACATGTTCGGATAATTGGGGCCTCCGCCGCCTTCGGGGGTGACCCAGTTGATATTCTGGGTCGGGTCCTTGATGTCGCACGTCTTGCAATGGACGCAATTCTGCGCGTTGATCACGAATTTGGGATCGCCCTCGGCCTCGCCGACGATCTCGTAGACGCCGGCGGGACAATAACGCTGCGCCGGCTCGTCATAAAGCGGCAAATTATACGCAACCGGGATCGACGGATCCTTGAGCTGAAGGTGGACCGGCTGGTCTTCCTCGTGATTGGTGTTCGATACGAACACCGACGACAGGCGGTCGAAGGTCAGCACGCCGTCGGGTTTGGGATAGTCGGGTTTCGGCATGATGTCGGCCCGGTACAGGCTTTCATTGTCCGGATGATGCTTCATCGTGAAGGGGACTTTGATCTTCAGCGTTTCGAGCCACATCGTGATCCCCGACAGCAAAGTTCCCGCAAGGTCGCCATATTTCTCGACCAGCGGCAACACATTGCGGACGACGCTCAGTTCCTTTTTCACCCAGCTGTCGTCGAACGCCGCCTGATAGGCGTCGAGCGTGTCGGCGCTGCGTCCTGCGGTCACCGCCGCGAACGCCGCCTCGGCCGCCATCATCCCCGACTTCATCGCGGTATGCGTCCCCTTGATCCGCGGCACGTTCAGGAAACCGGCGGTGTCGCCGATCAATGCACCGCCCGGAAAGGCGAGCTTCGGCACGGACTGCAGGCCGCCATCGCTGATCGCGCGGGCGCCATAGGAAACACGCTTGCCGCCCTTCAGTATCTTCGCGATCTCGGGGTGCGTCTTCCACTTCTGCATCTCCTGGAAGGGAGAGATATGCGGATTGCGATAATTGAGCCAGGTCACGAAACCGAGCGCGACCTGCCCGTTCGCCTGATGGTAGAGGAAGCCGCCGCCATTGGCATTCTGGTCTAGCGGCCAGCCCTGCGTGTGGATCACGCGGCCCGCGGCATGATTCTCGGGCTTGATATCCCACAATTCCTTGACGCCGAGGCCATAGACCTGCGGCTCGCAATCGGCATCGAGCGCGAATTGAGGCTTGAGAAGCTTGGTCAGGTGACCGCGCACGCCCTCGGCGAAGAAGGTATATTTCGCGTGGAGTTCGAGCCCGGGGGCATAGTCGCCCTTGTGGCTGCCGTCGCGCGCGACGCCCATGTCACCCGTTGCCACGCCTTTGACCGAGCCATCCTCGTTGTAGAGGATTTCGGCCGCCGGGAAGCCGGGGAAGATTTCGACGCCCAGCCCTTCGGCCTGCTCGGCGAGCCAGCGGCAGAGGTTGCCCAGACTGCCGGTGTAGGTGCCCTTGTTGTGCATGAAGCCCGGCGAAATAAATTCAGGCAGGCCGAACTTTTTCGTCTTCGTCAGCACCCAGTGCTGGTTGTCATTCACGGGCACCTCGGCGAGCGGGCAACCCTGATCGCGCCATTCGGGCAAAAGCTCGTCGAGCGACTTCGGATCGATCACCGCGCCCGACAGGATATGCGCGCCGACTTCGGACCCCTTCTCGAGAATGCACACCGACAATTCGCCGCCCGCCTCATTCGCCAGCTGTTTCAGGCGGATCGCCGCCGAAAGCCCCGCCGGACCTGCGCCGACGATGACCACGTCATAGGGCATCGATTCCCGTTCGCTCACCGCAAATACCTTTCTGCCGTCCCCGCGCCGATCATTCATCGTGTCCGGCGCTCATTCTGTCACGAATTGCGATGCCCGCCAATTGACGGGTCCGTCAACCACCTGTTTGGTGTAAATCGATGGGTGGGTCATATTCAGCACTGCTAGCCGAAAGCACATGCGACTGGTGGTCGTTGGCCGGCGTTGATGCGCTCGTCGGCGAGACGCCGGCGGGCTGGCTCGTCGCACCTCCGGCAAATGACGCTGCGGCAAGCAAGCCCAAACGCGTCGTCGACGTCGAACCCGAACTTCCTCCGCTTCCCGCTGCGCTGCAGCGTCAGGAAGCTCCCGAGGTCCTCGATCCCAAGGGCCCCGTCGTCTTTCCCGACGATTGGGATGACTTCCAGCGCTGGCTGGCCGAGGACAGCGACGTTCCGGGAAGCCAGTGGGATGCGCGGCGCGTGCTGCCCGCGGGTCCTGTCGCAGCGCCCTTGATGCTGTTGACGGCGTGGCCCGAAATCGACGACCAGCGCGACGGCACGCTCTTTTCCGGTCCCGCCGGCCAGCTGCTCGATGCGATGATGAACGCGATCGGCATGGCGCGTGGCGACTGCTACGTCGCGAGCCTCGCGGTCACCCGCCCCGCCGGCGGGCGCTGCGACGGTGAAGAGGCGGCCGAACTCGACCGGCTGCTCTGGCACCACCTGCAGATCGCGAAGCCGGCGCGCCTCTTGCTCGTCGGCAGCGACATCACACGCATGGCGGCCGCCGCATCCTTGCCTGATGTGCGCGGAAAGTTACTCGATGTTAACCAAGATGGCCGCAAGGTGGAGACAGTGGCTGTGGCGCATCCCGCGATGCTGCTGGCCCGGCCCGCGCAGAAAGCGGCGGCCTGGGATAGCCTGAAACTGTTCAACCGGGGACGTTGACAGATGCAGAAGATGATCAAGACTTTCGTTTCATGCGCGGTGCTGGCCACGGCCGCCGCCGCATTGCCGGCGTTCGCCGCCGATGCGGGCGACCGCGGATCGGTATCGGCACCCCAAACGGTGCCCGATATCCTCTCGTCAAAGCAGAAACAGCTTTATACGCAGGTTCTGACCGCGATCCGCGGCCAGCGCTGGGCCGAAGCCAGATCCCTGCTCGACAGCGCCGACAATGGCCCCCTCAACGATTTCCTGCGTGCCGAACTGCTGACCGCGGCGGGCAGCCCGCGCGCCGAAGTCGCCGACATCATGCCGATCCTTTCGCGCTCGCCGTATCTGCCCCAAGCCGAACAGCTCGGCCGTCTCGCAACGAAGCGCGGCGCGACCGACCTGCCGACGCTTCCCTTTCAGGCGCGTCTCGCATGGTCGGGCAGCGCGCCGCGCCGTCTGGGCGCCGACAGCGTCAGCGACCCGGCCGCCGCGCGGCTTGCCGCATCGATTCCCGACCGGATCAAGAACGACGATCCCGCGGGCGCCGAAGCGCTGCTCAACGCGGCCACGGGTCTCAGCTCCGAAGCGCGCGCCGAATGGACGCAAAAGGTCGCCTGGTCCTATTATATCGAGAATGACGACCAGAATGCGCTGCGCCTGTCGCTCGCCTGCACCGCAGGTGGCGGCGCCTGGGCGACGCAAGGTGCGTGGGTGCAGGGTCTCGCCTCGTGGCGGCTTCGCGATTACCGCACCGCGCTCGTCGCCTTCGACCGCGTCGCAAAGGAAGCGCCCGACAGCGAACAGCGCGCCGCGGCCTATTACTGGGCCGCCCGCGCCGCGAT
>NZ_DATMST010000314.1:0-12742 GCF_035565275.1 Sphingopyxis sp.
GGCGAGCGAGCCGGCGGCAGCCGCGCCGCCGCGGCGCAGCCTCGGATCGCAGCTTGCCCTGCTCGCCGGGATCGCGGCGGTGATCGTGATCTTTCGCGGCGCCTACGAACAGATCGGCAATACGATGACCCTGTGGGCTGACAGCGAGGTCGACCGCTCGGTCGGGAGCGGTCTCGTCATTCCGGTGACCTGGTTCCTCGCGCTCAACTCGCTTATCGTCATTTCGCTCTCGCCATGGCTCGTCAGGCGATGGAACCGTCGGACCGAGGCGGACCGCGAATTGTCGACGATGAGCAAGATGGCGATCGGCGCCACGCTTGTCGGCCTCGCTTTCTTCCTGCTTGCAGCGGTGGCGGGAACCGCCGGCGCGGCTCCGGTATCGTGGGTCTGGCTTGCGTTGTTCATGGCGCTTCTGACCGTCGGCGAACTCTACATCCTCCCCGTCGGGGTCGGCCTCTTCGCGCGGCTTGCGCCGGCAAACCTCGCGGCGACGACGATCGCCCTTTGGTACTCGGCAGGCTTCTTCGGCAATCTATTCGCCGGCTGGATCGGCACGCTGTGGCAGCCGCTCGGCACCGAACGTTTCTTCGCCGTCGCCGGTGCGATCGGCGTCGCCGCGGCGCTGCTCCTCAAATTGTTCGACCGGACCGTCCGGTCGCGCGAAGACGAGACCGCGCACCCTGTCGCGCCGGGGGCCGGCGCGATCATATCGGAAGGGAAAATCGCATGACCCGTACCAACCCGTCGCTCGCCCTGCTTCTCGCGCTGGTTACCGCCGGCTCCCCGCTGTCGCCGGCGTCCGCGAAGGAGCCCGATACGCGGCAGGAGAAACGGTACGAGGACCTCGCGTCCGGCAAGATCGACGCAACGGTATCGCGTGCGATGGCCGCGTTCGACGTTCCGGGGATGGCCGTCGCGATCGTCAAGGACGGCAAGCTCGTCTTCGCCAAGGGCTATGGCGTGCGCGAGGCGGGCAAAGCGCCGCGCGTCACCCCCGATACGATCTTCCAGATCGGATCTAACACCAAGGCCTTTACCGCGGCGGCGCTGGCGATCCTCGTCGATGAGGGAAAGCTGACGTGGGACGACAAGGTCATCGACCATCTGCCCGACTTCCGGATGTATGACCCCTATGTCACGCGCGAGTTCACGATCCGCGATCTTCTGACGCATCGCAGCGGCCTTGGGCCTGGCGCGGGCGATCTCATGTTCGTGCCCGCGACCGACATATCGCGCACCGAGATCATGCGCGGGCTTCGCCATCTCCGGCCGGTCTCCAGCTTCCGGTCGCAATATCACTATGACAATCTTCTCTATGTCGTGGCCGGCGAGGTTGTCGCGTCGGCCACGGGGCAATCCTGGGAAAATTTCATCGAGACCCGCATCATGAAGCCGCTGGGCATGACGCGCTGCACCGCCAGTCTTGGCCGTGTGGGCGACCGCGCGAACATTGCGTCGCCGCATGTCGTCATCGACGGTGCGGCGAAGCCGATCGCCGCGGTGAACATGGATGTTATCGGTCCCGCCGGTACCATCAACTGCAGCCTCGCGGACATGGCCAAATGGCTGATGGTCCAGCTTGGGGAGGGCGCGGCGCCCGGCGGCCCCCGCCTTTTCTCGCCCGAACGCAGCGCCGAGATGTGGACAATGAACGTCGTGACGCCCTCGAGCCCCGCACTCGACGGCCTCCTTCGCACGCATTTCTCCGGTTATGGGCTCGGCTGGGACTTGAGCGACAGCTTCGGCTTCAAGCGCGTCGCCCACACCGGCGGGGTCATCGGCACCGTCACCTCGGTGGCGATGATCCCCGAGCTGAAGCTCGGCGTTCTCGTCTTCACCAACCAGGAAGCGGGGGCGGCAATGCAGGCGGTGAACAACCAGATTCTCGATGCCTATATCGGCGCGCCGCGGCGCGACTGGGTCGACATCGCGTCGGCCTATGCTGCTGGCAAGGTAGCCGAGGCCGACGCGACAGAGAAAGATGTCGCTGCGCGGCTTGCCGCCGCGGCGCCTCCGACGCTTCCCCTCGACGCCTATGCCGGGACCTTTCGCGACCCCTGGCGCGGCGACGCCGTGGTTCGCCGCGACGGCGACAGGCTGGTACTGAAGATCAGCCGCACGGCCTCGCTCGAGGCGACGCTCCAACCGTATAGCGGCAACATCTTCGTCGCGCGCTGGGTTGACCGCAGCATCAATGCCGACGCATTCGTCGGCTTCGAACAGGGGTTCGACGGCACCGTCAGAGGCATGAAGCTGCAGGCCATCTCGCCCGCGACCGATTTCAGTTTCGACTTCCAGGATTTGGCGTTCGAGCGGATTTAGGTGGGTGACGTTCATGCGGGGCGAATTCACGCGTGGGGTGATTGTGCACCAATAATTGGGCCGAGTGATCATCGACGCGGTCGCGCGTGCCATCGTCCCGCAGATGTCGTGAAGAATGTGAGATCGATTGCGTCAGTGGGGCGGCCAAGCGGCATTGTATCGGTATTAATTGGATGTGCCGCAGGTGCCCCTGACCGGCCCCCACCGAGCGGTCCGGGTGGATTGTTAGTGCATTGACGCCTCCATCGCCAGTGTTGGCCGGAGGTGGAGCGACGCGGAACCGGAGGGCGACACTGGCGATGGAACGGCCTCCGGCGCGGGTGGTCGGTATCCCAGCGAGCTGTGCGGCCGAACGGTGTTGTAATGTCGCCGCCAAGCTTCGATCAGGATCCGGGCTTCGGCGAGCGAGTAGAAGATCTCACCGTTGAGCAGTTCATCGCGCAGCGACCCGTTGAAGCTTTCGCAATAGCCATTCTCCCACGGGCTGCCCGGCGTGATGTAGAGCGTCTTCACGCCGATCTGGGCGAGCCATTGCTGCACCGCCGTTGCGATAAACTCCGGGCCATTGTCCGATCGTATATGCGCCGGCGGCCCACGCGTGACGAACAGCTCGGCCAGTGCCGCGAGCACGTCGTCGCTCTTGAGCTTACGCGCCACCGGCAACGCCAGGCACTCCCGGCTTGCCTCGTCGATGATCGACAGGATCCGGTATTTGCGCCCATCATGGGTGCGGCCCTCGACGAAGTCGTAAGACCAGACATGGCCGGGATATTCCGGCCGGAGCCGGATGCACGATCCGTCGTTCAGCCACAGCCGCCCGCGCTTCGGCTGCCTTTGCGGCACTTTGAGCCCCTCGCGACGCCAGATGCGCTCGACCCGTTTGCGGTTCACATGCCACCCCGCATCGCGCAGCAACGCCGTCACCCGGCGATAGCCATAGCGACCATATTGCCGCGCCAGCGCGATGATATCCTCGGTGAGAGCGGCTTCGTCATCCGCCCCGCGGGGCGCCTTGCGCTGCGTCGATCGGTGCTGTCCGAGCACGCGGCAGAGCCGTCGCTCGGACACCGGCATCATCGTCCTGATGTGGTCGATACAGCGCCTGCGGCGCGCGGGGCTCAGAAGTTTCCCCGAGCAGCTTCCTGCAGGATCAGCTTGTCCAGCGTCAGGTCGGATATCGCACGGCGAAGCCGCGCATTCTCTTTCTCCAGGTCCTTCATCCGGCGCGCCTGATCGGTCTTCAGGCCACCGTATTCCTTGCGCCAACGATAGTAGGTCTGCTCGCTGATCGCGATCCGACGGCACGCCTCGGCGGTCGTGGCGCCCTGCGCCAGCACAACCTCCGCTTCACGCAGCTTGCCGATAATCTCTTCCGGGCGATGCTTCTTGCTCGGCATTCCATGTCTCCTTCGTCATCCAAAATATCATCAATTTTAAACCACTCAGAAGGGGGCAGATCATGACGCAATGGGAAACTTATACGCGGCTGGTCAGGGAAGGGCGCAGCGTCGCCGACCTTGCCGATACGTTCGGGATGCCCGAACCGATGGTGAAGCGCATCCTCGCCCTCGGCAATTTGCTGCCGCGTATCCGCTCGCTCTATGCCAAGGAAAAGATCAGTTCGGGCACCGTGCGGCATCTGACGATGGCGTCCAAAAGCCAGCAGCGCGCTTGGCTGGCGCTGTTCGACGACCCGCAGACCTATTGCCCGCAGGGGAACCAGCTCAAGGGCTGGCTGTTCGGCGGCGGCGCGATCCGGGCCGAACATGCGCTGTTCGACGTCGAGGCGAGCGGGCTGGCGATTATCGCCGACCTGTTCGGAGACGATCGCTATTTTCGGGACAGCGATGCCTTCTGGGCCGTGCAGCTCGCCGCCATCGAGGACCGCCGCTTGGCGTTGCTGGTCGACGGGTGGAGCGACGTCGTCGTCCTGCCCAAGGGCGACAACTTCCGGTCATGGGAGTTTCGCCAAGCCGCCAAACGGAAGGGCGGCCGTATATACATCGAGGTGCGTGATAGCGGCGAAATCGACATTCACGAAGGCTATGTCACCGCCAAGGAAGCGGCGCGGCTCGATAAGGGCGAGAAGATCGAAGCCGCACCGAAAGCGGCGCGGCCCGAACTGACGGCGCGAATGCAGACCTATGTGGACCTCCACCGCCATGCCGCCGTGCGCGCGGCGCTGACGGGCCATCCCGCCGTCGCGCTGCGCTTGATGGTCGCCCATGCCGTCGCGGGGTCGCCGCTATGGAATGTGCGGATCGAGCCGCAGGCGGCGAAGGACGAGGATGTGCGCGAAAGCGTCGAGGTCAGCCGCGCCGGGACGGCTTTCGACGAAAAGCGCCGCGCGGTGCTCGCGCTGCTTGGTTTCGACGCCGAGGAACCGAGCGTGACCGGCGGCAATCCGATGCCGCTCGCGGCGCTTTTCCAGCGGTTGCTCCACCTTCCCGACCGCGCCGTCATGGACGTGATCGCCATTGTGATCGGCGAGAAGTTGTTCGCGGGGAGCGCGGCCGTGGAGACGGTTGGCCTTCATATAGGTCTCGACATGGCGAAATGGTGGAGCGCCGACGGTGCCTTCTTTGAAGGTCTTCGCGACAGGGAGGTATTGACCGCGCTTGTGGCCGAGGTCGGCGGAACCGAAGTCGCCGCCGCCAATGCCAAGGAGAAGGGCACAACCTTGAAGGCCATCATCCGCGACCATGTGGAAGGCATAAATGGCCGGACCAAGGTCGAGGACTGGGTGCCGAAATGGATGGCTTTCCCGCCCGCCGCCTACACAACGCGCGGCGGAGTGGGGTCCGTGGCGGCCCATAGCGAACTGACGGTGCCGGAAACCGAGGGCGAACCGCAGCGCAAAGCCGCGTGACGACCGTGGGCGGCGGCGGGGGCCGCCGTCCATTCTATCCGGCAAAAATCGCGCGCCGCGCGCCTTGGGGCGCGCGGCGCGTTACCCTATCGGTCAAATAGTCATGGCCGGGCGGCAAGGCAGTCGATAGGGCATGGGGCGAAGAGGAGATGACCGATGGCCGAAGATACTCAGGATATGTTGCTCACGCTGACCGCTGATATTGTCGCGGCGCATGTATCGAACAACAGTGTCGGCCTCGCTGATCTTCCCGGTCTCATCACGCGCGTTCACGGTGCGCTCTCGGGCCTGGGTTCGCCGGTTGTCGAACCGGTCGAGGCGCAAAAGCCGGCGGTTTCCATCCGTTCATCGGTCAAGCCCGACTACATCGTCTGTCTCGAGGACGGGAAGAAGCTGAAGATGATGCGGCGTCATTTGATGACGGCCTATGGCATGACGCCCGACGACTATCGCGCCAAGTGGAACCTTCCGAAGGACTATCCGATGGTCGCGCCGAATTATGCCGAAACCCGGCGGGTGCTCGCCAAGTCGATCGGCCTCGGCACCAAGGGGCGCGGCGGTGGACGCAAGCCCGCTGCGAAGCCAGCGACCAAGGTTGCGGGAACGCCGGCACGGCGCGGTCGCCCCAAGGTTGGCGCCTGACCAACGCGACCTGTCATCGACAATCACCGCATGGCTCTTGAAGAGAGTCGGCGGAGGTAGCCCTTCTCCTTTCGCCCTTCGCGAAACCCCGCCCCTCACGGCCTCTTCGAAATGGCTTGATGACCGAAACCGGCTGCGCCTCTACCGCCCGGGGCCGCAACGGCCGGTTCGCCCTTTTTTCCCCTGCCGGCGGCAAGCGCCGTCATTCCTCGCGAGACAAAAAAGAGCGTCCCTCACCGTCCTCCAGCTTCGCTTGCGGGCCTTCGGCTGCGGCCGCGGCAGTCCCGGTCATGTCCCAAGCCATCGAGGCCATGAAGGGCATGGTTTCGGGTTTGGAAAGGACATCAACATGGCTACCATCGGCACTTTCAAGAAGACTGCTAACGGCGAGTTCGTCGGCGACATCTTGACACTCAGCGTTCAGGCCAAGGGCGTTCGCATCGTCCCCGACCAAAATCCGCTCAGCGAAAACGCGCCCACGCACCGGGTTTTCATCGGCAACGCCGAGGTGGGTGCTGCCTGGGCCAAGCAGTCGAACGAAGGGCGTGCCTATTTGGGCGTCAAGCTCGACGATCCAAGCTTCGCGGCCCCAATCTACGCCAACCTCTTCGACGACGAGGGCGGTGCGACCTACAGCCTGATCTGGTCGCGTCCGAGCCGACGCAATAGCGGCTAGCGCGCGAGCGGTCCTGTCCGGCGCGACCGGACAGGACCTTCAACAGATTCCGTCAGCAAATGTCAGGCTTGTTGAAGGTTATCTATCGCTCGGCGCCGAGGGCGCGGCCTTTCGGACGATGGATGCCGAACAGCAACCAGAACGCTTCGGCGATCGGCATCAGCGCTTCATCATCGATATGCTCGACGATATGCTGACCGAGCAAGACATTGTCGCGAAACGCTAGATCCGTTGGATAGCCGTCGCCTACGATCATCCGAAAGCCCTTCGCGCCAAAGACGCTTGTCAGGATCACCCAAGGACCCTCAATTCCGAATTGGCGGAGCAGCATCTGCGTGGAGTTCGGCATCGCCTGCAAGCCTTGCTCGAAAGTGGTCGGCCAGACGGTGCGACGCTCTTCGCCATCATGTTGTCGTACCCCGCCAATGACAAAGGCCGAATCCGTTCGACCGGTCCGATAGGTTAGCGCATAGGAACCGACCGTTCCGGCTTCGCTCACCGGCGCATGGACCAGCACCCCCTCGATTGTGTCGAGCGCCGTGTAGGCGCCGGCCCGCACCGGCACGACCGCGTTGTCGCGCGTGACCGCAATTGTGCGATCCTCGCGAAACAGGCCCAATGGCGCGATCGAGACGACCGCCGTCGGAGCCTTCGCGACCGAGAATGGCATATCGACGCCTTGTGCCGCCGCGATCGCTTCAGCGTGGAGCTGCCGAAATTGAAGGGGAAGCTGGACCGATTGCGTGAAGGCATGCTTGAGGTCGTGGACATCGAGCTCAAATTTGCCACGACTGTTGCGCCCGTAGAAACGTGCGCCGCCTTTATAGGTAACTCGGTGGGGCGCGCTGAGGCTTCCGGGAATCCTTAGGACGAGGGCTCCACGCCCATTGGCAAGCGGGACCCATCGAGACCGTACTCCGATCAGACGCGGCTCGACGCCGGTCTGCAACTTTCCTTCAAGCCGCAAAATGGCAGCGTCTGGGTCGTCTACCTCGACGCCCGGCAAATCGGCGGCCACGCCATTGCCCTCATCGATTCCAAAGACAATGTGCCCGCCTTGGGCGTTTGCGAATGCCGTTACATCCGCAAGAAACTCTCGGGTCGCCTCGTCATTTCCGCCGGGCAAATCGCGCTTGAACTCAAGGTCGCGACCTTCAGGGACCTGATTTTCGATTAGGCGCTGGAGCGTGGCTTCATCGATAGTCTCGATGGGTTGTTCGAACATGCACCTTTTCTTCCTGCTACTTCCCGCCAGTCCAATGCGGCAATTACCCGATACCTTGCATATTCCATTCAGGCTGAACCAACCGAATCAGTCCGGCCTCAAGTCCCGGTGCGGTCAGTACGGGAAGCCCATTCCACGCTGTTGGTTCAGGGGTTGCAACCAGAACTTCGATGCGGCTGCCCTCGTCCAGTGCTGCCAAGATTCTGCCTTTAATACGGGCACTGGTCCGCTGGCGACTATGGCCACGGACATAGTGCGCCATACGACCGCGGAGGCCTCGTTGAGTCAGGCCGATATATCGGATGACGCCATCGACCACGAAGGCATACACGCCGGGTTCGCGAGGGGCCGCTGTGTCGAGTGCGAAGACCTCGGCACTGACCGAGGTCCATTCGCCGATCCGTATGAAGCCGGCGTCTAGTAGCTTGGACGGGGGGAAAGCCTCGACGGCGTTTGCCCTTGATTTGGAATCGCGCGTTGGGCGGGCTGCGGTTGCCTGGATTGGAGAGGAGGCGTTGTTCGTGCCCACGTCGCGGGTCTTGCCGAGGCTAATCCCCGAGCGTTGGAGAACCTGCCGGACGTGCTGATAGCGAATCTTGAGAAGGCTCGCGATCTCTGTCCGCAGGTAGCCGGCATGTGCAAGCGCGCGGATGCGGTCAGCCTTGGTTGTCAGGCCGATCACCACAATTTCAGGAGAAGGTCGCGCGTCGCCCTGAACTTCTACCATTACCTTTGATGACATTAGACGCCCGCCTTCCCGACCCGCCGAATATATATCCGGCGCTATTTTACACGGGTTCTGTACGACAACCATCCAAGCTTATAGCGCCAAATGCGCCGCCAGACTGATCGCGGTGCGGCCCATCCTATGCATCCGCCGGCTGCTTCACGTTCTGCTCGCGCTTGGGCGCTGGAGACGGTCGACCCAATGCTTCTGCAATGGGGGCGGTTACGCGATCGGCCGCCATTCGGGCCGGATCGTGAGAGATATGCGCATAGATTGCGGTCGACCGGGCATTTGCATGGCCAAGCAGCGATCCTACCATCAGGAGCGCTTCGCCCGCCGAAGCTGCGGTACTGCCCAAGGTATGACGCAAGACATGTGGCGTCACGCCGGGCAGATCTGCTTTCTTGATCGCCGCCTGCCACACTGTCTTCGTCCCCTGATAGAAGCCGTCACCGCGCTCCGCCGGGAACACATATCCCTCGGCCTCGTCGGGCTTAAGGGCTTCAAGAAGCGCCGTGGCAGCGGCACCTAGCGGGCGGACGCTTCGGCCGGTCTTGGAATCGTCGAAGATCAGCAAGCCGCGTTCGAGATCGACTTCGGACCATTTCAGGCCAGCAATCTCGTTTCGCCGACAGCCCGACAGCGCCCACAAGCGCGCGATGTTCACCGCCTTGGCGTTCGCGCCTGCGGCTTCGACTGTGTCGAGCGCGGCGCCCAATCGCTTCACTTCGTCGATCGAGAGGAAGCGCGTGCGCTTGTTGTCAGTCTTCCGGACGCTCGCGTCCTCAACCGGGTTGTGGGTGACACGCGTCTTTCGCTTGTGCGTCTTGAGGAAGGAGTAAACTGCCGACAGGTCGCGCACGACCTTGCGCGCCGCGCCTTCGCCGCCGCGCACGATCACGCGCCTGCGCTTGCCCGTCTCGGGATCGACGATCCACTCGTCGCGGGCTGTCTTCCCGGCGCTGACGTCGCGCACGAATGTCGTGATGTCGCCCTCGTCGATCTCGGTGACGCGTCTTTTTCCTAGCAGCCGCACGACGTGATGACGGAGGCGCGCGAGGGTATAGTCCTTCGTCATGGGTTTCATCGGTTCGCCCTGCCGGATGCCGCGCTGCACGAAACATCCCTCTTGCTCATAGAAATCGATGGCCTGCGCCAAGGTCATTTCTGCGCGCTTTGTAATGCGCTCGCCGCCGGGGTCTTCTCCGAGACGCACCCGCGCGAGCGCAATCTCGGCTGCTTTTCGCGCGTCGGAAGCGGAAATCTCAGGAAATCCGCCAATTGTGTACCATCGGGCTACCGCGCTTCGGCCGCCTTCGCCGGTCCGGTACTTCACCACCCAGCTCTTCATACCCGCTGGGGTCACCCGTAATCCGAAGCCGGAAATCTCAGAATCCCACAGATTATAACGGCTTGATCTGGGTTCGGCGACTTCGGCCACGGTCTTTGAGAGTTTCGTTTTCATAGACAGGGGACTATCACATTTTCTTTCTCTGGGCTACCGCCGGGCTACCACCGCGAAGATGTTCGCTCGTGGTTGCCGGAGGCCAAATTGGAAGAAAATGGCGGATAAGTGGGATTTTGGTGATCAGCGGCAATCAACGGAAAACAGCCAAAAACGCGGAAATGCAACCTTGCCAAGGTTGGGGTCGAGGGTTCGAATCCCTTCGCCCGCTCCAGTTTTTTGAAAGATCGCACAATTGCGATGAGGCCGCGAAAGCGGCCTTTTCTTATGCGCGCGGCTTGAGCGTGAACGGGAGGCCCGCGGTCAGCAGCACGACTTCGCCCGCGACGGCAGCCACCGCCTGATTGAGTTGCCCGGCGGCATCGCGAAACCGCCGCGCGAGCGCGTTGTCGGGTACGATACCCAGCCCGACCTCGTTGGCGACAAGGATCAGCGTCCCGTCGAAGCGGCCGATCGCGGTGCAAAGCTCGCGGCCGGCGCGCGCGATATCGGCGTCGGCGAGCAGCAGGTTCGACACCCACAGCGTCAGGCAGTCGACGAGCACGACCGATTCGCCGCCGCGCAGCGTGTCGATCGTGGCAGGCAGGTCGCGCGGGGCCTCGACCGTGCGCCAGCGCGCATCGCGGTCGGCGCGGTGCCGCGCGATCCGATCGCGCATCTCGTCGTCGAACGCCTCCGCGGTCGCGACGAAGACGAGATTGCCCGCAGCGGTTTCGGCGCGCACTTGCGCATAGCGGCTTTTTCCCGAGCGCGCGCCGCCGAGCACGAACAGCGACGCCGCGGTCATGCGCCGGCCTCCGCGATCCGGAGCAGGCCATCAATGTCGGCATGGACCGACAGGTCGGCGGCGATGTCGTCGAGCGCGGCATCGACGTCGGCGCGATAATCGCGTCCGCCGCCGGCGACACCGACGCGCGCGAGCAGCGCGCGCCGAAGGTCGGCCGACGCGAACAGCCCGTGCAGATAGGACCCGATCACATCGCCCCGGGCATCGATCGCACCGTCGTGGCTGCCGTCTTCGAGCACCGCAAAGGGCCGTGCGGTGCCACCCCCCACGGTTTCGCCCATATGCATCTCATACCCCTCCACCGCTGTGCCAAGCGCCTCGCCCCGCACCTTGCGCAAGGTCTTGGCGGGCGAGAGTATCGTGTCGACATCAAGCAGGCCAAGCCCGTCAACCTCGGCCGGCGCGCCCTCGATACCCAGCGGGTCGGCGATCCGCCGGCCGAGCATCTGGTAGCCGCCGCAAAGCCCGACAACCAGTCCGCCGCGCCGGTGATGTGCCCGGATGTCGATATCCCACCCCTCGGCGCGCAGCGCGGCAAGGTCAGCGATCGTCGCCTTCGATCCCGGCAGAACGACAATCGCCGCTTCGGCCGGAATCGGCTGGCCCGGCGGCACCATGACGAGTTCGACCCCGGGTTCGAGCTTGAGCGGGTCGAGATCGTCGAAATTCGAGATACGCGGCAGGATCGGGCACGCGATGATGCGGCGCCCTTCATGCGGATCGGCCGGGCGTTCGAGGATCACCGCATCTTCGCTCGGCAGGCGGGCTGCGGCCTTCAGCCATGGGACGACCCCGAAACCACGCCAGCCGGACAATCGCTCGATATCGCGGTAGCCATCCGCGAACAGCGCGGGATCGCCGCGGAACTTGTTGATCAGGAAGCCGCGGATCATCGCCGCATCCTCGTCGTCGATTACCGCGCGGGTTCCGACCAGCGAGGCAATCACGCCGCCGCGGTCGATATCGCCGATCAGCACGACGGGCACACCGGCCGTGCGTGCGAAGCCCATATTGGCGATGTCGCCCGCGCGCAGGTTGATCTCCGCGGGTGATCCGGCGCCCTCGACGACGACGATGTCGCAGGTGGTGCGAAGGCGTTCATAGCTTTCGAGCACCTCGGCCATCAGCGCTCCGCGCGCCTCGCGGAAATTGCCGCTGCCAAGCGTCCCGCGTACGCGGCCGTGGACGATCAGTTGCGAAGTGCGGTCAGCCTGCGGCTTGAGCAGCACGGGATTCATGTCGCTGTGCGGTTCGACGCGGCACGCGATCGCCTGCAGCGCCTGCGCGCGCCCGATCTCGCCGCCGTCGATCGTGACCGCGGCATTGTTCGACATATTCTGCGGCTTGAACGGGAGGACGCGGAGCCCGCGATTGGTCAGCGCGCGGCAGAGCGCTGCGACGAGCACCGACTTGCCGACGTCGGATCCCGTCCCTTGCAGCATCAGCGCAGCCACAGGACACCTCCCGCGATCAGCCACAGCAGCAAGCAGGCGCGGACATAGATAGCGAGCGCGCGGCCCAAATCGCCCTCGTCCGCCTCGCTGGCGCCATCCCCGATCCACGGCTTGTCGTACATCGCGCCGTCATAGGCGACCGGTCCCGCAAGCCGAAGCCGCAACGCGCCCGCCATCGCCGCCTCGGGCCAGCCGGCGTTGGGCGAGGCATGGTTGCCGGCGTCACGCCACAGGGTGCGCCATCCGCCACCGCCCGCAAGGCACAGGATAATCCCCGACAGGCGCGCGGGGATCAGGTTCATCAAATCATCAGCGCGTGCCGCCGCCCAGCCAAAGGCGCGCCAGCGTTCCTCGCGGTGGCCGATCAGGCTGTCGGCGGTGTTGACCGCCTTGTACGCCCAGACCCCCGGCAACCCGAGCAGCAGCAGCCAGAAGAACGGCGCGGCGACCCCGTCGCAGAAGCTTTCGGCAAGGCTTTCGATCGCCGCGCGCACAACGCCGGCTTCGTCGAGTGCGGCGGTGTCGCGGCCGACAATCATGCCCACCGCGTTGCGCGCGCCGGGCAGATCGTCCGC
>NZ_DATMST010000315.1:0-3158 GCF_035565275.1 Sphingopyxis sp.
GCACGCCCAAGGCCTATCGCGCCAACGCCCGCGTCCGCGCCGCACTCGCGGCGATCCGCGCGGGCGCCGAGCCGCTCTCCGACATCGCGCACCGCCTCCACTTCACCGATCAGGCGCATATGACGCACGCGGTCGCGCGGCTCAGCGGAGTGACGCCGGGCGCATGGCGCCGACGTCAAATTGATACAAGACTTGGCTGACCTTGCCGTGTAGCGTCGGGGCAACACACCTCATTGGAGATTGCCATGCTCGACCGCCGCACCCTTATCGCCACCCTCGCTGCGACCTCTGCGCTCGCGGGTGTTCGCAACCCCGCGGCCGCACTGGCCGGCAAGACGGCGACCGGCGAAGGCGCAAGGCTCACTGCGATCTACGAACGCATCTACGACCGGCTGGTCGACGAAAGCCCCGAATTCGCCACCGCGCTCGGGCTCGACAAGGACGCCCGCCTGCCGCTCAAGGCGAAGCTCGATGACCGCTCGCCCGCGGGCATCAAGCGCAGCCACCAGCTCTATCGCGACGGCCTGGCCGAACTCGAAAAGATCGACGCCTCGAAACTGGCGGACATGGACCTCGTCAACTACGAAACCTTCCGCGGCCCGTGGGGGGATTATGTCAAGGCTTACGACACCTTCAGCTACGGCCTTCACAGCTGGCCCGAACCGCACCCGGTCACCCAGCTCAGCGGAACCTATCGCTCGATCCCCGATTTCCTCATCAACCAGCACAGCATCGCCAATGCCGCCGATGCCGAAGCCTATCTGTCGCGCTGCGCCGATTTCGCCGTCCAGATGGACAATGAAACCGGACGGATCAAGGCCGACCATGCGAACGGCGTCATCCCGCCAGATTTCGTCATCGACCGCACGCTCGGCCAGTTCGACCGCATCTGGGCACCAGCGCCCGACGCCAACGGGCTGACGAAGAATCTCGCCGCAAAGACGAAGGACATCCCCGGCGACTGGGCCGCGCGCTGCGCCGCGATCGTCAAGGAACGCATCTACCCCGCGATGCGGCGGCAGGCGGACGAACTGCGAGCCGCGCGGCCCCGCGCAACGCACGATGCCGGCGTCTGGCGCCTGCCGAAGGGCGACGAATATTACGCCTATGCGCTGCGCTATGCGACGACGACGGGCATGTCGGCCGAGGAGGTGCACAAGCTTGGGCTCGATCGCGTTGCCGATTTGAGCGCGCGCGCCGACGCGATCTTCAAGGCGCAGGGCATGACCAAGGGCAGCGTTGCCGAACGGATGCGCGCGCTCGGCAAGGACCCGCGCTTCCTTTATCCGAATACCGACGCGGGCAAGGAAAAGCTGATCGCCGAACTCAACGCCCAGATGCAGGCGATCCAGGCGCGCCTGCCCGAAGCGTTCGGCCGCCTGCCCAAGGCGAAGGTCGAAATCCGCCGCGTCCCCGCCGATATCGAGGATGGCGCGACCGGCGGCTATTACCAGATCCCCGCGCTCGACGGCTCGCGCCCCGGCGCCTATTACATCAACCTCCGCGACACCGCCGAAAACCCGTCATGGACCCTGCCGACGCTCACCTATCACGAAGCGTCGCCCGGCCATCACCACCAGATCGCGCTCGCGCAGGAGGCCGAGGGCATTCCGCGCCTCCGCCGCCTTCCCGCCTATTCGGTCTATACCGAGGGCTGGGGCCTCTACGCCGAGCAGCTTGCCGACGAGATGGGCGTTTACGAGAACGACCCGTGGGGCCGCCTCGGCTATCTGCAATCCTACATGTTCCGCGCCGCGCGCCTCGTCGCCGACACGGGTCTTCACCACTATAAATGGACGCGCGAAAAGGCGATCCAATATTATAACGAGACCCTCGGCACCCCCGAGCCGTCGAACGTCACCGAAATCGAGCGCTATTGCGTGTGGCCGGGACAGGCGACGAGCTACATGGTCGGTCAGACGAGTTGGGTCCGCATCCGCGAAAAGGCGAAGGCCGCCCTCGGCGGCAAGTTCGACTTGCGCGGTTTCCACGACACCGCATTGTCGGCGGGCGCGATGCCGATCTCGGTCCTCGAATCGGTGATCGATCGCTGGACCGCGGCGCAGGCGGGCTGAGCACGCGGGCGACCGGCCGGCGATTCCCGATCATCGCCGGCCGGGCTCGCGGCCCGCGGCTCAGCCGGTCTCCCTCGCGCCAAGAATGCGATATTTCGTCGCCTCCCAGTCGGGAAAGCGCCAGACCGTCGGACTGTCGCGATACAGGATGCGCGGATGCTCGGCCGAAGGAGCGATCGCTTGGTCGAACGGGGCGCATTCGGACAGCGTTTCGCAGTCGAAAAAGACCCGAACGACGATCTCTTCGTTCGCCTCGCCCGCGCTTTCGATGACGACGCCCAGTTCGCCGGTCGACAGGCGTACCAGCGTGCCCGTAGCGAAGATGCCCAGACTGTCGGCAAATCGTTCGAGCAGTTTGGGATCGAAATGACCGGGCCATTTCTGCATCTCGGTCAATGCCTCGACCGGCGTCCACGCGCGTTTGTACGGGCGGTCCGACGTCACGGCATCGTAAACGTCGCAAATCGCCCCGATCCGCGCGAACAGCGACAGCGCCTCGCCCGCGACGCGTCCCGGATAGCCCGTCCCGTCGACCTTCTCATGGTGCCGCAGGCACACTTCCAGCGCCGCGTCGGGCACGTCGGGCGATTTCGACAGCAACCGGTGGCCCGCCAGCGGATGTTCGCGCACCGCCCGCCACTCGCGGTCCGACAGGCTGCCCGACTTGTTCAGGATCGCGCCCGGCACCGCGACCTTGCCCACGTCGTGGAGCAGGCCCGCGACGCCCAGATCCTCTACGACCGGATCGTCAAGGCCAAGGTGGCGTGCGAAATTCATCATCAGCGCGGCGACCGCAACCGAATGAAGATAGGTATATTCATCCTTCCGCTTCAACCGGACCAGATTGATCAGCGCCTTGGCGTCACGTTCGATCGACGCGCCGATCGAGCGCGCGAGCGGAACCATCCGGCGCGCCGCGACCGCCCGGCCCAGCCGCGCATCCTCGAACATGGCGAGCACCGCCTTTCCCGACCGGTCGACCAGCTTCCCGGCGCGACGGCGCTCGGCATTATAGCCCGAACGCTGGCTGCCCGCTTCGCGCGGCACGGCAGGCGGCGGAATAAAGCGATCGGGCATGTCGCG
>NZ_DATMST010000316.1:0-4599 GCF_035565275.1 Sphingopyxis sp.
CGCGATGACGTCGTCGAACGCCTGCGCGTCGTTGTGCCGCGCCTCGACATGGCCGGCGCGGCCGAGTTTCATGCCATCGTGCGCGCTCGCGTGGATGAGTTCGTCATGGACGACGAGGTCGCCGCGCTGCGGCAGCGTCGCGAAAAGCGCGACATTGGCGGCGAAACCGGTCGGGAAAAAGAGCGCGGCTTCGCTGCCATAATGGCGCGCGGCATGGGCTTCGAGCGCTTCATGCTCCTCGTGGTTGCCGCGAAGCAGGCGCGAGCCCCCCGACCCGGCAGGGAGGCCGCGCTGGAGGCCCGTCGCGAGCGCTTCATTGAGTGCGTAGGAGCCCGCGAGCGCGAGATAGTCGTTCGAGGCGAAGTCGGCGCCAGCGCGCGGCGCAAGGGTGCGGCGGCGATCGTCGGCGGCAAGCGCGTCGAGATCGGCGCGGTGAGCCGCAAAGGGAGAAGGGCGGGGCATCGGGGCTTCCTAGGCCTTATGGCCGCAATGGCAAGCCGGCCCGGACGAACTCAGTCGCGCCCGAGGGCGTTTCGTTCTTCGGAGGTCAGCCGGCGGGGCGGGGCGATCGGTTCCAGCGTCGCGGCATCGAAAAGCGCGCATCGCCGACGATCGCCCGAGACGATGTCCTTGATCATCCGCGGGAAAAAACGGCGCATCAATGCGAGCATGCTCATGCGGGGCAAGTCGCTCGTGTCGCCGATGGCGTCCTGGGTGAAGAGGTGCCCGCGCGGCGGGCCGACGAGCCGGGCGCGCATCGCGGGGTCGCATGCGGCGAGCTGTGTCGTGATGTATGGGATCTTGCCGTTCGCATAGCTGTTGAACAGCGGCATGCCGCAGCATCGGGCATACCAGCGCAGCGTGGGCTTGTCGGTCAGATGAAGCGAGGCGAGGCGGTCGCGGCCTGTATCGATCCGCATGCGCGCGCATCGCGACTGATAAAGCGCCGTACCACCGTGCGCGTCGAGGACGCGCTCCGCATGGCCAAGATAGCGGGTGAGGTCCTGGCAATCGGTGCAATGGCATATGACATGATCGCCCTGATCGGTGCCGACGCGCAGCAGCGTTCCGGTGACGGTCCCGCAGGCGCAGGCAAGGGAAAGGTCGGATGGCATTGCCACCTTTCCTAATCCCTTGCCCGCGATTGCGGAAGCGGATGCTTCAAGCCGTCAGTTGACGGCCTTGTCGACCAGCTTGTTCTTGGCGATCCACGGCATCATCGCGCGCAGCTCGGCGCCGGTCTTTTCGATCGGATGCGCGGCGGCGGCCTTGCGGCTCGCCTTCAGTTCGGGCTGGCCGGCCTGGTTGTCGAGGACGAAGTCCTTGACGAAGCGGCCCGACTGGATGTCGGCGAGGACGCGCTTCATTTCGGCTTTGGTCTCGTCGGTGATGATGCGCGGGCCGGTCTTGATGTCGCCATATTCGGCGGTGTTCGAGATCGAATAGCGCATGTTCGCGATGCCGCCTTCATAGAGAAGGTCGACGATCAGCTTGGTTTCGTGGAGGCACTCGAAATAGGCCATTTCGGGGGCGTAGCCCGCCTCGACCAGCGTTTCGAAACCGGCCTGGATCAGGTGGGTGACGCCGCCGCAGAGCACAGCCTGTTCGCCGAAGAGGTCGGTTTCGCACTCTTCCTTGAAGGTCGTTTCGATGATGCCGCTACGGCCGCCGCCGACCGCCGAGGCGTAGGACAGGGCGAGCGCCTTGGCGTGGCCGTTGCCGCTGTTGCCGCTGGCTTCCTGCGCGACCGCGATCAGGCAGGGAACCCCGCCGCCGCGCTGATACTCGCTGCGCACGGTGTGGCCCGGACCCTTGGGCGCGATCATGAACACGTCGATGTCGGGGCGGGCCTCGATCAGGCCGAAGTGGATGTTGAGGCCGTGCGCGAAGGCGAGTGCGGCGCCGGGCTTCATATTGTCGGCGAGATCGTCGGCGTAGATTTTCGCCTGATGTTCATCGGGAGCGGCGATCATGATCACGTCGGCCCAGGCGGCGGCTTCCTTGTTCGACATCACCTGGAAGCCGGCGGCTTCGGCCTTTTTCGCGGTTGCCGAACCGGGGCGAAGCGCGACCGCGACGTCGCGCACGCCGCTGTCGCGGAGGTTCTGCGCATGCGCGTGACCCTGACTGCCATAGCCGACGATGGCGACCTTCCTGCCCTTGATCAGATCCTGGTCGGCGTCGCGATCGTAATAAACCTGCATGTCTATCTTCCCTTGTTTTCTTTCGTCACGCCGGGCTTGACCCGGCATCCTTGGACCCCGGATCAAGTCCGGGGTGACGAAGGTTGGACTGTCATTCCTGTTGAAACTCTAAACCGCCTCCGACCCGCGGGCGATGGCGACGATGCCGGTGCGGCCAACCTCGACGAGGCCGCATTCGCGCATCAGTGCGATGAAGCGGTCGACCTTTTCGCTGGCGCCGGTGATCTCGAAGATGAAGCTCGTCAGCGTCGTGTCGACCACCTTGGCGCGAAAGACGTCGGCGAGGCGCAGCGCCTCGATCCGCTTGTCGCCGGTGCCTGCGACCTTCACCAGCGCGATCTCGCGTTCGACATGCGCGCCCTGATCGGCAAGGTCGGTCACCTTGTGGACGGGAACGAGCCGGTCGAGCTGCGCGATGATCTGGTCGATCACCGCGGGCGGGCCTGAGGTGACTATCGTGATCCGCGACAGCGCATGATCCGAACTGATGTCGGCCACGGTCAGGCTTTCGATATTATAGCCGCGCGCGGTGAACAGCCCGGTGATCTTGGCGAGCACTCCGGCCTCGTTGTCGACGGTGATGGCGAGCACATGGCGCTCGCCGGCCTCGGTTTTGATTTTCATGGGTTTACACCAGTGCCTTGGCTTCGTCGTCCATCGTGCCGGTGACGTCGCTCGGCTGGAGGATCATGTCGGTGTGCGCGGCGCCCGACGGGATCATCGGGAAGCAGTTCGCAAGCTGCGCGACGCGGCAATCGACGATCACCGGTCCGGGCGTGTCGATCATCCGCTGGATGCCGTCCTCGAGTTCGCCGAGCGTGTCGATGCGCAGGCCCGTCCACCCGTAAGCATCGGCGAGCTTCACGAAATCGGGAAGGCTGTCCGAATAGCTGTTCGAATAGCGGCTTTCATAGGTCAGTTCCTGCCACTGGCGGACCATCCCCATCCATTCATTGTTGAGGATGAAGATCTTCACCGGCAGGCGATATTGCGCGACCGTGCCCATTTCCTGGATGTTCATCTGGAGCGAGGCTTCGCCCGCGATGCACACGACAAGGCGGTTCGGATGCGCGATCTGTGCGCCGACCGCGGCGGGGAAGCCATAACCCATCGTGCCGAGCCCGCCGCTGGTGAGCCAGCGGTTCGGGGCCGAGAAGCCGAAATGCTGCGCCGCCCACATCTGGTGCTGGCCGACCTCGGTCGTGATGATCGGGTCGCGGCCGCGGGTCGCGTCGAACAGCGCCTTCACAGCGCGCTGCGGCATGATGTCGGCGCCGGCGTCCTTCTTTTCGGGGAAGTCGAGGCAGCGCGTCGCGCGCCAGCCGTCGACGCGGCGCCACCATTCACCCAGATCACGTGCCTTGTGGCCCTTGTCCTGCCACGCGGCGATCAGCGCATCGAGCGCGCGGCCGGCGTCGCCGACCACCGCGAGATCGACGGGGACGATCTTGTTGATCGAGCTTCTGTCGATGTCGATGTGGATCTTCTTCGCTTCGGGCGCGAAAGCGTCGAGGCGGCCGGTCACCCGGTCGTCGAAACGCGCGCCGACCGCGATGATCAGGTCGGCGCGGTTCATCGCCATGTTCGATTCATAGGTGCCGTGCATGCCGAGCATGCCAAGCCACTTCGGATCGTCGGCGGGGAAGGCGCCAAGCCCCATCAGCGTCGAGGTGACCGGTGCGCCGGTGAGGCTGACGAGCTGGCGGAGCGCTGCGCTGGCGTCGGGGCCGGCGTTGATCACGCCGCCGCCGGTGTAGAAGACCGGACGCTCGGCGGCGGCGATCATGTCGATCGCGGCGTCGATCGCTTCGGCGTCGGGTTCGACCTGCGGGCGATAGCTGTTGTGCTGGATGAATTCGGGCACGCTGTAGGTGCCCGTCGCGACCTGCACATTTTTCGGAATATCAATCACCACCGGACCCGGGCGGCCGTGCGTCGCGATGTGGAACGCCTCGTGGATGATCGGACCCAGGCGGTCGGGGTCCATCACGAGATAATTATGCTTGGTGCAGTGGCGCGTGATGCCGACCGTGTCGCATTCCTGGAACGCGTCGGTGCCGATCAGGGTCGTCGGGACCTGTCCCGTCAGTACGACCATCGGGATGCTGTCGAGCAGCGCGTCGGTGATGCCGGTGACGGCATTGGTCGCGCCGGGACCCGAGGTAACGAGTACGACCCCGGGCTTGCCGGTCGAGCGCGCATAGCCTTCGGCGGCATGCGTCGCCGCCTGTTCGTGGCGGACGAGGATGTGCTTGATCGTCGGGTGCTTGTAGAGCGCGTCATAGATGGGAAGGACCGCGCCGCCCGGATAGCCGAACACCGTATCGACCCCGAGGTCGACCAGCGCCTGAACCACCATGTCGGCACCACTCATTTCCGTCACGACGAAACTCCT
>NZ_DATMST010000317.1:0-5155 GCF_035565275.1 Sphingopyxis sp.
GCCTGCGCATCGTCGGCATGGCCTGCGTCGCCGCCGGCCTCGCCCTGTCCGTCGCCGCCGGCATCAGGGGCCGGACACCATCAGCCGCCAGCCCCGACATGGTCGAAGCCTTCTATATCGCCGACGTCGCGAGCGGCAGCGCACGATGGGCCGGCGCGAAACTTGATTCGGGCGGATGGGTCAAATCCGTCCTCGCGCAGGACGGCGGTACGCCCGAGCTCCGCTCGATCGCGCCGCTCGCCAAAGAGAGCCTGTGGGTGGCGGACGCGAAACCCGCGGTCTTTGCCCGACCCGGACTCGCCGTCGTTACAGCGAAACTGGGCACGGGCCACCAGATCGCCGTCCGCGCGCGCAACGCCAATGGCGGCCGTTATATGCGGATCTTCGTCAAACCGTCGGTCGACCTCTCGGGAATTCGGCTGATGGGCCGTCCGGTCGCCGGCACGCTGAAAGCCGGCGCATGGTCGCAGTTTGTTTTCCATGCCAGCGGAACCGGCGAGGTCGCTGTGACGATGACGGCGGCGCGTGCCGGCAAGCTTGAAGCCCGGATGGTCGAGGTTCGCGACGATCTGCCCGCAACTGCAAAAGCCATGGCCCTGCCGCCCCACACAATCCCATACCGCCGCGCGGGCAACAGCATGATCACCACGCGAACGGCGGCGCAGTGGTAGGCCTTGCGGCTCCACGATCTGGCGCTTGAACAGGTGTTGCCCTGCTTCGCCTCACTCATGTGTGAAAGATTGCATTGCGAAAAATCGGAAATGAATTCGCCAAGCATCATCGCGATGCTTTCGCAGGCATAATAGAGACTCGCTTGGTGCGTGCTTTCGGTTCCGGCGTGCGCTCCGTGCCATGTTCATTCGAAGCGCCGATGTGGCGATCAGTACAGGGTTTGCAGAGTGAGAGATCGGAAGATAACGGCCACCGCGATCGTTGCACGAAACTCGCTGTCGTATATCGAGAGCCTGTTTGCGCTCAATGAGGCGCGACAACCCCTGGTCATTGTTTCCGACGAGTCGTTCGCGCAGACCCTGACCGGAATAGATATTGATCGCTGCATCACCCCCGATGACCGAAGCGGATGGTTCACTGAACGCCACCCGCTGATCCGCGACGACCGACCGGCCCAGATCACCTACACGTCGGGCACCGAGGGCAAGCCAAAAGGCATTGTCCTGACCTATTCCAATCTGGCGGATGCAGCGGAACGGATCATCGATGAAATGGATCTGACGTCCGACGTACGCGAATATGTCGGCGTGCCGGTGACCTATAGTTTCGGCATGGGCCGGATCCGTGCGATCAGCGCGGTCGGCGGTCACTCCTATCTGCCGCCGCGCGGCTTCGATCCTCTCGAGCTTTCTCGCATGCTCCGGTCAGGCGAAGTCAATTCGCTGTCCGCGGTCCCTACCCTTCTCCGGATTCTGCTGAATACCCCGGCGGTCATCGGCGATGCCGGCAAGGCGCTGCGTTGGCTGGAAATCGGTTCGCAATATATGTCCGGCGCGGAGAAACACGCGGTTCGCGAGCTTTTTCCCAACGCCCGGATCGTGCAGCACTATGGCCTAACGGAAGCATCCCGCAGCACCTTCCTGCGTATCTCGGAAGTCCCGGACGAACTTCTCGAGTCCGTCGGAAAAGCGGCCGGCGCGACCGAGGTCGGCATATCCGCAGCCGGGCGGATCCGGATTCGGGGGCCACATGTTGCCCGCTGGCGCCTCGATGCCGATCAACTTGTCGACCTTTGTGGTCCTGATGGCTGGTTGGAGACCGGCGATCTGGGGCATATCAAGGACGGTCACCTCTATTATGGCGGCCGCGCGGACGATCTGATCAACACCGGCGGCGTGAAAATCAACCCGGATCTGCTCGAAACGCGGATCGCCCAGCGGCTCGGGGTGAGCGGCAAGATCGTCGTGGCCAAAGTGCCCGACATCCTTCGCGGAGAGGGCGTTCTCGTTGCAGCCGAAGCGACCAACCTCGCTGTTGACCAGCTTCATTCCGCTTCGGTGGAGGCACTGAAAGAATTCGGAGTGAGCGCGGGAGATGCCCTGCACATCCGGGTGATGCCGACGCTTCCCCGGACCGCCACCGGCAAGCCATTGCGTCGTAGCCTGACCCAGGAGTTTGTCAGGACGAACGATCCCGCCGTGATCGCCCCTGTCATTGACCATGCCACCGCGCCCATGCCGGACGATGTGCGAACATTTTTCCGTCAGTTTTTCCCGGGAAGAGATGTCGGTCCGGAGGATAGCTTCGAAACCATGGGAGGGGATTCGCTCAGCTATATCCAGTTCTCGCTTGGATTTGAGGATCGCTTCGGCGCCCTGCCCGGCGGATGGGAGTCGCTGACGGTCGCGCAACTGGAGAAAAGCAGGGTACCCGGTCGCGCAAAGGGCTGGCGTCAGCTGGAAGCCGCCACCTTGACGCGCGCATTCTTCATGATCTGCATCGTCGCGCTGCACCTCGACACCTTTGTCTACAGCGAAAATTGGGGTGCCGCATATTTCCTGTTCATGCTGTGCGGCTACAGCGTCATGCGCTTCCAATGGCCGGAAATCAGCCGGACCGGGAACGTCAGCACAATTTTCGGAACCATCGTACGGGTCGCTATCCCGACATTCCTGGTCGTCGTCGCGATGCAGCTTTGGGCCCGGACGTTCGAACCGAAGCCACCGCTGTTGATATCCAACTGGTTCGATCCGGAACAATATCACGTCGCCTATTATTATTTCGCCGAAATCTACATGCAGTTGCTTCTCGTGATCGCCGCACTGCTGGCGATTCCAAAGGTGCGGGAACTGTTCCGGAATCATCCGATGGCGAGTTCCACCGCCCTTATCGTCATGGCCGTCACGCTGAGCTGGCAGGTCGAAAAGGTCTGGGATACGAACTATCTCTACCATCGCACACCCATCTGGTATCTGTGGACGGTTGGCGCCGGCATGCTGATCGCCAGCGCGCGCGACGTGCGGGATCGCCTCCTGGCCATGGCGGTGGTGACGACGGCTGTCGTGCAGCATCACGGCTTCACTTCGGCGAGCGCCTACATAACGGGCGGAGTGGCACTGTTGCTCTTTTTGCCTGAAATATCGGTCCCCGCCCGCGTAAAAACCGTGATCTCGGAGATCGCCGCCTCATCGATGTTCATGTATCTCAGCCACTATCAGGTGAAGTCGCTGGTGATCCGGCTATTCCACGGCCCGATGCCATGGCTTTCGCTTTTTGCTGCAATCGGGTTCGGTATCGTCTTCGCGCGCGCATACAACTGGGCCGACCAAAAGGCGCGTGCGCTGGTGAGGACACATAGCAGCCGCAACCGGGTTCCGCCGAGTGGTCCAAGTGGATTGGCAGTGCACTGACGCCCAATCGCGGCATTCGGACTGGAATACAGAAGAGCGGCAGTTAAGTCATCGCGGATCTAGCCGCGCAAGAACGTCCGGTTCGCCCGATCCTGGAACTGCAGTTCGTGGCTCGATCTTGAATCCCGCCATCGACTGGGTGGCGCTCGCCCGCCGCATGGGGGTGCCGGCGGTGCGCTGCGACACCGCCGAGGCGTTCGAGCGTGCCTTTGCCGGCGCCATGGCGACGCGCGGCCTGCTCCTGATCGAGGCCCGGATCCAGGCTGGGGACCCCGGGAATCCCCTGCCGCCGCGCGGCGTCAAAAGGCCGCGATGCCCGTAATCGCGCGCCCGAGGATCAGCGCATGGACGTCATGCGCACCCTCGTAGGTGTTGACGGTCTCGAGGTTCATCGCATGGCGCATCACGTGATATTCGCCCGAAATGCCATTGCCGCCGTGCATGTCGCGGCTCATGCGCGCGATGTCGAGCGCCTTGCCGACATTGTTGCGCTTGACGATCGACACCATTTCGGGCGCGAAGCGGCCCTCGTCCATCAGCCGGCCGACGCGAAGGCTGGCCTGAAGCCCCAGCGCAATATCCGTCTGCATGTCGGCAAGCTTCTTCTGGAAAAGCTGCGTCGCGGCGAGCGGACGCCCGAACTGGACACGTTCGAGCCCGTAACCGCGCGCCGCAGCGAAGCAGAATTCGGCCGCACCCATCGCGCCCCAGCCGATGCCGTAGCGTGCCCGGTTGAGGCACGAGAACGGTCCCTTCAGCCCCTCCACGCCGGGCAGCAGCGCGTCGTCGGATACGAGCACGTCGTCCATCATGACCATGCCGGTGACCGAGGCGCGCAGGCTGAGCTTGCCCTCGATCTTCGGCGTCGAAAGCCCCGGAAGGTCGCGGTCGAGAACGAAACCGCGAATGGCGCCGCCATGGGCATCCGACTTTGCCCAGATGACGAGGACATCGGCGATCGGGGCATTGCTGATCCAGGTCTTGGTTCCCGACAGACGATAGCCGCCATCGACCTTGACTGCGCGGGTCCGCATCCCGCCGGGGTCCGACCCCGCGTCGGGCTCCGTAAGCCCGAAGCATCCGATCGCCTCGCCCGAGGCGAGCGCAGGCAGATAGTGCGCCTTCTGGGCGTCCGAACCGAAAGCGTTGATCGGGTGCATCACCAGGCTCGACTGGACGCTCATCATCGAACGGTAACCCGAATCGATGCGCTCGATTTCGCGCGCGATCAGGCCGTAAGCGACATAAGAGGCGCCGACCCCGCCATATTCGGGCGCCACCGTCGGCCCGAGCAGGCCCAGCGCGCCCATCTCGCGAAAAATCGCGGGATCGACCGTCTCCTTCTCGAAGGCATCGATCACCCGCGGCGCCAATCGCTCTTCGGCATAGCGCCGCGCGGTATCGCGGATCATCCGCTCGTCATCGCCAAGCTGATCTTCAAGCCGGAACGCATCTTCCCAATCGAACGCCATCATCGCAGTCTCTCCTTGTATCGCTCCATCACCGGCGCCTATGATCTCTTCAATCACTATTAATGGCCTTTTTGATCTGATAATCAGATCAGATCATGCTCGAAACCCGCGCGCTCACCTTCTTCATCGCCCTTGCCGACGAGCTTCACTTCGGCCGGACCGCCGAGCGGCTGGGTCTCGCGCAATCGGCCCTCAGCACGCATATCCTGCGGCTCGAAGATCGGTTGGGCACGCGCCTGTTCGCGCGCGGCAGGCGATCGGCGGTACAATTGACCCCGGCGGGCCGGACCTTCCTTGCCGAGGCCCGGCTGGCGGTCGCGC
>NZ_DATMST010000318.1:0-8041 GCF_035565275.1 Sphingopyxis sp.
GCATATCGAAAACTATGCCGAACGCCGCGCCGCGGTCGTCGACCATCCCGGCGTCACCGAACGGTTGCAGGCGGCGCTTGCCGCCGCCGGCGCGCGGCTCGACGTCATCATCGACATCGATCCCGGCATCGCGCGCACCGGCGTCGCTTCGGCCGACGCGGCGGTGGCGCTTGCGAGGGTCGTTTCGGCCGCACCCAACCTCGAATATCGCGGGGTCCAGTTCTATTGCGGATCGCAGCAGCATATCGAAAACTATGCCGAACGCCGCGCCGCGATCGTCGAGCGCACCGCCTGGCTGCAGGAGATCATCGCTGCGCTGGCCGAAGCGGGCTTCGCGCCCGATATCGTCACCGGGTCGGGTACCGGCACGCACCGCATCGACCTCGAATTCGGCGTCTTCACCGAATTGCAGGCGGGCAGCTACGTCTTCATGGACAAGCAATATCTCGACTGCGACATCGCCGACGGCGGCGAGCCGCCGTTCGAGGTCGCGCTGTCGGTCGATTCGCGCGTCGTCAGCGCCAACCATCCGGGGCTCGTCACGATCGATGCCGGTTACAAGTCGCTGTCGACCGACGGCGGCGTCGCGGTGGTCCGGCGCGGGGCGCCCGAGACCGCCTTCTTTGCCTTCATGGGCGACGAGCATGCCGCGCTGATCGCGCCCGATATCGGAACCGCGCTCCAGCCCGGCGATCCGGTGAGCCTGACCGTGCCGCACTGCGATCCGACAGTGAATCTCTATGACAATTACCATGTCGTCGCGGGCGATACGCTGGTCGATATCTGGCCGGTCGGTGCGCGCGGCCGGGCGCGGTGACCATCGCCGCCGCACCCGTCCGTCGCCCGCCGCAGCAGGCGCGCGCGCGCCAGACCCGCGAACGGCTGCTCGATGTCGCGGGCGAACTGCTGGCGGAGGTCGGGCTCGACCGTATTTCGACCAACATGATCGCCGCGCGCGCGGGCCTCACGCCGCCCGCGCTCTATCGCTATTTCGGCGACAAATATGCGGTGCTGGAGGCGCTGGGGCGGCGGTTGATGGAGCGTCAGAACGCCGTGCTGGAAAGCTGGATCGCACGTCATGCTCCCGCCGGGGTCGTCGTCATGGCCGATCGCATCGGCGACCTTGTGGCCGAAAATGCCGCGGTGACGCGCGCCGAACCGGGGGCGGTGTGGATTTTGCGCGCGCTGCACGCGTCGCCGCAACTCGTCCACATCCGGCTCGAATCGCATCGGCATGTGACCGACCGGCTCGTCGATGCTTACGCACCCTATATGGCCGGCATCGACCGTGACGCGCTTTGGGCGCGCGTTCGTCTGGCGGTCGAACTCGGCTTCGCCGCCGACGAAATGCTCTATGAGGAAGACCGGATTCCAGCCGGCGCCGTGCTGGCCGACATCGCGGCGATGTTCCGCACCTCGCTGCTCGATCTGGCACGCGGCGCATAGAAGCGCGCCTCGCCGCAAGCACGCTTCCCTTTCCGCGATGCAGGCGATAGAGGCTTGGCGATATGGCCGCTGACAGTCCGACCAATTTCCGCCTGCGCCTGCGCCGCGACAGCAATGCCGTCATCGCATGGTTTCGCGATATGTGGACACGGCGCTGGTTCCGCTGGCTCGGTTATCTGGCGCTCGCCGGTTTTCTAGCCCTCGCGCTGATCTGGGTGCTCTTCGCGCGCGACCTGCCGTCGGTCGACCAGCTTCGCGATTATGAACCGCCGCTGCCGACGATGGTCCGCGATGCCGAGGGCAAGCCCGTCCACAGCTATGCCCGCGAACGGCGCGTCCAGCTCGAATACAGCGAATATCCGCAGCTCCTCGTTCGCGCCTATCTCGCCGCGGAGGACCGGACCTTCTTCAGCCACGGCGGTATCGACTATCCGGGCGTCGTCAGCGCGATCATCACCAATCTCAGCAACAGCGGTCGCCCGATCGGCGCTTCGACGATCACCCAGCAGGTCGCCAAGAACCTGCTGCTGAGCAACGAGCTCAGTTACCGGCGCAAGGTTCGCGAGGCGATCCTCGCGATGCGCATCGAGGACGCGCTGACCAAGGAACAGATCCTCGAACTCTATCTGAACGAGATTCCGCTCGGGCGCCGCAGCTTCGGCGTGCAGGCCGCGAGCCGCGCCTATTTCGACAAGGACGTCGACCAGCTCCAGCTGCACGAGATGGCGTTCCTCGCAATCCTGCCCAAGGCGCCCGAAACCTATGGCCGCGCGCGCAATGCCGACAAGGCGGTCGGGCGGCGCAATTTCGTGCTCGGCGAGATGTTCCGCAACGGCTGGATTACCGCGGCGCAGCGCGATGCGGCCCAGGCGATGCCGCTCGGCCTCACCGACAGCGGCAACACCGCGATCGCGCAGGTCGGCGGCTATTATATGGAAGAGGTCCGGCGCCAGCTGATCGCCGAATTCGGCGAAACCGCCGACAAGGGTCCGCACAGCGTCTATGCAGGCGGGCTTTGGGTGCGCACGGCCTATGACGGCAAGATGCAGGCGGCGGCGGCCAATGCGCTTCGCCGCGGGCTCATCCGTTACGACGCGGGCAAGGGCTGGTCCGGCCCGATCGCGACGATCGAGGCCGACGACAAATGGGCAAGCCGCCTCGCATCGAGCTTTATCGGCATCGATTACGACGGCTGGCGGATCGCCGCGGTCGTTTCCAAATCGGCGGGCGCCGCGCAGATCGGCTTTGCCGACGGCTCGACGGGCATGCTGCCGGCGGGCGCTGCGACGCTCGTGTATCGCAAGACGGGCGGCAGCGCCTTTTCGGCGATGCGTCCGGGCGATCTGATCGCCGTCAAGGCAACCGGCGGCAACTCCTACGCGCTCCGGAATATTCCCGAGGTATCGGGCGGATTCATGGCCGAAAGCCCGCATTCGGGTCGCATCTATGCGATGCAGGGCGGTTTCGATGTGCGGCTGTCGCCGTTCAACCGCGCGACGCAGGCCGAACGCCAGCCGGGATCGACGATCAAGCCCTTCGTCTACGCGACCGCGCTCGACAACGGCATGACCCCGGCGACGCTGATCGTCGATGGACCCTTCTGCGTCTATCAGGGCGCGAGCCTTGGCAACAAATGCTTCCGTAACTTCGGCGGCGGCGGCGGGTCGGGCGAGCATACGATGCGCTGGGGCCTCGAACAGTCGCGCAACCTGATGACGGTCAAGACCGCGAGCCAGGTCGGGATGGAACCGATCGTCGAAATGATCCAGACGATGGGGATCGGCAAGCACGAACCCTATCTCTCGACCGCGCTCGGCGCCGGGTCGACGACGGTCGAAAAGATGACCAACGCCTTTGCGATGCTGGCAAACCATGGCCGCGAACTGAAACCGCGCGTGATCGATTATGCGCAGGATCGCCGCGGCAAGGTGATTTTCCCCGCGAACTGGAAACCGTGCGAAGGCTGCAACAAGAAGGATTGGGACGGCCGGCCGATGCCGCGCTTTGCCAAGTCGGGCAAGCAGCTGATGGATCCGATGACCGCCTATCAGGTCGTCCATATGCTCGAAGGGGTCGTCCAGCGCGGCACCGCGGTTCGCCTGCGCGACCTCGGCGTGCCCCTGTTCGGCAAGACGGGCACGACCTCGGGCCCGAAGGACGCCTGGTTCGTCGGCGGAACGCCCGATGTCGTCGCGGGCGTTTACATCGGCTTCGATCAGCCGCGAAACATGGGCGGCTATGTTCAGGGCGGCAGCATGGCCGCGCCGATCTTCAAGCAATTCTTTGAAGAATCGATGGCCGACGCCCAGCCTATTCCGTTCGCCGCGCCCAAGGGCGTGCGGATGGTGCGCATCGACCGCCAGTCGGGCCGCCGCGTCTATGGCAGCTGGCCGGGCTCGGACCCCAAGGCGTCGATTATCTGGGAGGCGTTCAAGCCCGAAAGCGAACCGCGCCGGACGATCCGCGAAGAGGAAATCAAGCCGATCAAAGCGCCCCGGCGGCAGGATGCGACCGTTCGCCAGAGCAATGGCCGGCGCAGCGACAGCGAATTCCTCGAGGATCGCGGCGGCATCATCTGAGTTTGCGCCCCTTCTTCGGAGCCTTCTTTCCTTGGGGCTTCGAAGGCCGTAAGGGCGTGATCGACATTTTTCAGGAGCAATGACATGCGCGCCGAAGCGCAGGATCATATCGACAAGATTGGCGCCGCGCTGGCGCTGCTGCGCCGTTTCCTCGACTGGGACCGCGCGGTGCGGCGGCTCGACGAACTCAATGCGAAGGTCGAGGACCCGACGCTGTGGAACGACGCCAAGGCGGCGCAGGAAGTCATGCGCGAACGCCGCCGGCTCGACGAGGCGATCACCGCGACGCGCGCGATCGAAACCGAATGCGCCGACACCGCCGAACTGATCGAACTCGCCGAGATGGAAGGCGACGAGGCGATGGTCGACGAGGCCGTGACGTCGCTCGCCGCGCTGGCCGAGCGCGCCGAAGAGGACAAGATCAAGGCGCTGCTCGCGGGCGAGGCCGACGGCAACGACTGCTATATCGAAGTCCATGCCGGTGCCGGCGGCACCGAAAGCCAGGACTGGGCCGAGATGCTGCAGCGCATGTATATGCGCTGGGCTGAAAAGCGCCGGATGAAGGTCGAACTCGTCGAATATCAGGCGGGCGAGCAGGCGGGTATCAAATCGGCGACGATGCTGTTGAAGGGCGAGAACGCCTATGGCTATGCGAAGACCGAAAGCGGCGTCCACCGCCTCGTCCGCATCTCGCCCTACGACAGTTCGGCACGGCGCCACACCAGCTTTTCGAGCGTCTGGGTCTATCCGGTGATCGACGACAATATCGAGATCGAGATCAACGAAGGCGACCTCAAGATCGATACCTATCGCGCCTCGGGCGCGGGCGGCCAGCACGTCAACACGACCGATTCGGCGGTGCGCATCACGCATATCCCGACCGGTATCGTCGTCGCGAGCCAGAACGACCGCTCGCAGCACAAGAACCGCGCGACCGCGATGGGGATGCTCAAGGCGCGGATGTACGAGGCCGAACTCCAGAAGCGCGAGGCCGCGGCGTCGGGCGAATATCAGGCGAAGACCGAGATCGGCTGGGGGCACCAGATCCGTTCGTACGTGCTCCAGCCGTATCAGCTGGTAAAGGACCTGCGCACCGGCGTGACCTCGACGGCGCCGTCTGACGTCCTCGACGGCGCGCTCGATCCCTTCATGGCCGCCGCCCTGTCGCAGAAGGTGACGGGCGAAAAGGTCGAAGTGGAAGACATCGACTGATGAAGCGCGCGGTCCTCCTTGCCGCGCTGGCGTTCTTGCCGCTGCTCGGCGGCTGCGACAATGCGCCGTGGGACGATGATAGCGAGCGGGTCGAAACGGCGCGTGAATTCCCGCCCGCCGACCGCCCGGTGGCACCGATCACCTCGACAAAATGGTCGACCGAGGAAGCGCGCGACCGCGTCAACGAGGCCGAGGACGTCATGGATTCGGCCAATGTCCGTCCCGGCATGACGGTCGCCGACATCGGTGCAGGCGACGGCTATTACACCGTCCGCCTCGCGCAGCGGGTCGGCGCCAGCGGCCGCGTGCTCGCGCAGGACATCATGCCCGAAGTGATCGAGCGGCTGGCCGACCGCGTCGCGCGCGAGCGGCTCGACAATGTTTCGCTGAAACTCGGCGCGGTCGACGATCCGCGCCTGCCCGCGGCGAGTTTCGACCGCGTGTTCATGGTCCATATGTACCATGAAATCGGTGAGCCCTATGCGTTCCTGTGGCGGCTGCGGCCTGCGCTGCGGGGGGGCGGTCAGGTGCTCGTCGTCGATGGCGACCGCTCGATCGCCGAACATGGCACGCCATTCCGCCTGCTCGTCTGCGAGTTCGAGGCGGTGGGTTACAAGCTGCTTTCCTATGACGACAAGCAGCATGCCGGCGGCTATCTCGCGCGCTTCGTCCCCGACGGCAAGCGACCCGATCCCGACAAGATCACGGTCTGCGACAATCCCTAATAGACGACGAGCCGGTCGTCATCGCCGATGCTCGCCATGAAGCTGACCAGCCCCGCCGCGCGGACATGCGGCACAAGGTCGGCCATCGCGACCTCCACCAGCGCCATGCCCGACTGGCAGACCAGCAGTTCGATTCCGGTGGCGATGGCTTCCTCGACCATCCACGCGAGGTCGGGCTGGCCGCCCGCCTTGCGCGCCGCATCGCCCGAAAAGGCGACCGGCGTCCGCAGCAATGCCGCCGCTTCGCCCTGCAGGAAGACGCGGACGGAACGGCCCAGCGCCGCCGCCGCCATCGCGGTTTCGAGCGCCGCATAAAAGCGCCGGTCGTCGGCGACTGCGACGATGATGTTCAGCCCCGGCATACCGGACACTCCGGATCCTTGGCGACCCCGACCTCGCGCCAGCGCCGGTCGAGCATGTCGATGATGGCGAGCCGGCCCGTCAACGGGGAACCGAGGCCGGTCAGCGCGCGCACGGCCTCCAGCGCCGCCATCGTCCCGATCATGCCCGCGAGCGCGCCCATCACGCCGGTTTCGGCGCAATTGATCCCCTCGCGATCGGGATCGCTGCCGACGAGGCAGGCGTAGCAGGGGCCGTCCGCGCGCCAGCCCTCGTAGAGCGCGACCTGTCCTTCGAACGCGCCGATCGCGGCGCTGAGCAGCGGAATGTTGAGCGCGACGGCGGCGCGATTGACGGCGAGGCGGGTATCGAAATTGTCGCAGCCGTCGAGGATCAGGCTCGCATCGGCAAGCAATGTTGCCGCATTGCCGTCGGTCAACCGGACGACCTGCGCTACGAAATCGACATGCGGATTGATCCGGCGCCCCGCTTCGGCCGCGATTTCGGCTTTGGGCATATCGATGTCGCCGTCGGTGAACAGCGGCTGGCGCTGCAAATTGCTGAGCTCGATATGGTCGTGATCGATGATCGTCAGCCGTCCGACACCCGCCGCCGCCAGATAGGTGATCGCGGGGCAACCGATCCCGCCCGCGCCGATGATGGCGACATGCGCGGCCTTCAGCCTCGCTTGCCCTGCGCCGCCAAAGGCCGGCAGGATGATCTGGCGCGCGTACCGGTCGAGTTCGGCGTCGCTGAGCAATCTATTCGCCCGGACGGCGCAGCTTGATCGCCGACAGCGAGGCGACGCCCGCCGAACCCGCCGTTTCGTCGGCCGCCTCGCTCTCGACCCCGGTCGATCCGAAGCCGCCCGCTCCGCGCGCGGTTTCGTCGAGCGTATCGACCTCGGCAAAGACCGCCCGCTGGACCGGCGCGGGAACGAGCTGCGCGATGCGGTCGCCGCGCCTGATCTCGAAATTCTCGTCGCCCAGATTGGCAAGGATCACCTTCACCTCGCCGCGATAATCGCTGTCGATCGTCCCCGGGGTGTTGAGGCAGGTGATGCCGTGCTTCAACGCGAGGCCCGAACGCGGGCGCACCTGCACCTCGTAACCGGCCGGGATCGCCATCGCGAAGCCGGTCGCGACGGCGTGGCGCGTGCCGGGGCGGATCGTCAGCGTTTCGGCGGCGACGACGTCCATCCCCGCCGCACCGTCGCTCGCATAAGCGGGCAGGGGCAGGCCGCCGCCGTTGGGCAGGCGCTGGATGGCGATTTCAATCGCGTTCAAGGGGGGCACGGGCGTCGAGTTCATCGGCGATCTTTTCCATCAATTTGCGGGCGATGGCCGGCTTGGGCAGTCGGTCCCAGCTGTCTACGCCGTCTTTGCTGACGATATGCACACGGTTCGTCTCGCCGCCCATCGGGTCGGCGGAAACATCATTGGCGACGATCCAGTCGCAGCCCTTGCGAACGAGCTTGGCCTCGGCATGCGCGATCACGTCGTTGGTCTCGGCGGCGAAGCCGATCACCAGCGGCGGGCGCTGGGGCGATTTGGCGAGGCTCGCGAGGATATCGGGATTTTCGGCGAGCGCGAGCGGCGGCACCGCGCCGCTGCCGTCCTTCTTGATCTTCTGCGATGCGGTGTCGGCGGCGCGCCAGTCGGCGACCGCGGCGACCATGATCGCCGCGTCGACGGGCAGGCCCCCGGTGACCTCTGCCGCCATTTCGACCGCGGTCTCGAC
>NZ_DATMST010000319.1:0-9481 GCF_035565275.1 Sphingopyxis sp.
GTGATCGGCGACATCGCGCATCAGTTCCTCGCTGTTCGCGATATAGGGCGGGTTGCAGAGAATGAGGTCGAAGTCGCCTGCGACCTCGGCTGCCCAGTCGCTTTCGCGAAAAACCGCACGGTCGGCCATCCCCAGCGCCTCGGCATTTTCGCCGGCCAGTGCAAGCGCCGCCTGCGATGCGTCGACGCCCAGCCCGGCCGCCTCGGGAAGCTCGGACAGCAGCGCGAGAAGCAGCGTTCCCGGCCCCGTGCCAAGGTCGAGCAGCCGCAAGGGCGCATCCCTATCGTCGATCCGCGAAAGCGCCGCCTCGATCAGCGTCTCGCTGTCGGGCCGCGGGATCAACACCCCGGGTGCGACCTTCAGCCGGATCGTCCAGAAATAGCGATAGCCGAGAATATAGGCGACGGGCTCATGCCCCATGCGGCGAGCGACGAGCGCGCCGAAATCCTGCGGCACAGCGAAGCGCGATGGATCGAGCAGTAGCGCCTGCCGTTCGACGCCTAGTGCATGCGCCATCAGCAATTCGGCATCGAGCCGCGGCGTGTCCGACACGCCTTCCGGCCGCGCCGCCGCATCGCGCAGCGCGGTCGCGATATCAGTCACCCAGCCCCGCCAGCCGCTGCGCCTGATCCTCGGCGATCAGCGCGTCGATCAATTCGTCCATCGCGCCCTCGATGATTTCGGGCAGGCGGTGGAGCGTCAGGTTGATGCGATGATCGGTCACGCGCCCCTGCGGGAAATTATAGGTGCGGATGCGCTCCGACCGGTCGCCCGATCCGACCATCGACTTGCGCGCCGACGCCTCGGCGCTGTGGATCTTCTCGCGCTCAAGGTCATAGAGCCGCGCGCGCAGCACCTGCATCGCCTTGGCGCGGTTCTTGTGCTGGCTGCGCTGGTCCTGCTGGATCACGACAAGGCCGCTCGGGATATGCGTGATGCGGATTGCCGAATCGGTCGTGTTGACGTGCTGGCCGCCGGCGCCCGATGCGCGGTAGATATCGATCTTGAGGTCGCTGTCGTTGATCGCGACGTCGACCTCTTCGGCTTCGGGCAGCACCGCGACGGTCGCGGCGCTGGTATGGATGCGCCCCTGACTTTCGGTTGCGGGAACGCGCTGGACGCGGTGAACGCCGCTTTCGAACTTCAGCTTGGCGAACACGCCCTGCCCCGTCACCGACGCGACGACTTCCTTGTAACCGCCCATTTCGGCCTCGTTCGCCGAGATGATTTCGACCTTCCAGCCCTGTCCGTCGGCATAGCGGCTGTACATGCGCAAAAGGTCGCCCGCGAACAGCGCCGCCTCGTCGCCGCCGGTGCCGGCGCGGATTTCGAGCATCGCGGCGCGTTCGTCGGCGACGTCCTTGGGCAGCAGCTTGATCGCGAGATCATGTTCGGCGGCGGGTAGCGCCTCCTCGATCGTAGCGATTTCCTCGGCCGCCATCGCTTTCATCTCGGGATCGGCTAGCATTTCGGTCAGCGAGACAAGCTCGCCGCGCAGCCGCACCACTTCGCGCGCAGCTTTCGCGACGGGCTCGAGCTCGGCGAATTCCTTCGACGCCGCGACGAAATCGGCGGGCGCCATATCGCCCGTCGCCATGCGCGCCTGCAGCGCGGCGTGGCGTTCGATGATGGCGTCGATCTGGCGTTCGGAAACGGAGGTCACGAACGATCCCAAGCCCGCCAATCGATTGCCTTCAGGATTTCCTCGATCTGATACAGTTCTGATGCAGACCGGATGCGAGGGGAAACCGTACCATTATCGTTGAATCCCAATGTCACGATTCCGTCCGGACTGCGCTTGACCGCTCGGTCAAACCGCTTTTTGATTGAGCCCGATGCGATCAAATCGGCTTTGACACCAGCGCGCCGAAGAACTGACAGTGCTTCGAAACCGACCATTTCGAGTTGATCGTCTTCCACGACAACGATGAAGTCAGCCCGATCAGGTGAGGAAGGCTCGTCGATCAACATCGCCAGTCGCTCGATCCCGCCGGCCCAGCCGACCGCCGCAGTCGGCGGACCGCCCAGCGTCTCGATCAGCCCGTCATACCGGCCGCCGCCGATCACCGTCCCCTGCGCACCAAGGCGATCGGTGACGAACTCGAATGCGGTGTGGCGATAATAGTCGAGCCCGCGCACCAGCCGTGCGTTGCGCTCCCATGCCACGCCCGCGACATCGAGCCCCGCGGTCACCGCACCGAAGAAATCCTGCGCTTCGCCGGTCAGATACGCGTCGATATCGGGTGCGCTGTCGGCGACCGGGCGGTCCTTCGGATCCTTGCTGTCGAGGATGCGCAGCGGATTCTTGTCGAGTCGCGCGAGGCTGTCTTCGGACAGATCGCCGCGATGCGCTTCGAAATGCCCGACCAGCGCCGCGCGCCACGCGTCGCGGCTCGCGGCGTCGCCGAGCGTGTTGAGCGTCAGCGTCACGCCTTCACTGATGCCCAGCTCTTTCAGCAGCTGGTCGGCAAAGACGAGCAGCTCGGCATCGGCGAGCGGGCTGTCGCTGCCCAGCACCTCGGCGTCGAGCTGGTGGAACTGGCGATAGCGTCCCTTTTGCGGACGCTCGTAACGGAACAACGGCCCGTGCGTCGCGACCTTCAGCGGCGCGAACTGCTGCCAGCCGTTGGTGATGTAAGCCCGCGCGATGCCCGCGGTGAATTCGGGGCGCAGCGTGATCGACTCGCCGCCGCGATCCTCGAACGAATACATTTCCTTCGACACCACGTCGGTCGTTTCGCCCAGCGAGCGTGCGAACACCGCGGTCGGTTCGATCACGGGCACTTCGATCCGCTTGAAGCCATAGAGGCGACGCACGCGTTCGAACGTCTCGACGACATAGGCGAAACGGTCGGCGAAATCGCCGAGCATGTCCTGCGTGCCGCGCACGGCCTGCGGCGTCGGGATTCTGGCGGATTTGTCCTTGCTCATGGCGGCGGCGTCTAATGCTTTTTCGTCGAAAGGCAAAGCACGCTTGCAGAGCCGCCGCTGGACCTTGGCAGCGTTTGGCGGCAGAGACGCTGCCATGAAAAAAGCACCGTTCGTCGCAGCCGCCCTGATCGCCGCACCTTTCGCCATCGCTCCCGCCTCCGCCCAGGACGGCAACAGCCGTCCGCAACCGGTGGTGCAGCCGCTCACCATCCCGCTGCCGGCCGACAAACCCTATCCGGGGGTCATGCAATTGAAGGTCGATGCGACCGACGTCGCGCGCGGCATTTTTCACGTCCGCCAGACGATCCCCGTGGCGAAGGCGGGCAAGCTGACCCTGCTCTATCCCGAGTGGCTGCCCGGAAAGCACGCGCCGCGCGGCGCGATTTCCGAACTGGCCGGCTTCAAACCCTCGGCCGGCGGCAAGCCGCTCGTATGGACGCGGCAGCCGACCGACGTCTACGCCTTCGACATCGACGTGCCGCAGGGCATCAAGAGCATCGATGTCGCGTTCGATTTCCTGTCGCCGACGCGAACGAGTGAGGGCCGCGTCGTGGTCACCCCGGCGATGATGAACCTGCAGTGGGAGCAGGTCAGCCTGTACCCGGCGGGCTATTTCACCCGCGCGATTCCGGTGCAGCTCGAGGTCACCCTGCCCGACGGCTGGACCGGCGCGGCGGCGCTCGACGGGCTCAAGGTGTCGGGTAACCGCTACAGCTATGCGCCCACCAATTACGAGGTGCTCGTCGACAGCCCGATGTTCGCCGGGAAATTTTTCCGCAAATGGGACCTTGGCAACAAGGTCACGCTGAACGTCGTCGCCGACGAGGCGAAATATCTCGAAGCGACCCCCGACCATATCGCGCGCCACGCCGCGCTGGTGTCCGAAGCCGTCGCGCTGTTCGGGGTGCGGCATTTCGACCGCTACGAATTCCTGCTCGCGCTCACCGACGAACTGGGCGGGATCGGGCTCGAACATCATCGCAGCAGCGAGAACAGCCGCGCAACCGACTATTTCACCAAATGGAACGACAATGACAGCGAGCGCGGGCTGCTCCCGCACGAACTGACGCACAGCTGGAACGGCAAGTACCGCCGCCCCGACAAGATGTGGACCCCCGACTTCCGCACGCCGATGCAGGACAACCTGCTCTGGGTATATGAAGGCCAGACGAGTTTCTGGGACCTTGTCCTCGCCGGCCGCTCGGGGATGCAGTCGAAGGAGATGGTGCTCGCCGAATGGGCGACGAACGCGGGCACTTACAGCGCGCAGCCGGGGCGCGAATGGCGCTCGGTCGAGGACACGACGCTCGACCCCGTCATCGCCGCGCGCAAGCCGAAACCTTTTTCCAGCTGGTCGCGCAGCGAGGATTATTACAACGAGGGATCGCTGACCTGGCTCGACGCCGACATGCTGATTCGCGAGGCGACGAACAATGCCCGGAGCCTCGACGATTTCGCGCGCGCCTTTTTCGGCGGGCGCGAAGGCGACTGGGGGCAGGACACCTATGGTTTCGACGATGTCGTTGCCGCGCTCAACGCCGTGCACCCATACGACTGGGCGACCTTTCTGCGCGAACGGATGCAGGCGCCCGGGCGTCCCGCGCCGACGGGCGGGATCGAGCGCGCCGGTTACATGCTGGTGTGGCGCGACGCGCCGAACGTCTATGACCGCGACCGCATGGCGCAGGCGAAGAATCTCGACCTGACCCATTCATTGGGGCTGACGATCGACAAGGACGGAGTCGCCGGCGGCATCATGTGGGACGGCCCGGCTTTCAAGGCCGACATCGTCAACGGGAGCAAAATCCTCGCGGTCGACGGGACCAGCTACAGCCGCGAACGGCTGGAGAGCGCGATTCGCGCCGCGACCGACGGCAAGACCCCGGTACGGCTGCTCGTCGAGCGCGGCGGACGCTACCGCCAGGTCGAGATCGACTACCACGGCGGCTTGCGCTGGCCGCACCTCGAAAAAACCGGGAATGGCCCCGACTGGTTCGATCGTCTGTTGGCGCCGCGCCGGGCGCTTTAAGCTCCGTTCCGATCCGTTCGTATCGGGTTCTTCACCGGCCTGCAGGCGCTCCGGGTGAACCGGGCCGGGACACCGGTCGTCGTTACGCAGTGCCGGGGCATCTCGACTTCGCGTGATGCGAACGGCTAAGGGGCGCCCGAATCAAAAACAAAGGACTGACATCTCCCATGCGCATCGACCTGATCCCCGCCGGCGACAGCCCGCCCGACAGCCTCAACGTCCTGATCGAAGTTCCGATCGGCGGCGAGCCGGTGAAATATGAATTCGACAAGGCAAGCGGCGCACTGTTCGTCGACCGCTTCCTGCACACGCCGATGCGCTATCCCGCCAATTACGGTTTCGTTCCGCACACACTGGGCGAAGACGGTGACCCGCTCGATGCGCTGGTCGTCGCGCGTTCGCCGATCGTCGCGGGTGCGGTCGTCAAATGCCGCCCGATCGGCGTACTCAACATGGTCGACGATGCCGGCGGCGACGAAAAGCTGCTGTGCGTGCCCGTCAACAAGACCTTCCCCTATTACGACAAGGTTTCGACATACAAGGACATGCCCGAGATCGTGCTGCAGCAGATCGAGCATTTCTTCACCCACTACAAGGATCTCGAACCCGGCAAATGGGCGAAGCTCAACGGCTGGGGCGACGTCGATGAAGCGAAGCGCATCATCGTCGAATGCATCGAGCGCGCGAAGAAGGTCGGCTTCTAACCGGCTTCGGCGGGCGCCGGATTATCGTCCGGCGCCCGGACCATCCTTATATCCTGCCGCGGATAGGGTATGCGGATTCCCGCTTCCTTGAAGCGGTCCCATATTCCCAGAAACACCTCGCCCTGGATGTTGCCGAGCCCCGCTTCGGGATCGGAAATCCAGTATCTGAGTTCGTGCTCCACCGCGCGTTCGCCAAAGGCGGTGATCCAGACCACCGGCTCGGGCTCGTTCAGGATGCGCGGATTTTCCTTCGCGGTCTCGACCATCAGCCGCTGCGCGAGACGCAGGTCGCAGTCGTAACCGACCGGGACGCGCATCCGCACCCGCACCTCGGGGCTCGCGTAGCTCCAGTTCTCGACCGCCTGCGTCATCAGGAGTTCGTTCGGGATCAGATGTTTCTTGCCGTCGCGCGTGATGACATTGACCGCGCGCACCCCGATCTTGGCGACGCGCCCGACATTGGGCACCCCGCCGGGCAGCGCCGACCCGCCCATGCTGCTGCCATCGCCGACGACAACGATATCGCCCGGCTTGATCGACCGGTCCATCAACAGGATGATCCCCGCAATGAGGTTGCCGACGGTCTTCTGCAATCCGAAGCCGATCGCGAGGCCCGCGGCGCCTGAAAATACCGCCAGCGCGGTGAGGTCGATGCCGAGCAGGTCGATGCCGAACAGCATCGCAAAGACGAACAGCGCGATCGCGATCAGCTTTTCGGCCAGAAGCCGCTGCGTCGCATCGATCTGGGTATTACGGCGAAGCAGCCATTTGATCGAGCGCAGCACGATGCGCACCGCGAGATAGAGCAGCACGGCCACGACGATCGTCGAGAAAAGACCGTAGAGCGAAAGCCGGTACGAGCCGACGTCGATACCGATCGCCTTCAGCGTCTCGACGGTGCGGACGAGGCCTTCGCGCAGCCCGTCCACCTCTTCACTCCGCCATCGCGGCAAAGCCGCGTTCGAGATCGGCGATCAGGTCGGCGGGATCCTCGAGCCCGACCGACAGGCGGACGAGCGGATCGGGGTCGGTCCATGCGACCGTGGTGCGAATCGTCGCGGGGTCGCTCGGCACCACCAGACTTTCGTAACCGCCCCAGCTGAACCCGATACCGAAGGCCGACAGCGCGTCGATGAAGCGGGTGCGTGCGGCTTCGTCGGCTCCCTTCAGCGTGAAGCCGAACAGCCCGCTGGTCCCTGAAAAATCGCGCGACCAGTTTGCATGGCCGGGATCGCCCGGCAAGGCGGGGTGCAGCACGCGGCCGACCTCCGCCCGTCCGGCGAGCCAGCGCGCGACCGCGAGGCCGTTTTCGGCATGCCGCGCCAGCCGGACGTCGAGCGTGCGCAGCCCGCGCAGCATCAGCGCGCAATCGTCGGGCGAAACCGAATGGCCAAGCTGATAGGTCGCCTGCCGCAGGCGCGGCCAGATGGCGCGCGTCGCGGTCAGCGATCCCATCATCGCGTCGCTGTGCCCGCCGACATATTTGGTCAGGCTCATCACTGCGACATCGATGCCGTGCGCCATCGCGGGAAAGAGCAGCGGCGTCGCCCAGGTGTTGTCGAGCATCGTCGGCACGCCCCGCGCGCGCGCCGCCGCGACGATCGCGGGAATATCCTGCACCTCGAAGGTCAGGCTGCCCGGCGATTCGAGGAAGACCAGCTTCGTTTCGGGGGTGATGAGGTCGGCGATCCCCGCGCCGATCAGCGGGTCATAATAGGTGGTCGTAACGCCGAAACGCGCGAGCATGCCATTGCAGAACAAACGCGTCGGTTCATAGGCGCTGTCGACCATCAGCAGATGATCGCCGGGCGACAGCAGCGCGAGCAGCCCCGCCGAAATCGCTGCGACCCCCGACGGGAAGAGCAGGGTGCCCTCGGCCCCCGGTTCCAGATCGGTCAGCGCGTCGGCGAGCGCCCAGACGGTCGGCGTCCCGCGCCGGCCATAATAGAGCCTGTCGTGCGTCGCATGGCCGCGGACCTTCAGGTCGGCGATATTGTCGTAGAGGATTGTCGAGGCCCGCCAGACCGGCGGATTGACCACGCCGCCGCCGAGCCGCGGATCGCCGGTCCATTCGGGACGTCGCCCCCCCTGCACGAGTTTCGTCGCGGGGCGGAGGTCTGGATCGTCGCGGTTGCTCATGCCCGCCTTGTTAGCGTGCCGCTCGCCAAAAGCCAGCGGCACGCGGAACAGGTTCGGGCGAGCGCGATATCAGGCTGCGCCGGTCGCCTTGGGGGTGGCGGAATCGGCGCCCCATTCGACCCAGCTGCCATCATAGACCGCGACATCGTCCTTGCCCAGCAGGTGCGCGCCGAACGCGACGACGGTCGCGGTCATCCCGCTGCCACAGGTCGTGACGAGCGGCTTGTCGAGGTCGACACCGGCGGCGTCGAACACCGCCTTCAATTCGTCACCGCGTTTCCACGTGCCGTCGGCATTGAACAATGCATCGTGCGGCAGGCTGCGCGAGTTCGGAATGTGGCCGGGCGCGAGACCGGGGCGCGGGTCGCGTTCCTCACCGGTAAAGCGCGCCGTCGGGCGCGCGTCGACCACCTGTTCGGCGGCGCTGTCGACGTTCGCGAGCATCTGTTCCTTGGTACGCACCGCCTTGGCGTCGCGCCACACGGTGAAGTGCCGGTGGCGCAGGGCCTGCTTGCCCATTTCGAGCGCGCGGCCTTCGGCCTTCCATTTGGCGAGGCCGCCATCGAGCAGCGCGACATCGTGCGCACCGAACAGTTTCAGCAGCCACCAGGCGCGCGCCGCGCTCTTCAGCGGGCTGTCGTCGTAAAGCACGATACGGCTGCCATCGCCGAGGCCGAGCGATTGCATGCGGCTGGCGAATTTTTCGGCCGGCGGTGCCATATTCTCGACCGCGGCGCCCGAATCGGTCAGTTCGGCCAGGTCCATGAAGACCGCGCCGGGGATGTGCCCCGCCTCATATTCGGCGCGCGCGTCGCGATCGGTTCCCAGAAATTTCGTCGCGTCAACGACCCGCAGGTCCGACGCCCCCAGTTCGCGTTCCAGCCAGTCGGTTGAGACCAAGGCGTCCATGTCATGCTCCTGTTGCGACCGGTCGGGAACCCTGTTTGCCTGTCCCTCGCCCGGCCATCCTGCTGTGGCTCTTCATCTTTCCGGGGAGTCGTCAGCCTATGCCCCCACCTGCCCTTTTTCAAGCGCAGTGGCGCTGTGCCCCAGTCGATGGTGCACCGCAATAAAAAATCGGCTGTCCGGGTTACTGGGCGCGACGTATTGCGGTCGAGCGGGCGCCGGGGCGATCGACCGCATAAGTTGCCCGGTCGAGCGGCAGCGGAGCGAGCTTGTCGCTTCCCCCGGCGCCCTGTTCGCGGCCGAGCACGAAGCTGCCTGCATTCTGTCCGAAGGCATCGCCTTCGCCGTCCCAATGATAGGTCACGTCGAACGCGATTACGGGGATGAGCATGGGTTTGCCGCCAATCATCAGCGGCTCGACCGCGGCGCGCGGCAGCATGACCTCGGTCGAAAGCTCCTCACCCGCACCGGGCGCGAGCGTCATATCGTCGCGCAGCACGCTGCCGCCGGCGCCGTCGAAAAAGCGGCCGAGCACCGGCTCGGGCATCGCCGAACCCTGGTTCAGCGCGATGCGGACCATCAGCCCGGTCGCCGCGGCCGGCCCCTGGTTGAGCAGGTTGAGCGCGAAGCCCACCGCGACATGATCGGGCGCAAAACGGATGCTGCGAATTTCGAGCGTCATCCCGACGATCGCGCGTTGCTCGCCCGTCGGACGCGTGACAAGCGGCGAGGCCGGACGCGGCACGGCGGGAACCGCTGGCGATGCGGACCG
>NZ_DATMST010000320.1:0-62959 GCF_035565275.1 Sphingopyxis sp.
CCCCGGCTCCGGGGATAGCGGCCTCTTGCGCTCTCTCCCTTCCACCGATCAGTCCGGCGTCAGGGCCTTCCACAGGGGCGCGGCGATCTCCGCCAACGCCTCGGGCGATGCCTTCGGCACCGCGCGGTCATAGGTCAAAAGACCGTTGATCTCGTCTTCCACATCGCTCGTCTGGGTATAGACCGCTGCGCTGAGCCCCGCCTCCTCCGCCTGCCGGATCACGCCCTCCATCTTGCGGCGGAAGCGAACGAGATATTCCTTCCCGTCCCGCGCGACCTGATAGCTCCAATTGCCCTTCCCCGGTTTCCAGATATGGCCGGGCACGGGGAAGCCGACCCCGCCGTATTCGCCGAGCACGATCGCACGATCGGTCTGCAGTGGCGGTGTCCTTGGCACATCCTCATAGGTGTGGATGTCGAGCATTTCGGATGCGCCCGGGGCGACGTCGAGCCAGCCCGAATTGGCGTTCACCAGCCGCGTCGGATCGAGCCCCTTCACAAAGCGTGCGAGCGTCGCGGAGTCATACTGGCCCCACCCCTCATTGTTCACGACCCAGGTGACGATCGATGGAAAGGCGCGAAGCTCGCCGATCATTTCGGACAATTGCCTTTGCTGCTCGGCCATCGTCTCCGACGGGAAGATCGCCTGCGACTGGCTGGTGCCCGCGAGATACTGGTCCTCGCCGCCGCCCGAGGGCATGTCCTGCCAGATCAGCATGCCGAGCCGGTCGGCGTCATGATAATAGCGCGCGGGTTCGACCTTGATATGCTTGCGCAGCATGTTGAACCCGGCCTTTTTCAGGAAGACGATATCGCTCTTCATCGCCTCCTCCGACGGCGGTGTATAAAGCCCGTCGGGCCACCAGCCCTGATCGAGCGTACCGTGCTGGAACAGCGGCTTGTTGTTGAGCAGGATCGCGGGCTGCCCCGCAACGCGGCCGGGTCCGATCGACACCTTGCGCATCGCGAAATAGGCGGCGACGCTGTCGCGCGGCGCGCCCTGAACCTTCGCCTTTGCATAGACGCGCCGCTCATGATCAGTGAACCGCGAGTCATACGCCCTGCGGTCGCGTTCAGCTTCGCCCGCCCAGGGAACGGCGATGGTCACCAGTTCGGCCTTGAGATCGTAGAGATGCGGATCGTCGGGCGACCACAGGTGCGCGTTCGGGATGGCGAGCGTCGCCTGCCGGTTGGCACGGATGATCGTCGACGCGATGACCTTGCCGCCCGCACTCGCGGTCAGCCGCACCGCGTCATTGTCGTTCGCCCAGCCCGAGAGCGCCACCGCGACATCGACGGTGCCGCGGTCGATGTCGGGCGCCGCGCGCACTTCGGCGATGTGGAGCTTCGGCACCGGCTCGATCCACACCGTCTGCCAGATGCCGCTGACCGCGGTGTACCAGATGCCTGCCGGGTCGAGGATCTGCTTGCCACGCGGCTGCGTTCCCGCGCTCGTCGGGTCGGTAACTTCGACGATCAGTTCGTTCGCGCCGGGCTTCAGCCAGGGGCCGATGTCGAAGCCGAAGGCGTCGAAGCCGCCCTTGTGCGAGCCGACGACCGACCCGTTGACGCGCACCGTCGCCTCATAATCGACCGCGCCGAAGTTGAGCATGACATTCTGGTCGCGCCAGTCGGCGGGAACGGTGAAGCTGCGGCGATACCAGATGCGGTCGCCGGGCGTGACCTTGCGCGCAACGCGCGACAGTTTCGATTCGACCGGGAAGGGCACGAGGATCTGGCCGTCCATCGCTGCCGGGCGTTCGGCCGCCTTGGGCTTGATCGCGTAGTCCCACAGGCCGTTGAGATTGACCCAGCGCTCGCGCACCATTTGCGGTCGCGGATAGAGGCGCCATGCGTTTTCGGGCGTCACTTCCCTGCCCCAGCGCGTCGTGAGGTCACTGGTATAGACGGCGTCGCCGGCGGGTGCAGCGGTCTGCGCCGGAGCGGTGACCGGCGCCAGCGCGAGCAAGGATGCGATTATCAATAGGCTGCGCATGTAAACGATCCTGTCTGGTCGGGAGAGCCCAGGACCCAAGGGGGGATGAGGATGGGTCCTGGGCTCGCGCCCCCGCGGAGGAGACGGGGACGTGGGCTGGTTTCGGTCAGCGCTTTCGCGACATCGACGGCGGTGCGGCGTCGGGCGCGGAGCCCCACGCCTTGTTCGGCCTGGCGCCCATGGTGAAGACGAAGGTCGCGCCATCTTTCACATCGTCGTGGCGGAACCACGGCTTGTTCCACCGCTTGCCGTTCAGCGTCGCCGACTGGATATAGACATTGGTCGCCGAATTATTCTTCGCGACGATGCGCAGCGTCTTGCCGTTGCCCATGTCGAGGCTGGCGTCGTCGAACACCGGGCTGCCGATGATATAATCCTGGCTCGACGGATCGACCGGATAGAAGCCGAGCGCCGAGAGCGCGTACCACGACGATGTCGCGCCCTGGTCGTCCATCCCCGGATAGCCGTAACCCGCCGCGTCGCTGCCATAGGTCCGGTCGAGGATCTGGCGGACCAGCGCCTGCGTCTTCCATGGCTGGCCGCTCCAGTTGTAATAATATGGCGCCTGCTGGTCGGGCTGGTTGCCGTGGACATATTGGCCGATCACGCCGGTGCAGTCGCGGCAGATGCCCGCCGGATCATAGGGTTTGGTGAAAAACTCGTCGAGCTTGGCATTGAACGCGTCGCGCCCGCCGATCAGGTCGATCAGCCCTTGCACGTCGTGCGGCGCGAGCCACAAGGTCGACCAACCCGACGCCTCCTTCATCATGAAGTTGTAATAGGGTTCGGCGGGATCGAAGGGTGCTATCCATTTGCCGTCAGCGGTGCGCCCGCGGATGAAACCGATCGATTTGTCGAAGACGTTGGCGTAGTTGCCCGCGCGCTTCAGGAACATCCGGTAGTCGGCGTCCTTGCCGAGCTTTTTCGCGTAGAGCGCGAGCGCATAATCGTCCCACGCATATTCGAGCGTCTTCGCCGCGCCCGCCTTGCCGCCGGCGTATGGTGGGCTGGGATTGTGATCGGGCACGATGTCCGAAATCCAGCCCTGCTTCATATATTCGGCGAGATAACCGCGCGGCCCGCCGGGGTCGGTCGCATTCTTCCGCATAAATTCATAGGCGGCTTCATAATCGAATTCGATGCCGCGTTCCCACGCGCCCAGGTAGAGGAACACCGCATTGTCGCCGTGGAACGAGGTGTTCATATAGCCCTTCTCGCGCGCCATCGCGAGTTCGGACGCCATGATATTCCTGACGTCCTCGGGCTCCATCAGTTCGAGCAGCACGATCTGGTTGCGTCCCGTATCCCAGAAGGGCACCGGGCCGTAACGGTCGTGCGTCGCGACCTGCACCTTGCCGTTTGTATCGGCGAATTTCTCCCCCTTCGCGGCGATCAGCCGCGGGCTGGCGAACGACTGGTACAGCGTCGAGTAAAAGAGTTTCCGCTGCTTGTCGGTGCCGCCCGACACCCGGACGCGGCCAAGGAGCTGCGCCCATTGGCCCTGCGCGGCGGCATGGACGCCGTCGAAATCCCAGCCCGGTACCTCGTCGGCAAGCCGCTGCTGCGCCTGCTCATAGCTGGTGCCATGCGCCATCTTCACCAGCACCTGTTCGCCCGCCTTCGTCCGGAAGCTGACATAGCTGCCCGAATAGCTGCCCGATATTTCGCGCGCGCCGGGCTTCACCTCGCTGTTGCCTATGCCCCAGCCCTCATCGTCGCCGGGTGATTTGCGGAAGGTGCCGAGCGCGGTGAACGGTTTCGAAAATTCGGCGACGAAAAAGGCGCCGTCGACGCTGTGACTGTCGTTCGACTTGCCGCGTACGATGCGGTCGCCGACCACCTCGACCGATCCGCCGTGGCGCGGAAAGTTGACGATGATGTTCGACCGTTCGCTCGCGGGAAAGGTGAAACGCATCACGCTCGCCCAGCGCGTCGCGGTCAGTTCGGCCTGCGTCCTGAAGCTGTCGAGATAGACCGAATAATAGCCCGGCTGCGCCTTCTCGCGCGACTTGTCATAATATGAATGGCTGTAAGCGGGCGGCGGCGACCAGTCGCCGACCACCGGCATGATGAACGGCTCGGCATTGCCGCCGTAGGTGGGACCGCCGCCGCCGGTGAAGCCGATCATCGTCGGATTGGTGTAATAATAGGGAACGGGGACGCCGTTCGGATATTGAAGTTCGATATTATTGTTCACCGGTGCGGCGGCGACCGAGCCATGCGGCAGGAGCGCGCCCGGCGAGGTTTGCCCCGAATAGACCGGCTCGCCCGGCGGCGGGGCATTGCCGATCACCGCCGGATCGTCGAGCGCTGCGGTGCCGACGAGCGGGTCGGCGAGATCGATCGGCGACTGCCCCGATTTCTGTTGTGCTGCCACAGGCGACAAGGCCAACATGAACGGCAATATCGCCACCCCCGACGCCAATATGGCGCCAAGCTTCCGCGCGCGGTTCCAGTTTCTATCGATATCCATTGCGACCCTCTTCCCTGAATATTTTCGTTGATTGCGTGGTCAGTGCATCAAGCTTGCGAAGCTTTGCGCTCGCGCCGACGGCCCACGTGGGCGAAGGCCCAGCCGACGCCCAGATCGATTGCCGGTTACCGACATCTTTTCTCTCCCGGATAGGCAAGCAACAGGTCGGCGTCAGGCTCGGCGGCAAGTTGTACGGAGCCGGTCAGCGCGAGACATTCGCCAGCCTCGAAGGCGACACCATCAACGAGCCCCTTGCCCGCCACCGGCACCAGCCACGCGGTGACGGCATCCGGAAGCTCGAGCGTCCGCGCGCCGCCGCCCAGCCGCTCGAGCACGAACTTTGGGCCCTCGACGAGAAGCGCGCGGCCCGCATCGACACGACCCGGCGACGGATAGCGCTCGTAAGGCCGCGCATCGGCCGCCGCGATGCCGTCATCGAGATGAAGTTCGCGTGGGCGGCCGTAATCATAGAGGCGATAAGTCGTTTCGCTATTCTGCTGCACCTCGATCAGCGTCAGCCCCGCGCCGATCGCGTGCACCGTGCCAGAGGGAACATAGAAGAAGTCGCCCGTCCTCACCGGCTTCCAATCGAGCAATTGCTCGATACGGCCGTCGAGTGCTGCATCGCGCAGTACCGCTTCGCCGACCGGTGCCTTCGTTCCCAGCGCGATGGCCGCGCCGGGTTCGGCGTCGAGGATCAGCCAGCATTCGTCCTTGCCGCGCGCCAGTCCGCGCGCGTGCGCCCGCGCGTCATCGGGATGCACCTGCACCGACAGTTTCTCGCTGGTGAAGATATATTTGATCAGCAGATCAGGCGCGGAATCGCCGGGTGTGTGAAACCATATCTCGCCGGTCGGCTCGCCGCTCGCCGGTGAATCGTCAAAGGGCGCCCGCAAGCGACGCCGCCCCCAGGGCTTTTCCACGCGATGAGCCGCAAGCAATGTCGCTGGCACCGATCCCCTCCTTTTCTCTGCCCGTCCGCCATTCCGGATCGACATTCGCCGGCACCGCCACGCGGCGTGGCAGCGACAGATTTTTCACAGCGTGCCCCGCGCGCGCCTCTGGCGTCAAGATAATAATGAAAATTAATTTATTTGATCGGATGTCGCTTTATGGCATGCCCGCGGTCAATGAGGACGGGCGCCCGCGTTCGATCCCGTGGGAGAGAAAATGATGACAGCCACGCCCGGCGGCGAAGCATTTTCCGGCCCCGGCGCGCCGCGCGCAGGTCGCGGAGTCCTCGCCGGCGCTATCGGAACGGCTGCTCTCGCCGGCCTGCTGTTCGGGTTCGATACCGCGGTCATCGCGGGGGTCACCGGCGACCTGACCAGCCTGTTCGAGTTAACCCCGGAAACGCTCGGCGTCACGGTCTCGGCCGCGCTCTGGGGCACCCTTGTCGGGGCGTTGTTTGCGGGCAAGCCCGGCGATATATTCGGCAGCCGCGACAGCCTGCGCGTGTTAGCCATCCTCTATTTCGTCGCGGGACTCGGCTGCGCGCTGGCGTCGAACTGGCCCCTGTTCCTCGGCTTTCGTTTCATATGCGGACTCGCGATCGGCGGCTCTTCGGTCCTTGCCCCGGTCTATATCGCCGAAATCGCACCACCGCGGCACCGCGGATTCCTTGTCGGACTGTTTCAGCTGATGATCGTTACCGGCATTCTCGTCGCCTATCTCAGCAATGCGACGATCGTCGGGCTGGTGGACGGAGGCGGCGCCTGGCGGTGGAAGCTTGGGGTCACCGCCGTCCCTGCCCTCGTGTTTTTTGTGCTGCTGTTCGCGATTCCCGACAGCCCGCGCTGGCTCGTGGCAAAGGGGCGCCGCGACGAGGCGGGTGCGGCGCTCGCCCGGATCGGCTTGCCCGAAACCGAACTGCGCCGCACCGAACAGGCGCTCGAACGCGACCCGCACGGCGAAAGGCTGTCGTGGCGCCGCCATCGCCGACCGATGCTGCTCGCAATCCTCGTCGCGATGTTCAATCAACTCGCGGGCATCAACGCCGTACTCTATTATCTGAACGACATCTTCGCTCGCGCCGGCTCGCTTTCTCCCGACCGCCAGGCCGTGTTGATCGGAATCGCCAATCTGGTCTTCACCCTCGTTGGCATGGCGTTGATCGACCGGCTCGGACGCAAGACGCTGCTGCTGATCGGCGCCGCCGGCATGACCCTGTGCCTCGCCGCGGCGGCCGGAGTGCTGTTCGGCTGGATCGACAAGGAGCTGATGTTGCCGGCGTTGATCGGCTTCATTGCCTTCTTCGCGACCAGCCAGGGCGCGGTCATCTGGGTCTATATCTCCGAAATTTTCCCGACCCCCGTCCGCGCGCGGGGAAGCGCGCTCGGCGCGAGCACGCACTGGCTGATGAACGCGCTGATCGCCGGAGTTTTCCCGATCTTCGTGGCATGGTCCCCCGGCGCGCCCTTCGCGATCTTCGCCGCCGCGATGGTCCTGCAATTTATCGTGGTGGCGACCGTCTTCCCCGAAACGAGGGGCATCGATCTCGACGAGATGGACCGGCGGATGGAACAGCGCTGAGCAGCGCCCGCCCCCGCGTCAGCGCCCCGCCTGCATCAGGATCGATTCCGACGGCAGGACATGATCGAGAAACGGAATGATGGCGGCCCCGATCGCCGACGCGTCTTCGGCCGCTCCCGCGCGTCGTACCGGCGCAATCGCGGGAAGCTCGCGCCCCGCCATCCGGGCATTGAGCCGCTCGACGAGACCATCGACCAATTTGCCGGGCAGCCGCCCGCCTATCAGGATGGCGGCGGGATTGATGAGGCAATTGACCGCAATCAGCGGCTGAACAAGCGCGTCTGCCGCATCGTCGAGCCACCGGAGAATCACGACCTCCTGAGGAGCCGGACCGTCAATCAGCGCTTCGGGGCTGTCGACATCATATCCTTCGGCCTCCAGCCGGGCGTAAAGCGCCGATAGCGAAACCGTATCCTGCACATTCGCACCCACCCGGTCGCGATCGGGCATCGCCCAAATCTCTCCCGATCGGGAATTGGCCCCGCGAACATAGCTTCGATCGATAACCAGACCACCGCCGAGCCCCGCGCTGATCAGCAGGTAGAAGAAGCTCGGGTGCGCGATGCCATTGCCGAGATGGACTTCACCGAGCGCCGCGGAGGCCGCATCATTATCGGCGTGAAGCGGCCAGGGAAGCACATCGCCGAGCAACGCGCCAAGGTCGATATTGTCCCAGGCATCATATTCCTTCGGCCGATGCGGCAGCGAGATTCGCCCGAGATCATCGGGGAGCGCGACGCCGACCCCGAGGATATTGTTGCGATCGATCTCGCCGTCCTGAAGCAGCTTGGGCAGGACTTCGCGGACATGATCGACGACCGTTTCGGGAAGCGCGAAGGCTATCTCCCGCGTATGGCGACTCCGGATATTGCCGGCGAGATCGAGCGTCACCAGCGTGATATGATCGCGGTCAATGTTGAGCCCGATCCCGAACGCTCCGTCGGGATTGATCACGATCCGCATCGCCGGCTGGCCACGCTTGCCCTGCAGCCGCCCCGCCGGCTTTACGAGACCCATATCGATCAGCCGTTTGGTGATGTTGACGATGGTCGGCGGCGTCAGTCCGGTTACGCGTGCCAGTTCGCTCCGCGTTGTCTCGTCGGTCAGGCGAATGGCCTGGAGCACGATCCGCTGGTTATAGTCGCCCGCACGCTCGAGATTCGTGCCCGAAAGACTGAGCGTCAGGCGAGCGTCGCGCGCCTCGGGTCCACTCTTTGCCATTTGCCGTCGATCAAGACCTGGGCGCTTGAGGGTCATCGCTGGACTATTCTCCCGATCGCTTGCGGCTCAAAACTGGCAGCGCCGGACCGGCGGCAGCATAATCATACACGCTTTAATAAATCGATTTGGATAAAGCGGAGCACGGCCTTGCTGTCAATGAGAGCCGGGCGATTTTACTGCTGTCAACCGAGCCCGCCCGGTAATAGCTTGAACGAAGAACATATTTTACGTTTTCGGGCTAAGAGCGAGTCATGGGGCAACCGAAACATAGCCAGCTTCCCGCGCCTTCGCGCCCCGACCAGACGCTCGCGGTTGTCATCCCGAGCTATCGCGTGACGGCGCATGTGCTGGACGTGATCGCACGGATCGGTCCCGAAGTCGCGATGATCTTCGTCGTGGACGATGCCTGCCCCGACGCCTCGGGCGCGTTCGTCGAGACCCATTGCGCTGATCCGCGCGTCCGCGTGATCCGCCACGAACAGAACCGCGGCGTCGGCGGCGCGATGATCACCGGCTATCGCGCCGCGCTCGAAGCGGGTGCCGATATCGTGGTCAAGATCGACGGCGACGGACAGATGGACCCGGCGCTGATCCCGCGTATCGCCCGCCCGGTGCTGGCGCGCCAAGCCGATTATGCAAAGGGCAACCGCTTTCACAGCCTGTGGAATGTCCGGCGGATGCCGCGCGTCCGGCTCTATGGCAATGCCGGGCTGTCGTTCATGACCAAGCTGTCGAGCGGCTACTGGGGCATCTTCGATCCGACGAACGGTTACACGGCGATCCACGCCGCGGCGCTTGAGCATATCGAGTTCGCCAATGTCTCGGAGCGTTATTTTTTCGAGACCGATATGCTGATCAACCTCGGCAACGCCCGCGCCGTGGTCGCCGACGTGCCGATGGAGGCTGTCTATGGCGACGAGGTGAGCAACCTTCATATCCGCAAGGAATTGTGGCCGTTTCTGCGCACACATTTGCGCGAGACGAGCAAGCGTATCTTCTACACCTATTTCCTCCGAGACTTCAGCCCGGCCTCGCTGCAACTGCTGTTCGGCACCTTGTTCCTGCTCTTCGGCACCATCTACGGCTCGGTCGAATGGGTTCATTCGATCAGCAGCGGACAAGTCGCCAGTACCGGCACCGTCATGGTTGCGGTGCTGCCGATCATATTGGGTGTGCAGTTCCTGCTGAACTTCCTGTCGTTCGACATGGCGAACGAGCCGCGCGTCCCGATCCAGCCCCCGCTGTCGCTGGTCGACACGCCACGCGCCGACGCCCTGCCCCCGGAACCGCGATGATCGCGACCGGTAACGGACTCATCGCGCAGGCGGCGCGCTACGGCGCAGTGGGGCTGATCGTGCTCGCCGCCGATTTCGCGGTCTATTCGGCCGTCCTGCTCGGGGCGCCCGGGCGCTTCCTTGCCGCCAATCTCGCCGGGAAGGCGACCGGCGCCGCGCTGGGTTTCATGCTGCATCGAACGGTAACCTTCCGCTGGGCGCAGCGCGATCCGGCGGCGCGGCAGTTCCTGTCGTACCTCGCCGTCCTCGGGTTCAACCTGATCCTGTCGTCGCTGCTGCTCTGGCTCGCGATCGATCAGCTGGGCGCAAACCCCTATCTCGCCAAGCTGGCGGTCGACGTCGTGATCGTCGGCTCCGCCTTTCTGCTGTCGCGCCTGTGGGTATATCGTCGCTTATGATCGATCGGTTTGAAACTTTCGCGGGAACCGGACGCCGCGGGCTGATCGCGGGTCTCGGGGTGTTCCTCATCCTGCTCGCACTCTCGTGGGTCGGCTTCATCGCTTCCGACGACGTCACCTATGCCAAGGGCGCCTATGGGTGGATCGAGCATTTTCCCTATGTCGGCGGGCATGGCACCATCCGCTATCCGATCACCATCCCGATGGCGCTTTCCTTCGTGACGTTCGGCGAGAATGAATTCGCGATGGTGCTGCCGTCGCTGCTCTACCTCATCCTGTTTCTCGTCATGGCGTGGCGCGTAACGCGCGACATCGCAGGGCCGCTCCCCGCATTTTGCGCGCTGCTTGCATGCGCGACCAATCCGCTGATCGTCGTCCAGTCCTCGATCGCCAACGTCGACGTGATCGAGATGGCGCTGCTTTTCGGCGCCTGGTTCCTCTGTTTCCGCTGCCTCGAAGACGGTCCGGACCGGGGCCGGCTGCTCGGCGCAGGCGCGCTCGTCGGCCTCGCGTTTCTGACACGCGAGACCGCGATCTTCGTCGCGGTCTATTTCGGGCTGCTGTTTCTTGCGGGCCATCGCTTCAACCGATGGCACTATTTGTGGATGGCGATGGGCTTCCTTGCCGTGTGGCTGGTCGAGCTCCTCTATCTGGGCATAATGACGGGCGATCCCTTCTATCGCTTCAACATTGCGCTGCATCACGACCCCACGATCAATCGTGCGATCGACCTCGCCGGCAACGTCATCGTCAGCCCGCTGGTCGATCCCCTGCTCGTCATGCTGGTCAACCAGGAATTCATGCTCCTGATGTTCCTCGCCATCCCGCTCGGAACATGGCTCTGTTTCAGCCCGCAGCTTCCGCCGCGGCTGCGCCATTTCGCCCGCCAGATCGCGCTGTTCGGCCTGTGCTGGCTGATCTGCGTGGGCGCGGTGCAAAAGCTGCTTCCGCTCAATCCCCGCTATTTCATGATCACGGCGACGATGGCCTGCCTGCTGACCGGCGTCGCGCTGGGATGGCTGATGAAGGAGGCGCGCGGCCTGTGGCGCCTGGCGGGCCTCGGCGGCCTCGCCCTGCTTGTGGGGACAAATCTCGTCGGGATTTACGTCGAGAACCGTAATCCTACCTTTGGCGAAGAAAAGCTGGTCGACCTGCTGGTGAGCCGTCCCGACGTGGCGATCACCACCGATCCCATGACGCTGTACCGGGCAGACCTGCCGCTGCAATGGGCCCGGGCAACGAAACGGGTGACGTCGGCACCGCCGTCGGGTGCAGCGCTATATTATTATAATCCGGTTCGCTCGGCGAAGCCGAATGCGAAGATGGCGGCGGCTATGGTGCCGACGTACCAGCCCCGGCCGGATTGGGTCCTTATCGAGGAGTTCGCGCCCGAACCAAGCTATCTGGCCCGCGCCTTGCGATGGTCCGGCCTCCACTCGCGGTTGCCCGCGTCGATCTGGGACAAGCTTCGCCATGCCAATGAATCAAGCTATCTTTACCGCGTGACGGCCGATCCGGCGCCCGGACCGGCCTGAACGCTCTCGCGCTTTGAGCGCGCCGTCATCAACCTGTCATTTGCGACCCCTTTGACGACCCCAATGTCCGCTTCCGATTCGGTGCGCGGCGTTCGCAGGGGCAAGACGGTCGCGTCGAATGGGCGAAAAGAGCGACATGATGACGGCATGGATCGCGCGGGAAATCGTTCCGCACGAGGCCGCCATCCGCAAGTGGCTCGCGCGACGCTGGGGTCATGTGGTCGATGTCGATGACGTGATGCAGGAGGCTTATTGCCGCATCGCCAACCTGAGCTCGGTCGATCACATCGACAACCCGGGCGGCTATTTCCACCGGACGGCGAACGCGGTCGTCACCGACATCATGCGCCGCGCCGGAATAATTAATTTCACTTCGATGACCCAGATCGAATGGTCGAACGTCGTTGATTACGAGCCTTTGCCAGACCGGACGCTGGAGACGAGGCAGGAATGGGAGCGGGTGAACGGGCTGCTTGGAAAGCTGCCCGATACCTGCCGGAAGGTGATCGAATTGCGGCGTGTCGAGGGGCTATCGAGAAAAGAGACCGCCGAGCGCCTCGGCGTGAGCGAGAATGACGTGAAGAACCACCTCGTCCGGGGGCTGCAAAAGATCATGGGAGCGATGGCAGAGCAGGATGATCTTGCGCGCAGCGATGCGCCGCCGGCTGCCGGAAAGAAGGGGGAAGTGATTGGCCAGCACCGACCCCGCTAACGTTATCGACGAGCAGGCGATCCTTTGGGCGGTCGAGACGGCGCATGGCGAGCTGACGCCGGTCAGCCGTACCGAGCGCGACGCCTGGCTGGCAGCCGACGGACGTCATCGGGGGGCCTATGTGCGCGCCTGCGCCTGGCTGCGTGCGATCGAGGACAGCGTGATCGAGGCGCATGCGGCTCCCGCAGCCCCGAGCGCGACGCGGCCTTTCCCCTTGTCGGTCAACGACAACGGAAGCGACCGCGACGAGGTTACGCCGCGAACCTTGCGCGCTGCATTTTTCCGCTGGAGCGGAAGGGCAGCCGCAGGCGGCGCGGCTCTTGCAATGTCGCTTGGAGCCCTTGTCGCGGTGGGCGTGCCAGTCGCGGGGCTGTTCGGCGACGCCGCGCCGGTCGCGCGCGAGCAGACGGTTACCCTGCGCGACGGTTCGGTGGTCATGCTTGATCGCGATGCGCAAATCCAGGTCGCGCTCTCGGACAATATCCGCAAGATCACCCTGCTGAGCGGCGAAGCCACCTTCAAGGTAGCCCGGGACAAGACGCGCCCCTTCGTCGTGCGTTCGGGCGACGTCTATGCGCAGGCGACCGGAACCGTCTATTCGGTGCGCCGGATCGGCCTCACAGGCGGGACGGTCAAGGTGACGGAAGGAAGCGTACTGGTATGGCCGCGCGACGAGCGCGATCAGGCGGTACTTCTTCACGCCGGCGGAACGATCAGCCTCGATCCAGGGCCGATCGTCGCGAACCCCGAGCCCCAGCAGGCCGCCCCGCGCCGCTTGCCGCCACCCGAACTGGCACAGATATCGCTCGACAATGTACCGGTCCGCTCTGCTGTCGTGCGCTTCAACCGCGTCAACACGACGCAGATCGTGTTGGCCGATCCGGCAATAGGCGACATCGGTATTATAGGCCTTTATCGCGCCAACGATCCCGAACATTTTGCCGAAGCCGTGGCCGCCATCTCGGGTGGCCGCATCGAAAGATCGGGGCGAAACATCGTAATAAAAATGAAGTAAAACTGAACAATTATATTAATATAATTCAGAATGATCCAAATACCTACCCCCTTACGTCGATAGCATTGTGAACATCGACAAGGGGCTTTCCTGACATGCATTCATCCCATTTACGCTCGGCCGCTTCGATGGCAGCGATCATGGTGGCCGTTTGCCATCCTGCCGCCGCCCAGGCACAGGTCCGTAGCTTTGACGTCCCGGCGCAATCTGCATCGACCGGAATTCGCGAGTTCGCGCGGCAGGCCGGTATCCAGGTCACGCTGGCCGGCCGCGATGGTGACGGCCGGGCGACCAAGCCGGTTCGCGGCAGCTTCGAGATACGCGACGGGCTGACCCGGCTCCTCGCCGATACCGGGCTGACGGTCCGATCCTTCGACGGGAAAGTCGCCATCCTCGCGGCGAGTTCGGCCGATGTCGCAGATGCGGGCGAGACAATCACCGTCACCGGATCGCGCATTGCCCGCCCCGAACTGGAATCGGCAATGCCCATCGGCATCGTCAGCATGGAAGCGGGCCGGAAGGCCGGCAACACCACGGTCTATGAAACCGTCCTCCGCGACGTAGCGGTGGGCCCGGGCAACGGCCCGTACAACAGCGCGCCCGAAGGCCAGTATGACGGTGGCATGGCCACGATCGAACTGCGCAACATGGGGGTCAGCCGGTCGCTGACGCTGATCGACGGCCGGCGCCGCGTCTCGGGCGCGGCCTCGTCGTCGGCGGTCGATATCAACATGATTCCGTCTGGAATGGTCGAACGCATCGAGATCGTGACCGGCGGCGCCGCCGCGATCTATGGCGCCGATGCAGTGACGGGCGCGGCGAACATCATTACCCGGACCGATATCAAGGGGCTCGAGATATCGGCGACGACGGGCTTCACCCAGCACGGCGGCGGCAGCAAGTCGCAGATATCCTTCGTCGCGGGCACAAGCTTTTCCGACGATCGCGGCTCGATCACCATCGGCGGTACGTGGATGAAGAACAACCCGATCTATTTCCACCAGCGCTACGCCAGGAACACCAATATCAGCTACCAGACCAATCCGGAAAACACCGGCCCCGACGATGGCATTCCGGACCGCGTCATCCGGTACAATATGACGAACATGTACCTGCAGCCGAATGCGAACATCTATGTCGGCGGCAAGACCTATCTGCTGTCCCCCGACGGTTCGGCCTATGTCGGTGAATATGCAAATGGCTGCATATCGGGCTGCGGCACGTCGCGTGACGGCGGCGATGGCGGCTTTCCCCAGAGCCAGTACTGGAGCGACTTCCTGATCGCGCCGATCGAAAACTACGCCTTCATCGGCCGGTTCGATTACGCCCTGACCGACGGACTGAATGCCGACTTCCGGGTCGATTACGGCCGGTCGCGTTATGACGCCTATCGCCGCCCCTATCGCGACGACGATCGCCTGACCTGGCTGAACGGTGCCGGCGGCGCCACCGCCCGCCTCGACAACCCCTATCTGCCGGACTCCTTTCGCCAGATCATGCTGGACAATAATCTTGCCTCGACTGCCGTGCGCCGCAGCTACGAAAATTTCGGTCAGATGACCGACTATAGCGATCGCCAGAGCCTGACGGTCAGCGCCGGCCTCAGCGGCGAGCTGCCCGGCGGGTTGGAATGGGAAGCGTTCGGGCAATATGGCCGCAGCACCAATGACATCCATGCCGACAACGTCCCCATCGCCTCACGCCTGATCGCGGCGCGCGACGTCATTTCCGACCCCGTTTCGGGCGCGCCGGTCTGCCGCGATGCGACAGCGCGTGCCAACGGCTGCGTGCCGTTCAACATCTTCAGCGAGGCGCCGCTGACGGCGGAGCAACGCGGGTGGATGATGGCCACCCGCCGCAAACATCGCGAGCAGACCCAGAAGATTTTCGGCGCGAACATCGCCGGCAGCCCGTTTTCGCTGCCCGCCGGTGATATCCAGGCCGTCATCGGCGTCGAGCATCGCCGCGAATCGATCCACAATGTCGACGACAATGGCGCCGCGCCGCCCGACAAGGAGTTGTCGCACCTGGGTGCGTGGGCGCCCTATGAGCCAGAGCTCCGTGCATCGAACGATGTGTCGGAAGCGTATGGCGAACTGGTCGTGCCGCTGCTCCGCGACTTGCCCTTCATCCACAAGCTGACGGTCGAAGGGGCGTATCGCTATTCGGACTACAGCGATTTCGAGTCGACCCACACGTGGAAAGTCGGCGGTTCATGGATGCCCTTCGCCGAGCTGACGTTGCGCGCGGTGCGGTCGCGAAGCGTCCGTGTACCGAATTTCGGCGAACGTTATTCGTCGCGTGCGGTACAGGAAATCGGAGTTCGCGACGCCTGTCTGCAGACAAGCTATCAAGCGAACCCGACGCGCAAGGCGAATTGCGCGGCGTTGATGCAGCAACTGGGAATCCCCACACCTTATCTGCCCAGCGAGATCGGCACGGGATACGTGATTACCGGCGGCAGCACGGATGTGACGCCCGAAACGTCGAACAGCCTGACGCTCGGACTGGTCTGGCAGCCACGCTTCCTTCCCGGCTTCGATCTGACCGTCGACTATTGGAACATCAAGCTCGACAATATGATCGCCGCCATCGGTCAGCAGGACGTGCTGAACCTCTGCATGGATCTGCCGTCGATCGATAACCAGTTCTGCGACCGCGTTACCCGCGATTCTCGCGGTTATGCCGAGGGCGTCGACACGAGCTATATGAACGTGTCCGAGTCCGCAGCCGAAGGCATCGACATCGGGGCGAACTACCGGACGAATGTGGGGCCGGGCCGCCTGGCGCTGGCGTTGCGCGCCACCTATCTCGTCAATTTCGAGACCACGACCCTGCCCGGTGTCGAAACGAGCCGGATCATCTACGATGGCGGCTATCAGAACCCGCGCGTCCGCGCGAACATGTTCGCAAGCTATACTGTCGGCGACTGGGAGGTCGGGCTGAACACCCGCTTCTGGGGAAGCGCGGTCAACTACACCAATATGTCCGACGAAGCCTATGACAGGAACAAGCTCCCCGCGAAAATCTACAATGACCTGAACATCGGCTGGAACCTGAACGAGCAGGCCACGCTGCGCGTCGGCATCAACAATCTGTTCGACGTCCGGCCGCCCTATCGGCCGCGCACCTACTATCAGGGCGGCGGCGGCGTCTATGACGTCTACGGCCGTTACTTCTTCAGCAGCGTCAACTTCAAATTCTGAGGAGAACCGCGATGATGCAGGTCACGCATTTTCATAAAGCCCGCCGCCGGTACGCAGCGACGGGCCTCGCCACCATCGCCCTGATATTTTCATTCGCAGATGCGGCGGCAAAGCAACATCCGGCGGGCGAGCAAGCGGAGGAGCGGCCGCCCATTGCGGTCATCGCCCACCGCGGCGGTGCGCTCCTGCGTCCGGAGAATACGCTTCCGGCGTTCCGGCACGCCGAAGCACTGGGCGTCGAATTCCTGGAATTCGACATGGAGATGACCGCCGACGACCGGATCGTCGTCTATCACGATGCCGCCATCAACCCCGATTTCTGCAAAGCTGACGCCGGTTCCGCAGCCGTGCCCGCTCCCGTGCGCAAGCTTGACTTCGCTGCGATCCAAAAGCTCGACTGCGGATCTGGCGTGCGGCCGCAATATGCCGGGGGGCGCTTTGTCGCCGCACCGGGCGCCCATATTCCGGAACTTGGCGAGGTCCTGCGTGCGTTCCGCGGCAGCAAGGCCCGTTTCTTTGCAGAAACCAAGGTACCCAAAGACGCGGACGTTGATCCGGTCAAATTCGCTACGCTGCTGGAAGCGGCGGTGCGCGAAAACGGCCTCGAAGACCGGCTGATCCTGCAATCCTTCGATTTCCGCACGATCGATGCGCTGCACCGGATCAATCCGCGCATCCGCACCTGCCTGCTCGGCGTGCCGCGCCAGACGCGCGATTATCTCGCTGCGCTTCGCGAGCATCATGCAACCTGTATCGTGCTCAGCCACGACGAGGTCGACAGCGTCGAAACGCGCCGCCTGCAGGACGCCGGAATTACCGTCTTCTCCGGCGTCGCCGACGACGAAGGGCAATGGCGCAAATATACCGGCCTCGGGGTCGATGCCATCTTCACCAACGACCCGGAGGGGGTGATCGAATTCCTCAGGCGGTCCGGATTGCGCGACTGACGTCGCTCCGGGCAGCGGACCCCAACCGCGTGCCCGCCTGCCTTCCTCGCCCGCCAGCTATGGCCGGAGCCCGCTCGCGGCTTCGGCCATATGGGCGCCCGGCAACAGGAATGCATCATCGAGGGCCGCGTGGTCGAGCCCGCCGCTCGCCGCCGGAAACTTCTCCTGAAAACCTTCGATCCTGTCGGCGGCCGCGAGAACGCGCGCCTTCAGCCGATGGGCAAGCGAGTGCCGGACCGGCAGGCCGCTCGTGATCTTGACCCAGCTGTTCCAGCTGATGCCGATCTTCGTCATGATTTCGCACTGCCCGCCGACCAGCGGGGCGATATCCTCGACCAGCCGCGGATTGACGACGCACATGCGCTGCTTTCCGTGATTCATTGCAAATACTCCTCCAATCCATTTCCCCGGCACGCGCTTCCATCCAGACATCGGGTTGGCGCTCAAAACCACGTCATTGGCTGCAATTTTCTCTTAAATTTCAGAATCAATCCGGATTATCTTTGACCTTCTGGTAAAATGTAGAATTATCCTCGCATAATTTTCAAAAATATCAGGAGAATCATCGATGCTAACCGAAGCGGATCGCCGCATCCTCAAGGTGATTCAGGCAGAAGGCCGGATCACCAATCAGGAACTGGCCAATCGCTGCGGCCTGTCGCCGTCGGCGTGCTTCGATCGGCTGAAACGATTGCGCGAGCAGGAATATATTCTCGGCTTCCATGCGCAGCTCGACCCGAACAAGCTCGACCGGTCGCTGCTGATCTTCATCGAGGTCCTGATGGACCGGACGACGGGCGACGTGTTCAAGGAGTTTGCGGCGTCGGTATCGGTCATGCCCGAAATCCTCGAATGCCATATGGTGGCGGGCGGATTCGACTATCTGATCAAGGTCCGGGTTCGCGACATGGCCGCGTACCGGACGTTCCTCGCCGACACGCTGGTCCACATGCCCGGCATCCGCGAAACGCGAACCTATGCCGTTCTCGAAGAGGTCAAGAATGTGACGAGCCTGCCGCTGTAACATTCTATTTCACCAGCCCGGCCAGACGGCTTTTACGGGCGCCATAGGCCAGATAGACGACGATGCCGATCAGGTTCCAGATCAGGAACCGGCTCTGCGTGATCGCGGGCAGGCTGAAGAAGAGATAGATGCAGCCGCCGATCGCGATCAGGCCGACGACCCATGGCATCGGCGCGCGGAACACCCGCGGCAGATCCGGCCGGCGCACGCGAAGGATGATCAGGCAAAGGCCGACCGCGACGAACGCCGCCAGCGTTCCCGCATTCGCGAGTTCCGCGATTTCCGAGAGCGGGAAAAAGCCTGCGATTGCCGACACCACGATCGCGGTACCGATCGTGACCGCAACCGGCGTGCCCCGCCGGTTCAGCCGGCCCAGACGTTCGGGCAGCATCCGGTCGCGTGCCATCACGAAGAAGATGCGGCTTTGTCCGAACATGAAGGCAAGGATTACCGTCGGCAGCGCGACGACAGCGACCGCGCCGATCAGCGTTGCGGTGCCGGGATGCCCCAATGTCCGCAGGACGTGCGCGAGCGGTTCGCCCGAGTTCGCGAAGTCGAGAAACGGCATCGCGCCGATCGCGGCCGCGGCGACCAATATATAGACGATCGTACAAACGACCATCGACCCGATGATCCCGATGGTAAGGTCACGGCCGGGATTTCGCGCCTCTTCCGCCGCGGTCGACACGGCGTCGAAGCCATAGAAGGCGAAGAAGATGATCGCCGCCGCCGCCATCACGCCGCGCACCTGTCCGTCGACCTCGTGCGCGGCAAAGCCATAGGGCATGAAAGGCTTGAAATTTCCGGCGTCGAACGCCGGCAACGCGAGCAGGATGAAAGCCGCGAGCGCGCCGAGCTTCAGCACGACGAGAATGGCGTTGACCGAGGCGCTTTCGCGCGTTCCGACCAGGAGCATTCCGGCGACCCCCGCGACGATGAGGATCGCGGGAAGATTGATGATGCCGCCCGCATGCGGCCCCGCCGCGAGCGCGAGCGGAACGTCGATACCGGCCGCCTGCAGGAAGCCGACGGCATAGCCCGACCACCCGACGGCCACGGCCGCGCACACGACCGAATATTCGAGGACGAGGCTCCAGCCGATCACCCACGCGACGCCTTCGCCGATCACGGCATAACTATAGGTATAGGCACTTCCCGAAACCGGCATCAGCGTCGCAAGTTCGGCATATGCGAGCGCCGCGCACACGCAGACCAGCCCGGCAACGATGAAGGCGACAAGGACGGCGGGGCCCGCCCGTTCGGCGCCCACGCCAATCAACGTGTATATGCCCGTGCCGACGATGGCGCCGACACCGAGGGCCACGAGATGCCCCCATCCCAGCGTCCGGTGCAGCCGCTGCGCTTCATTCACGGCGGCGACCGTTTCGATCGATTTTCGTCGGGTAAAAAATGACATGGGGGTCCCCTGCCCGACCATGGCGATGATCGGGATCAACATCCGGTGACCGGCGCCATGCCTGCCGCAACGGAAAGGCAGGCGCCGGTATCTTGTACGGAACGGCTCTCGTTACTGTTCGAGCCGGCTACTGGCCGATTCTGGTCTTTTCGCTTTCGACCATCGCGGCAACATCCGCGAGCAGTTGCTTGGCGTCATAGACGATGCCGTCCTTGATGGTGAATTTCACCCCGCCGACGACTTCCTGCTTGTTCGTTTCGGAATTGAGCCGCTGGAAACCCGTGCCATAAAGCGTCTTCAGATTTTGCAGCGGATTTTCCGGAACGATCACGAGGTCGGCAAGCATGCCCGCCTTCACTGCGCCGATCGGCGGTGTCTCGCCGCGCGGCTCATACAGCGTCTTGGCACCCATCATCGTCGCGGCGCGGATGGTCTCGAGCGGCGAGAAGCCCGCTTCGCGCAGCAATTCCAGTTCTTCGACATAAGCGAAGCCGTAGACTTTCCAGATAAAGCCGGAATCTGTGCCAACCGTGACGCGGCCGCCCATATTCTTGTAATCGTTCATCAACTGCATGAAGAGACCGTAGAATTTCTTCCACGCAAATTCATTCTCGGTCGTCCAGTCGAAGAAATAGGAGCCGTGATTGTCGCGGGTCGACTGGAAATAATTCCAGAGCTGCGGCGTGGTGTAGCGCGCATGCCAGTCGGCATTGCGCGCACGCATCAGGTCGCGCGAGGCGGCGTAGATGTTGAAGGTCGGGTCGAAGGTGACGTGATTCTCCTTCTGCGCCTCCAGATATTCCTGCCACTGCTTGGTACCCGGGCCATAGACCTGATCCCATATCTCCGCGACTTCGCCGAAGCGATGCTGCTCGTTATTATAGTCATATTGCGGCGGGAAATCCTGGATCGCCCGGCCCTTGAGCAGCGATTCCATATGCCCGTAATAATGCGTGATCGTGTTCAGTCCGGCATCGCCCGCCTGGCGTCCGTTGAAATTGGCAACGCCGATCTGGCTGAGGTGCGCGGTCGTGCCGAGCCCGAGTTTCTTCGCTTCGTCGAGCGCGGCGGAGAAAACGTCGGGTGTCTCGTTCTCGCGATTGAAGAATTTGATCCCGTCGATGTTGTTCTTCGCGGCCCAGCGCACCCATTCGCGCGCCTTGAGCGGCGTATCGACCACGCCGCCCGACCAGCCGGCGCCCAGCGTCTGATAGTTGAAGATGCGCGGCGCCGCGATCTCGTTGCGCGCCGAGCGATCCTTCTCGCGGCTGGCGACCGCGGGCGCGCCCAGCGGAACCCCGCGTACCGTCGTCACGCCATGCGCGAGCCACAGCTTGTAGGCATAGCTCGCGTCGGGCGCCTTGTCGGCACCAGGCAGGTGAACGTGCATATCGGTGAAGCCCGGAAGGACATACATGCCCGTCGCATCGATTTCATAATCGGCGTCGGTCGGCGCGCGATTGGCTGCGGACGGAAGCCCCGGCCAGCCCGCCTGCTTGATCGAGGAAATCTTGTTTCCCTCGACAACGATGTCGAAGCGGCCGCGCGGCGGCGCCCCGGTACCGTCGATGATCGTCGCATTGCGGATCACCATCTTGCGGAAGGGTCCCGCGCCCTCGCCCTGCTTGCGCGCGGGTGCCCCGGCGCTGACCGGGAAGACTTCCGCTCCCGCCGCCGGCTTTTTGTTGTCGGCCTGATGCGCGGTCGCCGGCACGGCGAGTAACGCCGCCACAAGGGCGATTTTGGTTATCTTAAACTTCATTGGACCCGTTTCCCCGTTTCGATTGATCGATTTTTGCACTCAGATGGATCGATGGCCGGGGCAGCTTCGGCACCGCCCCGGCCATCGCGTCAAGGCAGCGGGACGCCCTCTTCGGGAAGCCCCATCCGCCGCTTTTCGGACTTCACCATTTCGGCGACGTCCGCGAGCAGCTTTTTCGCGTCATAGACGATGCCATCCTTGATCGTGTAGCTGACCCCGCCCACGCGCTCGAGCCGCTGCGTCTGTTCGTTGAGGCGCAGTGCTCCGGTTCCGTAGAGCGTCTTGAAGTTCTGGAGCGGATTCTCCTTCACCAGCACCATGTCGGCGAGCTTGCCGACGCGGACCGTGCCGATCGGCGGCGCGACATTGCCTTGGGGCTCGTAAAGGGTAAGCGCCCCGTTCAGCGTCGCGGCCTGCACGACCTGGGTGGGATTGAACCCGGCTTCTTGGAGCAGTTCGAGTTCCTCGACATAGCCGAAGCCATAGGTCTTGAAGATGAAGCCCGAGTCCGATCCGGTGGTCACGCGGCCGCCGATATTCTTGTAATCGTTCACCAGATGCATGAATTTCTTGTAGAAATTCCGCCACCGCACCTCTTTCTCGGTCGTCCAGTCGAAGAAATAGGAGCCGTGGTTTTCGCGCGACGACTGAAAGAAATTCCAGAGTTGCGGCATCGTATATTTGGCATGCCAGTCGGCATTGCGCGCGTGCATCAGATCGCGCGACGCCGCATAGATCGTCATCGTCGGATCGAAGGTGACGCCGTTCTTCTTCTGGCTTTCGAGATAGTCCTTCCACTCGTCGGTGCCGGGTTCGAAGCTTTCGCGATACAGGTTGGCGACGTTGCCGAAGCGATCCTGCTCGTCCATGTAGTTATAGCTCGGATCCCAGTTCTGGACCGGGCCTTCCTTCAGCAACGATTCCATATGGCCATAGAAATGGGTGACGGTGCCGAGGCCCGTTTCGCCCGCATGCTTGGCGTCCATCCGCGCGACGCCGACTTGCGACAGGTGCGCGACGGTCCCGATATGCTGCTTCTTCGCCTCGTCATAGATCGCCTCGAGGACTTCGGGCGGCTGGTTCGGATCGGCGGTCACCTTGATGCCGTCGATCCCGGCCTTGGCTGCCCAGCGCACCCATTCGCGTGCCTTTTCGGGCGTGTTCGTCACGCCGCCGGTCCAGCCGCGCCCCGATCCGGGGCGATGATAGGAATAGATGCGCGGAGCGGCGATTTCGTTTCGCGCCGAACGCGCCCGTTCGCTGAGCGCGATTTCGAAGGGCGCGAGATCGACGCCGCGCACCGAGGTGACGCCGTGCGCCAGCCACAGCTTGTACGAATAGCTGAGGTCGGGTGCCTTGTCGTCGCTCGATCCGTGAACGTGCATGTCGATGAAGCCGGGCAGCATGAACATGCCCGTCGCGTCGAGTTCATAGTCGGCATCGCGCGGCGCCCGCCCGGATACCAACGGCAGACCCGGCGTGCCGGCCGCCTCGATCGAGGTGATGATGTTGTTTTCGACGACCACGTCGACCGGCCCGCGCGGCGGCGCGCCGCTGCCGTCTATCAGCGTCACGCCGCGGATCACCATCTTGCGGAACGGTCCCGCACCCTCGCCCGGTTGCCGGGCCGGCGCCGCGACGGCGCCCGCTCGCGGTTTCACCGGTTCGGCGGTCGGCGCGGCATTTTGCGCCTGACCCGATGCCGCCGGAATGGAACATAACAGGCCGGCCGTCCCGACCATAAGCGTCCGCAATGCGGACAAGCGCAGTCTCTCCATCATAAGCTCTCCCCTGAAAACTCGCCAAGACAGGAATGTGTCACGAACCGGCGGGCACGGAGGGGCTCCTCCGTGCCCGCCCTTCGTCAACGGAACCGTTTTACGAGATTGATGCCGATCGTGCGCGGCGGCGCGCCATGCGTAATGGTCAGGCCACCCGTGTTCGCACTCGTCGACTTTGTGGTGATGGCAAGCGCATCGAACAGGTTGTTCACATACAGTTGCGCGCTCCAGTTGCCGTCGGGCGCCTGCACGCCGATCCGCGCATTGACGAGACCATAATCATCCACCTTGCGGCGGAAGACGTCGGTCGCGGCAAGCGTCGAATAGGACGAGCCGACATAGCTGCCGTCGATCCGCACCGATGCTTCAAGGCTGTCGCTCAGCCCCCACGCATATTCGGCCGATGCGCTGACGTTCCACTTGGGCACGAACGGCAGCCTGTCGCCCTTGCGGCCGGCGGCGACGACGATGTCGCTGACCTGATCCTCGGACAGTTTCGCGTCGGTGTAGCCCACGTTGGCGATCAGCGAGAGGCCTTGGACCGGTGTTGCGTTGAGTTCGAGCTCGACGCCCTTGATGCGCGCGGCGCCGACGTTCGAGATCAGGCCGAACACCGATCCTGTCCCGGCGGTGCGCGCCGAAACCTGCATGTTCGACCAGTCGATCTGATAGCCGGTCAGATTGACGTAGATGCCCTGGATCGGCTGGCTTTTGATGCCAAGTTCATAATTCCAGAGGCTGTCGGCGCTGTATCCGGTCAAGGCGACCGGGAGGCCGATGGCCTGGTTGACCCCGCCCGGACGGAAGCCTTCGGCCGCCTGCGCATAGATCATGAGGTTGCGGCTGAATTCATACGACAGGTTGAACTTGTGGACGAAGCCGTTTTCCGTCGTCTGCGCCTCGGTATAGGCGGACGGGACCGATGCGTAATGGATCTGGCCCTGCTCGACAACGCCGCCGACCGTCTTGTCATATTCGTACCAGCGGCTGCCGACCGTCGCAGTCAACTTGTCGAAGAACTTGTACGAAAGTTCTGCGAACAGCGCCTTCTGCTTCAGATGGTCGTTGATCGTGCGGTCATAATAGATGTTCTCCGGCTCGAACGGATTGAGCTGGCCGGTAAGCGGATTGGCGGTGAGCAACGTCGAGCGCACCCAAGATTTCCGGTCTTCCAGAAAGCCGCCGAAGGTCCAGTTGAACGGACCGCTGCCGGTCGACGAAAGCCGGACCTCGTTCGACCAGTTCTTGACGCTCTGCGGCTGGTAAAGGCTCGAAAAGAGGATCGCGTTGGTGAGGTCGAGATAGGAATCGAGCTGACCGGGCGTACAGACCGCCGTCGTATTGCCGAGCAGATAGCGCGAGCAACCGGCCGCATTGTCGCGGCCGTTGAAATTGTCGCTGACGTCGCCGACGGCGATGCGGTCGCGGTGAAAATAGGTCGAAACCGCGGTCAGCGCCACCGGCCCGAAATCATAGCGAAGCGTGCCACTATAGATCCGGTTTTCGTCATAATTGCCCGATTCCGAGCGCGCGTTGGTCGTGTGGCGCTCGCCGGTTTCGAAGAACCAGCGCGATGCGTCCGTCGACACCTTGGTGTAATAGGCGCCAAGATCGATCGTCAGATCGTCGGTCGGGGTGAAGCGCAGCAACGCACGGCCGCTGTAGCTGTAGCCGTCGTTGATATCCTTCGTGCCATAATAGCTGTTGTCGATATAGCCCGCGAACTGCTGATAGCTGCCGACGACACGCAGCGCGAGCTTGTCCGATACGATCGGCAGGTTGACCATGGCATCGACGCTTGCGCCCGGGCTTCCGCCCTTGACGGCCGAGAAATTAACGGCACCCGCGCCTTCGAGCAAATCCGTCTTCGGCTTTTCATAGATGATGCGAACCGTACCGCCCATCGATCCCGAACCATAGAGGGTGCCCTGCGGCCCGCGCAGAACTTCCGCCCGTTCGACGTCGAACACACGGAAATCGGGCGTGCTACCCGCAGCATCGCTGGTCGTGCCCACCGATCCCGCGACCGGCGATTCGTCATAATAGACGCCAACGGTCGGCTCGCCCGCTCCGACGACACCGCGCAGGATGACGCGCCTGTTGCCCGGACCATTGTCGACGATCCGCAGGCTCGGCGTGTTCTGCGTCAGTTCGGTGAAGCTCGTCGTCCCCTGCCGCTCCAGAGAATCGCCGGTCACCGCCGAAATCGCCAGCGGCGTATCCTGCAAGCGCGTGCCGCGCTTCAACGCCGTCACGACGATTTCGCCGCCCGCCGCGACATGCGTGACATCTTGCGTTTCCTGCCCGGTCTGCGCCTGTTCGTCCTGCCCTTCCTGCGCCATCGCGGGTGCGATTCCAGCCAGACACATGGAAGATACCAGAAGCGCCGCACGCACTGCCCTTGCGCGTGGACGAACATATATGTCGTAATCTTGCATTTAATTTTCCCCTTTTTTCAACTTTTCGGCCCATTTTGATTTTTTTTGAATGCTAACAGTTGGCCCTCCGAAGGTGCGTGGTTTTTCCACCGCAATGTCGAAACTAATTTCGCAATTTTGCAAAAAATCCGTAGTATCTTCGGAAGAGCAAAACTTGCCAGCCAAAAGCCTTTGCGCGATTCTGGCAGCACCCGATCGTACAAAGAGCGCGGGATTTCTAAATATCTATATGAAAAATATAAATATAATTTTCCATTTCCAGACGGAAATGGCTCCAACTCACGTGCAAATTCACCTAATCGCCAAAATCAGCAAAAGCGGATAATCGAAAGATGATCATCAGCTGGCACTTATTGCGAAATAATCTTCGACGGAGGCCGTGGGTGCGCCCGTCCATGCGCGGAAGCCCCCTTTCCGGCGAGCCGGGCGCTGTCGATCGGAGACGAGGGATCAGGCCGGCGCTGGACCGGTCGCGGCAAATATCCGGTTCAGGACGGGACTATGGCGTCAGCGAACCCGCCGCTTTTCCAGTTTACGTGCGAGCGTCCGCCGGTGCATGCCCAGGCGTCGGGCAGTTTCGGAAATATTGAACCCGGTTTCCACGAGCGTCTGGTGGATGTGCTCCCACTCGACGGTCTTGATCGACGACTGGCGGCCGTCGAGCGGCGTTTCGGGATTCCCCTCGGCGCGGTCGAATGCCGCCTCGATGTCGTCGGTGTTCGACGGCTTGGCGAGATAATAGGAGGCGCCAAGCTTGATCGCCTCGACCGCGGTCGCGATGCTCGCAAAGCCTGTCAGCACGACGATCCGCATCGCGGGGTCGAGCGCGCGCAGGGTCTGGACGCAGGCAAGCCCCGATGCGTTGCCGAGCTTCAGGTCGACGACCGCATAGCCGGGCCGCCACCCCTCCAGCAGCTTGTCCATTGCCTCGGGACCGTGAGCCACGTGCACCGTATAGCCGCGCCGCTCGAACGAGCGCTTCAGCGTCCGCGCGAACGCCTCGTCATCCTCGATGATCAGCAACTGCCGCTGGTCGGTCATGCCGCGTCCCCGTCAGGCCGGGCGAGAGCCGAAATGGGCAGGAAAATCCGGACCAGCGCGCCGCCGGCATCGCGGTTCGACACGCTGGCGCCGCCGCCGAGCTTGCGCAGCACGTTAACGAGCAGGAACAGGCCGAGCCCGCCGCCCGGTCGTCCCTTTGTCGAACGATAGGGCTGACCGAAATTCTCGAGCATTTCCTCGCTGAAGCCCGGCCCGCGATCGGCAATCTCGATCACCAGCATGTCGCCGTCGCGCGATGTCGTGAAGCTGGTCCAGTCGGGCGACACCTCGGCGGCGTTGTCGAGGACATTGCCGATCACCTGCCGCAGGGCCGGATCCGACACGATCGCGACATCGGCACCGAAGCGATCGTTGAACTCGACCGTACCGGGGCGGCGCATCGCACGCGTGTGCGCGACGATCTCGTTGAAAGAGGTGCGCATCGTCGTGAGCTGCGGCGCCTCGCCCCGCGCTTCACCCGCCGACATCAAAATGCCGCTGACGATCGCCTTGCAGCGCTGCACGGCGGTGTCCATGTCGGCGAGATCCTCCTGCAGTTCCTGATCGTCTGACAGCCGCGGCGCTGCTTTCCAGTCGCCGATGAGCACCGACAGCGTCGATAACGGAGTTCCCAGCTCATGCGCGGCGCCCGACGCGAGCAGCCCCATACGCACGATATGATCCTCCTCCGCCGCGCGCTGCCTGCTGGCGGCAAGCGCAGCATCGCTGTCGCGCAAGTTGCGGCTGATGCGCGTGACGAAGGCGACGAGCAGCACGGCGATCAGCAGGAAACAGACGAAGCTGCCCTTGAGATAAAGCCCCATCGGATCGGCGGCATAGGGCTGCGGCAGCACGAGCGGGGTCGGACCGATGCGTAGCGCCGCGAGCGCGATGAGCGCCGCAACGACAATCGCCCATGATGAGCGCGGCGTGAGCAGGATCGCCCCGATGACGACCTGCAACAGGAAAAGCGACGCAAAGGGATTAGCCAGCCCCCCGCTATGATGGAGCTGCCAGCCGAGCGCCGCGACGTCGAACAACAGCACCGCGGTGAGTTCGGCGTTGGTCACGGCCCGCCCGCGACGGAGCAATGCGGCGCTGATGAAATTGATCGCGATCAACACGAGGATGGCAGCAAGGAGCGGTGTACGCGGCAGCGATATACCCATCTGTCCGCTGACGATGCCGATCGTTGCGAGCTGTCCCCCGACGGCGAGCCAGCGCAGCTGGACCAGCAGCGCCATGTTGCGGCGGCCGGCGGGTACCTTGACGGGTGCGGCCGAAAGGGCTGACGGGCTGGTCATCACTCCCGGATACGCCACAGCCGCCAGGCAAAAAAGAGGGTGAGCGCGCAAAGTGCGAACCAGGTCAGCGCATAGACCAGATGATTATCGGGAAAACGCACGACGGTCAGCCCGCCGACGGGATAGCCTCCGGGGTTGGGCGACGCGTCCGCATCGACGAAATAGGGCGCCGTCTTGTCTAGCCCTCTCGCTTTTGCAATTGCCGCGACATCGCGCGAAAACCAGCGATCACCGGCCGGGTCGTTCGAGCGGAGGAAGGCGCCTTCGGGTTCGGTCAGGCGCAGCAGCCCGGTCACCGTCACCGCGCCCGCGACATTACCTGCCGCCCGTTTCTTCGCGCTCTGGCGGTCCTGCGGCACGAAACCGCGATTGACGAGCAAGGTGAACTCCGGCGTTTCGAGCGGCGTCAATATCCAGAAGCCGGGACCGCGATCAGTCACTGCCTGTACCAGCGTCTCGCGATCATGCCGGAAAATTCCCGTCGCGGTCACGCGCCGATAGGCATCGCGCTTTGCAGCGATACCCGGCCAGGCGTCGGGACCCGGCGCCGTTACCGGCGGCGCATGGATGCGCGCATCGACCGCGGCAACCAGCTCGTGCTTCCACACGCGGCGTTCGAGCTGCCAGACGCCGAGCGCCGCGAGACCGATCGCCGCGATCAGCGCCGCGCCGGCAAAGGCCGCGCGGCGGATGCGTGTCACGGCACCTGGCCCGTCGTCTGGCCAACGGCCTGACTGGTCGGCTCGTGGGGCATCGGCATCATGTTGGTGTTCAGGTGATGCATCACCCACAGCGAGCCCGCGAGCATGATCACGACCACGATGATCGTGAAGACGAGCGAGGTCAGCGACCAGCCGCCCTCCGCCTTCGGCGTCATGTGGAGAAAGAACACCATGTGGACGACGATCTGCACCACCGCGAATCCCATGATGACCGCACCGGTGACGCCGGCACTCAGCGGCATCGTCATCACCAGCCAGAAGGGAATGGCGGTCAGGATGACCGACAGCACGAAACCGATGACATAGTCGCGCATCGAGGCATGCGGCATCTCGATCTCGTGGTGCGCATCGTGCGCGTGAGGTTCCACGCTCATCGCAGCACTCCCATCAGATAGACAAAGGTGAAGACGCCGATCCACACGACATCGAGGAAGTGCCAGAACATGCTGAGGCACATCACGCGACGCTTGTTCGCGGCAATCAGCCCGTGCTTCGACAGCTGGAACATCAAAGTCACCAGCCAGACGATGCCGAAGGTGACGTGCAGCCCATGCGTTCCGACCAAAGTGAAGAAGCTCGACAGGAAGGCGCTGCGCTGCGGCGTCGCACCGATCTCGATCAGATGGTGGAATTCGTAAAGCTCGATCCCGAGGAACGCGAGTCCGAACAGCCCTGTGATGGCGAGCCATATCTGCACACCCTTCACCTTGCCCTGCTGCATCTGCAACACCGCAAAGCCATAGGTGATCGACGAGAAGAGCAGCATCGCGGTGTTAAGTGCGATCAGCTTCAGGTCGAACAGGTCCTTTGGTGCCGGTCCCGCGGCATAGCTGCCGCCGAGCACGGCATAACAGGCAAAGAGGATCGCAAAGATGAGGCAGTCGCTCATCAGGTATATCCAGAAGCCCAGCATGGTGCTGTGCCCCTCGGGATGCGCATGCTCGTCAAGATCGTAGAACTGGACGGGCTCGTTGGCAGTCATGGTCTTGGCACTCATCGGATCAGGCTCCGGCCGCCAGCTGGCGGGTCCGCGCTTCCTCGACCGCGGTGACCGTCGCCGCCGGAATGTCGAAATCGCGCTTGTAGTTGAAGGTGTGATAGATCGCGCCGACGATCGTCGCCGCAAAGCTCAGCGCCACCAGCCACCAGATGTGCCAGACCAGCGCGAAACCCATGACGAGGCAAAAGCCCGACAGGATCATCCCCGTCCCGGTGTTGCTCGGCATATGAATGTCGCGATAGCCATCGACCGGGCGCTGATGCCCGCGCGTCTTCATGTCGTACCAGGCATCGAGGTCGTGGATCACCGGCGTGAAGGCGAAATTATAGTCGGGCGGCGGCGAGCTGGTCGCCCATTCGAGCGTCCGGCCATCCCACGGATCGCCCCCCGTCGTGTCGCGCAGTTCCTTGCGGCGCCAGATGCTGACACCGAACTGGATCAGCATCGCGCCGATACCCGCGGCGACGATCAGCGCGCCAATCCCTGCTATCACGAACCAGATTTGCAGGCTCGGGTCGTCGAACACGCGCATCCGCCGCGTCACGCCCATCAGGCCGAGGATATAGAGCGGCGTGAACGCAACCCAGAAACCGACAACCCAGCACCAGAAGCTGATCTTGCCCCAGAAGACATCGAGCTTGTAGCCGAAGGCCTTGGGCCACCAGTAGTTGATCGCCGCGAACAGCCCGAACAGCACACCGCCGATGATCACATTATGGAAATGCGCGATCAGGAAGAGCGAGTTGTGCAGCACGAAGTCGGCGGGCGGCACCGCGAGCAGCACACCGGTCATGCCGCCGATGACGAAGGTCAGCATGAAGGCGATCGTCCACATCATCGGCAGTTCGAAGCGGATGCGGCCGCGGTACATGGTGAACAGCCAGTTGAAGAGCTTGGCCCCCGTCGGGATCGAAATCACCATCGTCGTGATGCCGAAGAAGCTGTTGACGCTCGCCCCCGACCCCATGGTGAAGAAATGGTGCAGCCAGACGAGGTACGACAGGATCGTGATACAGATCGTCGCATAGACCATCGAGGTATAGCCGAAGAGCCGCTTGCCCGAGAAGGTCGAGGTGACTTCAGAGAAGACACCGAACAGCGGCAGCACGAGGATATAGACCTCGGGGTGCCCCCAGATCCAGATCAGGTTCACATACATCATCGGCGATCCGCCGAGATCGTTGGTGAAGAAGTTCGTGCCGACATAGCGGTCAAGCGTGAGCAGCACGAGCGTCGCGGTCAGGATCGGGAAGGACGCAACGATCAGGATATTCGCGCAAAGCGAGGTCCAGGTGAAGACCGGCATCTTCATCAGGCCCATGCCCGGCGCGCGCAGCTTCAGGATCGTGACGATCAGGTTGATTCCCGATAACGTCGTGCCGATCCCGGCTATCTGCAGCCCCCAGATATAATAATCGACCCCGACGTTCGGACTATAGGCGATCCCCGACAACGGCGGATAGGCAAGCCAGCCCGTCTGCGCATATTCGCCGATAAACAGCGAGATCATCGTCAGCACCGCGCCCGCGGTCGTCATCCAGAAGCTGAAATTGTTAAGGAAGGGAAAGCTGACGTCGCGCGCGCCAATCTGCAGCGGCACGACATAGTTCATCAGCCCGGTGATGAACGGCATCGCGACGAAGAAGATCATGATCACGCCGTGCGCGGTGAACACTTGGTCGTAATGGTGCGGGGTCAGATAACCTTCGGATCCGCCGAACGCCATCGCCTGCTGCAGCCGCATCATGATCGCGTCGGCAAAGCCGCGCAGGAACATGATGAGGCCGAGGATCATGTACATGATCCCGATGCGCTTGTGGTCGACCGTGGTGAACCATTCCTTCCACAAATAGCCCCAGAGGCGGAATTTGGTGATCAGGCCGAGCACGGCGATGCCGCCGAGGACGACACCGATGAAAGTGATGACAAGGATCGGCTCGTGCAGCGGCAGCGCCTCGAGCGACAGCTTGCCGAGGATCGGACCGGTTTCGGGTGCGGGATGCGGGATGGTCATGGTGATCTCGGGCTCGTTCAGGACATCGGGCGTTTGGAGGGCGCGTTCAGCGCGGTACGTTCAGGCTTCGCCGGGTGCGGCAGCCCTTCGCCCTTCAGTTTTTCGGGCGCGACCGGCTTTGTGTCGGGACGGTCGTTCGACATCACCGGCGAGCTACACCAGGCCGCGACATAACGCATGCTCCAGCGCGCCGCATCGACGGTCCCGCGCGCGGCGAACTTGTCATAGGTAACCTGCCGGACATTGCCGATGCCCGCGATGCCAGCGCCGCCCGCGGCATCGACCGACATCATATCGTGCATGCACATCTTGCCGGGCTCGACGCACATGTTGACGACCGCGTCGAACAGCTGCGGATCGTTCGCGGCGAAGCGGCGGGCCGGCTCCTTGTGCGTCGGTTTCTCGAGCTTCAGATAGGTATCGCGGCTGAGGTCGCCTTCGGCCGAGGCCTTCGCCGTCGCGACCCATTTGTCGAACTCGCCCGCGGGCAGGCTCTTCACCGCGAAACGCATGTTCGAAAAGCCCCAGCCTGAATAATTGGCCGAAAAGCCCTCATAATTGCCGGTCTTGTCGAAGACGCCGTGCAGCTTCGTCTCCATGCCCGGCATCGCATAGATCTGCCCCGCGAGCGCCGGCACGTAAAAGCTGTTCATGACCGACGAGGAAGAGATGCGGAACCGGACTGGCCGATTCACCGGCAATGCCAGCTCGTTCACCGTCGCGACGCCCTGTTCGGGGTAGATGAACAGCCATTTCCAGTCGAGCGCAACGACCTGGACGTCAAGCGGCCTGACCTCGGCCGCAACGGGTTTCCCCGGTGCCGTCCGCGCGAGCGGGCGATAGGGATCGAGCAAATGCGTCGCGACCCACGTCACCGCGCCAAGACAGATGATGATCAGCAGCGGCGCCGACCAGATCACGAGCTCAAGCTGCGTCGAATGATCCCAGTCGGGCTTGTACGTCGCGTCCTTGTTCGACGCACGGTAGCGCCACGCGAAAAAGATCGTCAGCGCCATCACCGGCACGATGATCAGCAGCATCAGCACGGTCGACAGGACGATCAGATCGCCCTGCTGGCGCGCGACGTCGCCCGCGGGATCGAGAACGATCAGCCCGCAGCCCGATAGAAAAGGCAGCGCGACGAGCAACGGCAAGAGCCGTAACCGGGCGGAAAAACGGGGGAGATTGCTTGGCATGATGCGCGCCTAGGCCTCCTTTGTTGCAGTGCACATAGGACATTTTGTCCAATCCCGCGACCGTCCATCATCGCGCAGGGGCATTTTCATTCCGGGCGATTTTGCCCTATGACCGACTCGTGCCGCCGCATCCTGTCCTGCGAACGGCGCCAGCTCAAGGATTGTTACCATGGCTGCCGACACCGTCCCCACCACCGAGGCCGAACGCGACGCTCGCACCCTCCACGGCGCCGACGAGGACAGGCTCTCCCGGGATGGGGGCCACCGCATCGACCCCGCCGAGATCGCAATCGGGGTCGTCATCGGGCGGACATCGGAATTTTTCGACTTCTTCGTTTATGCGATCGCATCGGTGCTGGTGTTTCCGAAGCTCGTCTTCCCGCACCTCGACCCGCTGACGGGCACGCTCTGGTCGTTTGCGATCTTCGCCCTCGCCTTCGTCTCGCGCCCGGTCGGCACGATCATCTTCACCGCGATCGACCGCGCCTATGGCCGAGGCGCAAAGCTCACCATCGCGCTCTTTCTGCTCGGCGGCTCGACCGCCGCGATCGCCTTTCTGCCCGGTTACGAGTCGATCGGCATCGGTGCCGCATTGCTGCTCGCGCTTTTCCGCATGGGTCAGGGCGTCGCGCTCGGCGGTTCGTGGGACGGCCTCGCCTCGCTGCTCGCATTGAACGCACCCGAGAACCGGCGCGGCTGGTACGCAATGATCCCGCAGCTCGGCGCGCCGCTCGGCCTGATCGTCGCCAGCCTGCTCTTCATGTTCCTGATCTCCGCACTGCCCGCGGAGGATTTCCTTGCGTGGGGCTGGCGCTATCCCTTCTTCGTCGCCTTTGCGATCAACGTCGTCGCGCTCTTCGCGCGGCTGCGCATCGTCGTCACCCCCGAATATGCCGAACTGTTCGAGAACCGCGCGCTCCAGCCCGCACCTCTGCTCGAAACGGTGCGCTCCGAATGGAAGACGATCCTTATCGGCACCTTCGCGCCGCTCGCCAGCTTCGCGATGTTCCATATGGTCACCGTCTACCCGCTGTCGTGGGTCTTCCTGTTCACCGAAGAAACCCCGGTGCGCTTCCTGATGATCGAGGCGATCGCAGCGGTCGTCGGCGTCGGCGCGATCGTCGCGTCGGGCATTCTTGCCGACCGCGTCGGCCGCCGCACCGTGCTCGGCGCGACGGCTGCCGCCATCGCAGCATTCAGCGGCTTCGCGCCACAACTGCTCGACGCCGGCGAATTCGGCGAAGCGGCTTTCATGATCCTCGGCTTCGCGCTGCTCGGGCTGTCTTTCGGCCAGTCGTCGGGCGCGCTCTCGTCAAACTTCCAGCCGCGCCATCGTTACACCGGTTCGGCCTTCACCTCCGACCTCGCATGGCTGTTCGGCGCCGGCTTCGCGCCGATGATCGCGCTGTGGCTGTCGAGCCAGTTCGGGCTTATCGCTGCGGGCGGCTATCTCTTGTCGGGTGCGATCGTCACGCTCGTCGCGCTCTGGCTCAACCGCGAACTGGCGAGCACCATCGGATAATCGCGGAGAATGCCCGCCGGTCTCTTGCCGGGGCGCCAACGGGAACCATATCAACACAGATCATCACCCATAAGCCGGGAAACGGATGTCTGTGCGCAATCGATATTATACGGGACCCGTCTCCGATCATTTTGATGGAACGCGGTTCCTCAATCCTGCGGGCGAACCGGAAACCGATCGTTCGTTCGCCGATCTTCTTCGCTGGCGTCGTTCGGCGCCCGACAATCGCTGGCCGGTGGCCGTCGGCGTGACGCCGGTGACCCCTGACACAAGGGTCGGAGGATTGCGCGTCACGATGGTGGGCCATGCGACGCTGCTGATCCAGATCGCCGGGCTCAACATCCTGACCGATCCGGTGTGGTCGGATCGTGCAAGCCCCTTCGCCTTTGCAGGCCCCCGCCGCGTGACGGCGCCGGGAATCGAGCTGGAAGCCCTGCCGCCGATCAACGCGATTTTGCTTTCGCACAACCACTACGACCATCTCGACATCGCGACACTGCAAAAGCTTCATGCCGCCCATGATCCACTGATCGCCACGCCGCTCGGCAATGATGTGATTGTCCGTAAACACATTCCGGCCGCGCGGGTCCGGGCCGGGGATTGGGGTGACCATGTGGAAATCGCGCCCGGCGCGAAGGCACATATCGTGCCCGCGCTGCACTGGTCGTCACGCGGGCCGCGCGATCGCCGTATGGCGCTATGGGGCGGATTCATGATCGAAGCGGCCGGCACATTGGTCTATTTCGCGGGCGACACCGGTTATGGCACCGGCAACATCTTCCGGGCAATCGGAGAGCGTTTCGGACCGGTCGACCTCGCCATCCTGCCCATCGGGGCCTATGATCCACGCTGGTTCATGGCGGCGCAGCATTGCGATCCCGCGGAGGCGGTCCAGATCATGCTCGACGTCGGGGCCAAGGCGGCCGTCGGCATGCATTGGGGAACATTCAAGCTCACCGACGAGCACCGTACCGAACCCGAGCGCCGCCTTGTGGAGAGCCTGACCGCACGCGGGATTGCTCCCGATCGTTTCAGGGCTCTTCATCCCGCTGACGCCGTCGAATTCAGCCCGTCCGGGCCGACCGGCAACTAGTCGCTCCAGACTCGCCTTTTGAGGGAAACGGCCACCGGCGCGGACAGCATCTCCGCGCTATCCCCGAGCGCAAAGCGATATTCTCCCGCCGCGATCGTCCAGCCTGCCCCGTTCCAGTCGGCGAGCAAACGCGGATCGATCGTCATCCGGATCGCCTTTTCCGACCCCGGTGCGAGTTCGACCCGCTGAAACCCGACCAGTCGCCGCATCGCCTTGCCACCACGCGACACGAGATAGAGCTGCGCCACACTCGCGCCGGGCCGGTCGCCCGTGTTGCGGACAGTCAGGCTGGCGGTCGTCCCGTCGGTCCGGAGTCCGCCGGTCGCAAATTGCGTGTAGGAAAGGCCATGGCCGAAGGGGAAGAGCGCCTTGATCCCCTGCCGCGCATTCCAGCGATAGCCGATGTCCGAACCCTCGTTCATCTGCACGGTAACGTGCGTGTTTTCGGGCGTGCCATAGCTCGGGATCGCCGGACGCGGCAGCGTTTCGGTCGACGCGGGAAAGCTCACCGGCAGGCGCCCCGAAGGATTGACCTTCCCGGTCAGTACGTCGGCGATCGCGGCCGCCCCCTCCTGTCCCGGATACCAGGCGGCGACGATCGCCTTCACCTTGTCGCGCCACGGCATGGCGACGGGATTTCCCGTCTCAAGCACGACGATCGTGTTGGGATTGGCCGCAACCACAGCTTCGACCATCGCGTCCTGATTGCCCGGAAGCGACAGGTCGGGCGAGTCGAAGCCCTCGGCTTCATATTTGCTGACGAAGACGATCGCGACATCCGACCGCGCGGCGAGCGCTGCGGCATCCTGCGGATAGAGGCCGGGGTCGAAGCCGACCCGTGCTTTCGGCAACGCTTCGCGCAGCGCGGCGAGCGGCGCGCCGGCAAACCAGCGCTCGACCCGCCAGGCGCCAATCGCGCCCTCGCCGCCGCCGACCGGAATCGATGCCGACCAGCCCCCCGGCGGCAAGCCCTGCGACGAACCGCCGCCCGACAGCACGCCGACATGGGCATTGCGGCCGATCACCGCGACCGAGCTGACATTGGCGGCGAGAGGCAGTGCATTTCCGTCGTTCTTGAGCAGCACGATGCCCTGCTGCGCGATCTGCCGTGCAATCCCGGCATGCGCCGCCATGTCGACCGCGGGCGCCGGTGCAGCGTCGATCAGACCGTTCGCCTTCATAGAGCGCAGGATGCGTCGCACCATATCGGACAGACGATCGCGCGGCAGACTGCCGTCGGCGAGCATCGCCTTCAGCGGCGCGTCGAACCACACCTGCTTGTCGAGTTGTTCGCCGGCCTGCTGGTCGAGCCCCTTGACCGCGAAGTCGGCGCCCGACACGGCGCCCCAGTCGGACATCACCCAGCCCCTGTAGCGCCAGTCGCGCTTGAGGACGGTATTGAGCAGATGGTCGTTCCCGCACGCCTTGTGCCCGTTGACGAGATTGTAGGCGCACATGACCGAACCCGGCTTCCCGCGCTCGATCGCGATCTGGAAGGCGAGCAGATCGCTTTCGCGGTGCGCCGCCTCGTCGACCTCGGCATTCCACGTATGGCGGTTGGTCTCGTTCGAGTTCAGCGAGAAATGCTTGACGGTCGAGACGACCCCCGCCGATTGCGCCCCGCGCACCGCTTCGGCCCCCATGATCCCCGACAATAGCGGATCTTCGGATATATATTCGAAATTGCGCCCGTTCCGCGGGTCGCGAACAAGGTTTATGCCGCCCCCCAGCAGCACGTTGAATCCCTTGGCGCGCGCCTCGCTCGCGACCGTATGTGCACCCGCGAAGGCAAGCTCGGGGTTGAAGGTCGCGCCGATCGCCAGCCCCGCCGGCAAGGCGGTCGCCGTGTCACCCTTGCGGACGCCGAAAGGATTGGTGACGCCAAGGCTGGCGTCGGTCGCACGCTGCGACGGAATGCCGAGCCGCGGTACGCCCGCAACATAGCCCGCGCCGGGAATGACATCCTTCGGCCATTTCGCCTGCAGTTCAGGGTTGGCAAAGGGACCGAGCGGAATGGGCATGAAGCCGTGGAGCAACGAAAAGCGTTCCTCATCGGTCATCTGCGCTTCGGTCTTCACGGCCCAGTTGTCGGCAGCCGCGTCGACCTTGGCCGCCGCGACCTGCTCTTTCGCCGGCGCGGTCACCGATCCGCATCCCAGCAGCATCGCCAGTGCCGTCGTCGCATAAAGTCCCCGCATCGTCTCCGCTCCCCCATTATTATTTCGGCGCTGCCTTGCTGCGACCGGCTATCCCGCCGGACGGCGATCGAAGAGGTCGGACAGGCGGCAGGTCAGCACGCCCGGCTGCGCGAGTTCGCCGGTGCCATACCGCGCCCATTGATCGTCCCACAGCCGCTTCATTTCGGCGACCTTGGCGGGATAACGGGCGGCCAGATCGCTGCTTTCCGAAAAATCGCTGTCGAGGTCGAAAAGCTCCCAGCGATCGTTGGCATAGGGCTGGTCGCAGTCATGGATCGCAACGGCACGCCAGCGCCCGCTGGTGATCGCCCGGTTGCCGCGGAGCTCGAAATATTGCACCTGCCGGCCGGGCGCCTTGCGGCTGCGTACCGTGGGCAGGAAGGACTGTCCCGCGACAGGAATCTGCGCCACGCCGCCGACCACCGCATCGAATTGCGCGTCGGCCGCCTCGAGCAGCGTCGGCGCGATGTCGATGACATCGACGAACTGTCGCCGGATCGCGCCGGGATCATCCACCCGACGCGGCCAGTGAAAGATCATCGGGGTGCGCGTGCCACCCGAATAGGGCCACAGTTTGTAACGCCGCAGGGGCGTGTCCCCGACCATGGCCCACGGGCGCGGATATTCGGCCTGCGTTTTGGCGGTCCCGAGCTCGTCGATACGCGCACGCTGTTCGGCCGGCGTGAGTTTGTTCGCGCGATAGAGCCCGTCGAAAAAGCCCTCCTGCCCCGCCTCCCCTGCCGCGCCATTATCCGACAGCAGAACGACGATCGTGTTCTCGAACAGCTCCTTTTCGCGCAGCATATCGAGAATGCGCCCGATCTGCCGGTCGCAATGCTCGATGAAACCGGCATAGACCGCCATATAGCGGGCAAAGACGGCCTTCTCGTCATCCGACAGGTCGGCCCACGCACGATCGCGCGCCTCGCGTGCCGGCAGGCGGGTGCTGGCGGGGATCAGCCCCATCCGCTTCATGCGGGTAAAGCGTTCCTCGCGGATCGCATCCCAGCCTTTTTCGTAAATTGCATCATAAGGCGCCGAATATTCGCGCGGCACCTGAATGGGCGAGTGTGCGGTGCCGAAGCCGAGGTTCATGAAAAAGGGCGCATCCGTTTTCCCGGCGACATGGTCCTCGATCAGGCTGATCGCCTTGTCGGCAAGATCGACCGACAGATGATAATCCTCCGGAAAATCGCGCTTCAGATAGCCATTGTTCTCGACCAGATCGGGCCGGTACTGGTCGGTCCAGCCCCGCGGAAAGCCATAGAAATAGTCGAAGCCGCGCTGCAGCGGCCAATTGTCCCGGCCCGCATCGACGCCCAGCTCGTCCATCGGGATCATGTGCCATTTCCCGACTGCCCAGGTGGCATAGCCCTTGCCCTGCAGCACCTGCGCCATCGTCTGCGCATTGTCCGGCATCCGGAACAGCCGCGCCATCTGCGGATCGCCCCGCATCACCGCCGCGACGTCGGGAACATCGGGCATGTTGACCGTGTGGCAATTGCGCCCGGTCAGCATCGATGCGCGGGTCGAGGCGCAGACCGCCTTGGTGTCGAAGTGGACGTAGCGCAGCCCGGCCTTCGCAAGACTGTCGATCGCGGGGGTCCGGATCTCCGCGCCGAAACAGCCAAGGTCGGAATAGCCGACGTCGTCGAGCACGATCGTGATGATGTTCGGCCGTGGTCCCGCCCTTCTTTCGATCGAACGGGCCGACGCCACGCTGCACAGGGTCGTGGTTGCAAGCAGCGTACCCACGAAGTGGCGACGGGAAAGTTGCATCGATCAGGCGCTCCAAAATCCGGCGGGGCCGGGGGCCCGCCGCCTGCAATGGCTCAGAAGCGAACCGTGCCTTCGACCCCGAAGGTGCGGAATGCATCGGGGGTCAGCAGCTGCGTATAACCGGCACCGGTCGCCGACGTGTCGAGCAGCCCGGTGCCGATGAAGCTGGCGAAATGCTGATTCGTCAGATTCTTCCCGAACACCGAGAGTTCATAGCGGCCATCCTGCGCCGCGAGCGACAGACGGCCGTTGAGCAAGCCGTAACCCCGCTGCTCGGTATTCGGATCGCGATAGCTGAACAGCGTCTTCGACCGGTAGGTGAACGACAGGTTCGCGCTGCCGCGCAGGCTGTTTCCGATATCGGCGCCATAGTTCGCGTTGAGCGACCACGCCCATTTCGGCGCGTTGGTGAGCGCTTCGCCGGTCACATCCTGCCGGCCGCTCGCGCAACCCTGTGCCGCGGTCTGGCCCGGGTAGCAACTCACGATCAGTCCGCGTACCTCGGTGTCGGTATAGGCGAGGTTGCCCGACAGGCTGAGTCCGTCGAGTGGCCGCAGGATCGCCTCGACCTCGGCGCCCTGGGTGATCAGCTTGCCGGCGTTGGTGAGCTGGAACGAGGTCAGGATCGCGCTGTAGGTCTGCGCCTGGAAGTCGGTGAACGTCTCGTAGAAACCCGTGACGTTGAGCGTCAGCATCCGGTCGAATAGCGTCGTGCGGACACCGGCTTCCCAGTTGCGCGCGATTTCGGGCCGCAACACCGCCAGCCCCGCATTCACTGTCGGCGCGGTCAGATTGTTCAGCAGGTTGAGCGCCGGCCCCTTGTAGCCGCGCGTATAGGTCGCATAGGCCATGATATCGGGCGTCGCCTGATACTGGACACCCAGCTTGTAGCTGAGATCGGTGTCGGTCGCCTTCAGCGTCGGCGCGACATAGGCGGGACCCCCAAGGCTCGGCATCGCGGCGATGGCTCCGGGCAGGATCGTGCGATCGAAATGCGCGACCGCCTGTTCGGACGTGAGGCGGAAACCGCCGATCAGCGAGAGCTCGTCGGTGAGATGGCCGGTTACCTGCCCGAAGGCGGCGACGTTCTTCGTGGTTATGTCGCGGTCGACCTGGTTGCCCAGGTATTGCCCTGCGGGCAGGTTCACGGTCAGATTGCCCTTCACCTGCGTCTGGCTGACGACATCCTGCCAGAAATAGAAGAGGCCGAAGACATATTCGACGGGCTCGCCCGCGGGCGATGTCAGCCGCAGTTCCTGCGTGAACTGCTGCTGCTTCTGGCGGGCATTGTTCAGGCTGACCACCGGCAGCGGGACGCCGTCGGGGTCGTTGTTGTCGAACACCTTGAATTCGCGGTACGCGGTGATCGAGGTGATCGTCTGGCCGCCGAGTTCGGTATTGATCTCGACCGACGCGCCGCCCGTCTTCTGCCGGTTGAAATAGTCGCCGTCGATCGTCACCTCGCGATTGAGCGGGCCGAGTGTCTGGCCGGCGAGCAGCGCTGCACGCGTCTGTCCGTTGTAATAGGTCGTCGTCGGAAGCACCGAGCGCACGGTCGAGGCACAGCAATTGCGGTTGCTCTCGCCATAATCGCCGATGACATAGATCGACGTGACGTCGCTTGGTTCGAAGAGCAGCTTTGCCCGCACGCCCCAGCTGTCATTGTCGTTGAGCTTGCGCCCGTCGACGGTGTTGGTGATGATCCCGTCGGCCTTGGAACGGAAACCCGATATGCGAAGCGCCGCACGGCCCTGGTCGAGCACGAGCGATCCGGTGGCCTTCAGCCGGACATCGTCGAACGTGCCATAGCTCGCGGTCGCCTCGAGGCTCGACTCGTTGAGGTCGGGCTTGCCGGTCACCACATTGAGCGCACCGGCCGACGAATTCTTGCCGAACAGCGTCCCCTGCGGCCCGCGCAGCACCTCGATGCGTTCGATGTCGTTGAATTCGAAGAAGGAGGCCGCCGAACGGCCGATGACGACCCCGTCGATCACGGTCGAGACTGACGGTTCGACGCCATCGGAGAAGTTGAGCGTGCCGATCCCGCGGATCGAAAGCCCCTGCCCGCGGGTATTCGCGCTGTTGGTAAAGCCGATCGACGGCGACACCTGCGCCAGCTGCTCGAGCCCGCTGACCCGGTTGTCAGCCAGAACCGAGGACGAAAGGACCGAGACCGAAACCGGGACCTTCTGGAGATTCTGTTCGCGCTTCTGCGCGGTCACCACGATCTCGTCGCCCGGGACATCGTCGGCGGCCATCGATGTGCCTTCGTCCGGCGCCGCATCCTGCGCATGGACCGCGACGGGTGCCGATAGCGCCAGGGCAGCACCGCACATCCAGAAGCTTTTGCGACGATAATTCATGTCATCCTCCCCAGGAGTTACCTCGCTTGCGATTCGAGACAACGTTGTCCCGCCCCTCTAATATCGTGCCGGCAAGTCGTCAATATCGACAATTCAAGGATGAAATCCGGTCGGGATCAGTCCGGAACACGCGCGAGCGACGGGCGTATCGCAAGCTCGTAGGGCATCGTCACCACCTGGTTCCAGTTTTCCGCAAGCGCCCCGCCGCGCGCAATCAGCCGCTCGCCGGCGATCCGCGCGATCTCGATCGTCGGCTGGCTGACAGTGGCGATACGCGGCCAGCTATGTTCGGAAATGGCGAGCCCGCCGAACCCGAACAGCGACAGTTCGCGCGGAACATCGATGCCGCAATCGACCGCCGCCGCCAGCACGCCCGCCGCCATCTCGTCATTTGCGGCGAAGATCGCGGTCGGGCGCTCGGCGAGCGCCAGCAGTTCGCGCCCCTTCTCGAGACCCGAGGTGAACAGGAAATTCCCTTGGCGCACTTCCACGGTGGTACCGGCGACCGCGTTGACCGTATCGAGAAACCCCCTCTTTCGATCGCCCAAGGCGGCGTGACTCTGCGGCCCTTCGATAAAGCCGATCCGGCGATGCCCGTGCGAAAGGATCGCCTCACCAACCTCCCGGCCCGCGCTGTTGTTGTCGATGACGAGGCATAGGCCGCGATCGAGGTCGAGCCCCGGATTGATGCGCGCGAACGGAATGTCGCGACTGTCGAGCAGATCGAGCACCCATGGCAAATCGCATAGCGCCGGCACGAGGATGACGCCGTCCAGCTTCACGAGATCGAGGAAGCGCCCGAGCATCGCCTGCGACTCCGGCGCATCGACGGCCGAGATACTCTCGATGACCAGATGATATTCGGCGGCGTGGCAGGCCTGCAGCAGGCCGAGGATCACATCAGCGGCGTAGCTTGGCATGCGGCGGTCGGGTTCGGGCGAATTCAGGATGGTCTGCGTCTGCGATCCGACCATCAGCCCCAGCGCGTACGACTTGCCGCCGCGCAGCAGCCTTGCGGCGCGATTCGGCTTGTAGTCGAGTTCGCGCATCGCCTTTTCGACCTTCGTGCGAAGCGCCTCGGCAACGGTCGTCGCGCCATTGAGAACGCGGGAAACGGTCTTGAACGACACGCCGGCATGGTTCGCGATATCGATGATCGTGACGGGCCGTTTCAAAAATCCTCCTCATGCTGCGATCGTTGCGCTAATCGCGCGCGACGATAGACGGTGGCCAAGGCAAATCAAACCCGGCCGAAAGTTGGAAGACTATGCGCGACACGATCCAGAGCGAGTTTCCTGCGGACGGACCTCCGGGCATGCGCTTCATTCCCGGTGGAACCTTCGTCATGGGATCGAAGAATTTCTATCCCGAGGAAGCGCCGGTCCGTACCGTCCGCGTCGATCCCTTCTGGATCGACAGCACGCCCGTCACCAACCGCGACTTCGCGCGCTTCGTCGATGCGACCGGGCATGTCACAGCGGCGGAGATAGCCGCCGAGCCGCGCGACTATCCGGGAATGCTGCCCGGCATGGATCGTCCGGGTTCACTGGTCTTTCACAAGGCGCGAGGTCCGGTCGACCTTGGCAATCCCGGCAACTGGTGGCGGTTCGAGTTCGGGGCGGACTGGAGGCATCCGCTCGGTCCCGACAGTTCGATCGAGGGGCTCGATGATCATCCCGTCGTCCATGTCGCCCACGCCGACGCGCAGGCCTATGCCGACTGGGCGGGCAAGGCGCTGCCGACGGAGGCGGAGTGGGAATATGCCGCGCGCGGCGGGCTCGACGGTGCCGATTATGCCTGGGGTGAAGAACTCGCCCCGGGCGGCGCGATGCTCGCCAACTATTGGCAAGGCCTGTTCCCGTTCGCCAATCAATGCCTCGACGGATGGGAAGGCACTTCACCCGTCGGCAGCTTCCCCGCCAACGGCTTCGGCCTGTCCGACATGATCGGCAACGTGTGGGAATGGACGCAGGACTGGTGGTCCGAACCGGCGGCGGCAGCCAGGCGGGGCAAGGCCTCCTGCTGCGTGATCAGCAATCCGCGCGGTGGGCAATTGCGGCGAAGCTATGACCCCGGCCAGCCTGACATCCGGATCGGCCGAAAGGTCCTGAAGGGCGGCTCGCACTTGTGCGCCGCCAACTATTGCCAGCGCTATCGCCCTGCGGCGCGGCACCCGGAAACCATCGACAGTTCCACAAGTCATATCGGCTTTCGCTGCGTCGTCCCGGACAAGTCCCGTCGAGGATGACAGCTTGGCGGCAGGCCGGGAGGCCCCGCGTATCCAACGGTTCGGCTGTCGGCGCGCACGGCGCGGCCTGTTCCGGCCCGTCTGCGGCGGTTCGGGCCTTCAACCGGGACGACAAATGCCTACATCGGGCCAATGACCGACCAGACTCTTCGATTGATGAGCAGGCGGGCCTTGATGATCTCCGGTGCGGCTGTCGCTGTTGGCGCGCTCGCTCGATCGACCGTGGAGCCTCTGGCGAGCGGAACGCAGGACCGTGACATTTTTGCCGTCGCAACCCCGCCTGACGATCCGGGAAATATCACCGCCCCTTCGCTCGATCCCCGGCTCCTGCAAAGGGCTTTGGCCGCGCTCGACGAGCATGCAAAGGCGATAAGGCATCGCGACCGCATTGCCATCGTCGATTTCTCGGCGCCATCTTCGGACGCGAGGCTTCATTTCCTTGATGTCGCGAGCGGCCGGGTTTCGCGTCTGCTCGTCGCGCATGGCTCCGGTTCGGATCCGCGCCACACCGGCTATCTCGAGCGCTTTTCGAACACCTCGGGGTCCAACGCGTCGAGCGAGGGTGCCTTCCTGACCGGCGACTATTATGTCGGCAAGCACGGCCGGTCACAGCGGCTGGCCGGCCTCGACCCGACCAACGACAATGCGATGGACCGCGCGATCGTCATCCACGGCGCGTGGTACGCCAACGCCGACATGATCAAGGCGCATGGCAAACTGGGGCGTAGCCAAGGCTGCTTCGCGGTTGGCGAGCATAGCCTCGACGAGATGTTCGAACACCTCGGTACGGGGCGGCTACTCTACGCGGCACGCGCATAAGGGACCCGGTATCCGACGCCACTCATTTACGCCCGGCCGGAACGCAGCCGCCGCTCCCGGGTTATCTCTGTAGCTTTGCAAGGAGATATGCGTGCGTAAAGGTGTGATTGCTTGTTCGTTGCTTATCTTGTCCTTCACCCTCGCCGGATGCGATTCCCCTTCCAGTTCCCGATCCGGCATGACCGCCGAAAACGCGCGCTGGAGCAACGCCACCGCAAAGCAGCTGCGCAAAGCGATCGACCGCCGGGCGGCGCACGGCCTCGACCGGATGCGCTTTGCCGTCGAGGGCGACCCAGGAAGTGCAGAGGATCAGGCGGCCCTCACCCGCAGCGCGCTTCGTTACGCCGCCGCCCTCGCCCGCGGGGCGTCCGATCCGGTCAAATTGAACAGCATCTACACCGTGCCGCGGCCGAATCCGGATTTGCAGCGCGGCCTCGCCGAGGCGCTCGCCAAAGGCAAGATCGACGACTGGCTCGACGGTCTTGCCCCGCAGGATGACAATTATCGCGCCCTTTCCAAGGCGTATCTCGCGCTTCGCAAACAGGGTGATGCGCCCGCTCCAGTGATCCCCGAGGCCGGGAAACCACTTGAACCCGGCGCGACCGATCCGCGCATGCCGGCGATCGCAAACCAGCTTGTCGCGTCCGGCTATCTTGACCGCGCATCCGCACAGGACGGACGTTACGGCCCGGCGATGGTGAAGGCGGTGCAGCGCATGCAGGCCGACTATGGCATCAAGCCCGACGGCGTCATCGGTACCGACGCGATCGAGATCCTCAACCTGTCCGACGCCGATCGCGCGCGGGCTATCGCGGTTGCGATGGAGCGCATGCGCTGGCTCGACCGCAATCCGCCGGAGACCCGCATCGACGTCAATCTCGCCTCGGCGCGGCTGGCCTATTGGCGGGGCGGCAAACTCGCCGACAGCCGCAAGGTGGTCGTCGGCGAACCCGGGACCGAGACGCCGCAGCTGGGATCACCGATTTACCGGCTCGTCGCCAATCCGACCTGGACCGTGCCGCGGTCGATCCAGAACAAGGAGATCGCGGGAAAAGGCGCCGGCTATCTTCGCCGCAACAATATGGCGTGGAAGGACGGCTGGATTGTCCAGCAGCCGGGACCGGAGAATTCGCTCGGGCTCGTCAAGTTCGACATGCAGAACGAACACCAGATCTATCTTCACGACACGCCCGCGAAGCAGCTGTTCGGCGAGGTGCAGCGCCAGCGTAGCCATGGCTGCGTCCGGGTCGAGGACGCCTTGGGTTTTGCCGCGATGCTCGCACGCGACGAAGGCATTTCCGGCGAGTGGGAGACGGCGCGCGCTACCGGCAAGGAAAGCTTCGTCCCCCTGCCCCGGGCCATTCCGGTCCGGCTCCTGTATCAGACGGTGCTTTTCGACGAGGCGGGCGAACCCGTGATCCGGGCCGATCCCTACGGCTGGAACTACCGCGTGTCGGCCGCGCTCGGCTTTCCCGCAAGCGCGGGCCACCGTTTGCGCCCGTCGGGTTCGGACGTCGGGCCGTAGAGGGAGCAGCGGAGTTCAGGAGCAGAGCGCCTGCTCGCCAAGCCAATTGCGCATTTGCGCGCTATCCGGGAGAGTATGGTGGCAGGGTTTGAACCGAACCAATATTCCATCTATATGATATAACTGTCTTTTTATCTCACGCCATAATATTCGCCCCCGCATTTTGACGCAGCGCGGGAGTGTCTCATATTCCCGGTCCGATTTTCGTCTTCGGTTCGAGGAGGCAACCACCAAGCGATGGTGCAGCACAGCAGTGCCCAGCCGCCACCTGCGTCGGGCCTGAATCGAAATCGATCGACGAAAGTCGACACTTGTCCTGCGCCGGCTTGTTGCCGCGCCGGACCGCTCGACTAACCTGGATCAATCAAAAAAGCGCCTTCCATCGGCAGGACCTCTGCAACTGCCGACCGTTCTTCGCGTTAGCATCAATGGGCGAGGATACAGATTTAAAAGCAAACCCCGGCTTGCACGATCTCCGTGCGAGTTACCGGGCGCGCGAGTTCAACCCATCGGGGGGGGCCGAAAAGGATCGACGATGAAATATGATAGCGAAGATCGTTTCTTCCCTGAATTTCGAAACGAAGACCCTCTTCCCATTCCCGCGTTCGGACGCACCCGGTCCGCAAGCACCAAACGGATCGCGCTGATTGGCTGCTTCCGCCCTCGTCAATGCGGGATCGCCACTTTCACCGCCGATACCTATGATCATCTTCGCGCCGTGCGGCCTGACGTGGCTGTCGATATCTATGCGATGCAGTCGCGCGCCGGCGACGCGGTTGATCCGGACGTGCGGCTTGCGATCGATGAACAAAATGGGGCAAGCTATCGCGCCGCAGCCGACGCCATCAACGCAAGCGATGTACAGGTGGTCTGGCTCCAGCACGAGTTCGGCATTTACGGTGGCACGGCCGGCGAGATGATCTTCGAGCTCGTCGATCGCATCGCTGCGCCGCTCGTCGTCACGCTCCACACCGTGCTCGCAACACCGAATGCCGACCAGCGCAGGGTGATCGAGCGACTTGCTGCGCGCGCGGCGAAGCTGATCGTCATGAGCAACCATGGCCGCGAGACGCTTGTATCTGTCTATGGCGCCGATCCCGACCGGATCGCGCATATCGAGCATGGCACACCCGACCGTCCGTTCGTCGATACCTCGCCGCTACGCGACGCGCTCGACATTGGCGATCGCCCCATCCTGTCGACGTTTGGCCTCCTCGGGCCCGGCAAGGGACTTGAAACCGCCATTCGTGCATTGCCGGCCATTGCGGCTCAATATCCGGACATTCTGTACCGCATCGTCGGCGCAACGCATCCCAACCTCGTCGCCGCCGAAGGCGAAGCCTATCGGCAAAGTCTCGAAGATCTGGCCACCAGCCTCGGCGTTACCGACAATATCGCATGGGATAACCGCTTCCTCGATTCGGCCGACCTGCTCGAGCAGATCGAACTCTGCGATATCTACCTCGCGCCCTATCCCAATCTCCAGCAGGTCACCTCGGGCACACTTGCCTATGCCGTGGCGCTCGGCCGGGCTGTCGTCTCGACGCCCTTTATCCACGCACGCGAGTTGCTGGACAACGACGTCGGCATCCTCCTGTCCGAAGCCGACAGCGATGCGATCGCAGAAGCGGTCCTTCTGCTGCTCGCGGTTCCCGAAGAGCGCCGCGCTGTTCAAAAGCGTGCTTATGCACGCGGGCGCCAGACCAGTTGGAGCGTGATCGCGCGCGCGTTCGGCGCACTCCTCGACGAGATCGCCATCAAGGCGACTGCTGTCGTCGCGAGCCGTCAAGCACCGTCGATCGAGGGCCTTTGGGCGCTCTGCGACGATGTCGGCATTTTCCAGCACGGCAAATATCTCGTCCCCGATCGCGCGCATGGCTACTGCATCGACGACAATGCCCGCGCGTTGATCTTCGCCAACAACCAACCGCAGCGCGGCGGCGGCGAAGCCGAGCGGCGGGCCCTCGTGTTTGCGAGTTTCCTTCAGCATGCGTGGAATGACGACAACGGGGCTTTTCGTAACTTCATGGGCTATGACCGACGCTGGCTGGAGGACCAAGGCTCCGAAGACAGCAACGGTCGTACGCTGTGGGCGCTCGGTCACGCCGCGGCGAATGCGAAATCGTACGACATGCGCGCATGGGCGCTATACTGGTTCGAACGATCCGCTTCCGTGACCGACGCATTCAAGAGCCCGCGCGCGCGCGCTTTCGCGCTGATCGGCGCGGACAAGTTGCTCAGCCGGCACCCTGAACATGCCCGGGCGCGTGCGATCGTTGAAAGCGTCGGCGCCTGTCTCTCCGATCTGTGGAAATCTGCGCGCCGTCCGGGCTGGGATTGGTTCGAAGCCGGGCTCGCCTACGACAATGCACGTCTTGCGGAGGCGCTGATCCGGGCGGGGCGGCGCCTGCCGTCGCTGCCGCTCGAAGAAGCCGGACTGGCGGCGCTCGACTGGCTCTGTGCGAAGCAGACGGCAAAAGAAGGTCATTTCCGGCCGATGGGGTCCGAAGGATTCGGCTGCGAAGGCGAGTTGCTGCCGTTCGACCAGCAGCCGCTCGAAGCTTGGGCGACGATCGATGCCTCGGCGGTCGCCTTCGCCGCGACCGGCAATCCTGTCTGGCAGGACCATGCCGAGAATGCATATGCCTGGTTCCTCGGCCGCAATGATCGCGGCGTCCGGATCGGCGACCTTGCCAGCGGCCGCGGCCTCGACGGGCTGGGGCCGCTCGGTACCAACCGGAACAGCGGCGCGGAATCCACGCTCGCTTTCCATCTCGCCCATCAGACGATGGCGGCGTGTTTCTGGCGAGGCAGCACGGTTGTGCCGGCGACCGAAGTTCGCCCCGAGTCCTCCGCCCTTGCCGCCGCCTGAAGCTGGCTGCGTCCGGAGATTATCGCGATGACAAGGGATATCCAGCCGGTCGTCCTTTGCGGCGGTGCCGGCACAAGGCTCTGGCCCGCGTCGCGCGGTACGCGCGCGAAGCAATTTCTTGCGCTCACCGGGGAGCGCAGCCTTTTCGAAATGACGATCATGCGAACCGCCGGCAGGTTCCCGCCTCCGATCATCCTGTGCGGTACGGCGCATGTAGAGCTTGTGCGAGAACAGGCGGACGCGTCGGGCGCGCGGCTCGTCGTCGAACCGGAGCCGCGCAATACCGCCGCCGCGATTGCGCTTGCGGTGGCATCCGTCGATGCAGATACCCTTCTTCTCGTCATGCCGAGCGATCATGTCATCGCCGACGTCGGTGCATTTCATGCCGCCATCGAGAAAGCTGCCCGGCTGGCACGCCAAGACTGGATCGTGACTTTCGGCATTTCACCTGACCGCCCTGACACGGGTTTTGGCTATATTGCGAGCGGCGCCGCGCTCGGAGAAGACGGTTTCCAGGTCGACCGATTTGTCGAAAAGCCGCCGCTCGTCGAGGCGGAGCAGATGCTCGCCGCCGGCGGTTTCGATTGGAATGCCGGCATCTTTCTCTTCCGCGCCGGACGGATGCGCGCTGCGATGCACCGCCATTGCCCGGCGATCGTTCAAGCCGCCGAGCTGGCGATCGCCGCCGGCGTAAGAAGCGGCGACCGGACCGACGCGGACCCCGTTTCTTTCGCGCGGGCACCGTCGGAATCGATCGACTATGCGGTGATGGAGAAGGACGATCGGGTCGCCGTCGTGCCGGTGTCGATGGGCTGGTCGGACCTGGGAAGCTGGCAGGCGGTCCATGCCTTGACGCCATGCGATGCGGCAGCAAATGGCTGCGACGGCAATGCCTTCCTGCACGACAGCCACGGCTGCCTCGTCCGATCCGGAGGGAAGCGGGTTTCACTGATCGGAATGGATGATGTCGCGGTGATCGTAGATGGCGACGATATTCTCGTGATCCCGCTCGCACGCTCGCAGGATGTCCGCGCCGCGGCACAAGCGCACAAATGACCAGGCCACGTTTATGAAGCGTATGCCGGCTGGAAGCCCCGGGAACGCCTGCCGGCCGCAAGCGTCTGCAATATATAACCCGTCTCCTGACATGCCGACTGTCTAACGGCAAGTCAGGAGATGCGGCCTGGCCACAGGATCGACGGCTTAGCCGCGCATCGTCGCCAACTCGGCTGGCGGCAATCCGCCATTTTCGGCCTGCACCTTCAGTTCGTCTTTTCGCGCCAGCATCGCCTGACCGAGCGCTTCCAGATCGACATCGGCGGCGCGTGCCTGCTGGAACATATTGTCTTGCTGCTTTTCCTCTTCCTTGACGTGATGCTTGATCTCCTCGGACAGCACCGTCACCTTCGCGTCGAAAAACTCGTCTTCGGGACCTGACGCCTCGATCTCGTTGATCAGCACCTTCGCGCCGTCATGTTCGACCCAGGCTTCCTTTAGCAGGTCGTCGTCGATCTTGCCCTTGAGTGCAGGGTAAAAGACTTCTTCCTCGATCTGGGCGTGAATCTTGAGTTCGGTGCAGATTTGCTTCGCGAGCTTGGCTTTGCGATCCGAACTCGACGTTTTCTCGAATTCTTCGAACAGGCCTTCAACCGTCCGATGGTCGGCGGCAAGAATATGGGTGGCGTCGAGGTCGATTTGTTTCATGGCAATCTCTCCATTGCCCCCCGGAGGAAACGATAAAGGACCTGCAATGGTTGCGACGGGCGCCTCGCCTCGATCGTTATTTCAGACCGGCTGAATAATGCGGATCCGGTCGTCCGGCTTGATCCGCGTCTGCAGATAATTCGCGTTGAATTCTCCCGCGCGGGCAAGGCCGTCCCAGTCGAGGATCTTGACCTCGCGGTTGCCGGCAATGGCAAGTCCATCTTGACGCAGCGACCGCAGGACGCGGTTGACGTGGACGCTGGTCAGCCCGGCTGCGTCGGCAAGCTGGAACTGCGTGACGGCAAAAGGGAAGGAGAAGATCTGCTTCTGCCCGCGAACGTCGAGCCGCGTCCCAATCTCACATAGCAAGTGCGCTACACGGGTGCGCGCGTCGCGGCGGCCGACATTGATGACCCACTGCGAAAGAATCGCGGCATCGACCATGCAGTCGCGCCAGAGCGCCTCCGCAAGCGCCGGAAACCGCGCGGTCGCTGATCGGATCGCGGCGTGCGATACACGCAGGATGGTTGCGACCGACAACGCCTGTAACGCCGAGGTCGCCTGCGGCTGTACCACCGAATGAAGATTGGCCATGTCACCGGGAATATGAATGGCGGTAATCTGGCGGACCCCGTCGCTATTCTGGTCGAAGCGCCCGACGAGACCATCGACGATCAGGCTCGCATGATCGACATCTTCGCGAAGCCCGACAAAGTCACGGTTCGCTTTCACTTCTGCAAAGTGGCAAGGCAGATCGAGGATCGCGTCCTGCTCTTCGCGCGTCAGCACCGATCGGCTGAGCAGGCGATCGAGGAAGCGTTGGAGGTCGAGCCGGTCGGCGTAGCGCATGAGAGCTCCCGATTTGCAAGCGAGCATTCAACTCTCAGTTACCGAAGCCTGCGGGGCATCGTTTCGGCAATGCCCGGACTTTAACACGGATCAGGATTTAGCCCTAACCCGGATTGTATAACCTAAGTTTGTCATGCGCTGATCGCCGGCCGAGAAAGAAGCGCTAACGCTCGGTCACCGCGTCGGCGAGCAGGACCTTCCCGAGAGGTCGATGATCCGCATCTTCAATTTCAATGGAGGACGACCGGTTTAGCAGACCCGCCAGCACGTCGCCCGCCAGAATATCCCGAAGCGACGCGATCCCCGCTGTCCGCGCCGTCGCGATATCGGCAAGGTCGAGCCCCTCGAGATCCTCGAGAAATTCCGCGCCGTTGCGAAAGTTGAAATAGAATCGCGCCATCGCTTGCACGCTAGGACTTGTTCGCTGAACTGACCACAACAAGCGTTGCAAAGGCGGCATGTTGTCGGCCGTAGGCGTTCTTGAAAATCGTCCCCGATTCCGATCGATCAGGTAGCCGTCGCCCGACCACAGGTACTAGTCGCGGTCAGGCCGCCGGACGTCCAAATGTCGTGACGGCATCCACGAGCATCGCGAGCGCGACGCCGACCGCTGCATCGAGTACCGCATTACGGCCCCGGTCACCGAAATGATGCTCCTCGATCTCGATCGCTTCGCGCATCGCAACCGCGACATAGACCAGACCAACCTCTTCCTCGTCCTGCTGCGGGCCGCAAAAGCCGGTGATCGAAATCGCTATATCCGCGCGGCTGCGTTCGAGCGCACCCTCGGCCATCGCCCGCGCGACCTCGGGATTGACCGCCTCGCAGCGTTCGGCGTCACTTCGTTCGACACCGAGCATCTCGCATTTGGAGTCGATCGAATAAACGATAAAGCCGCGATCGAGACTGGGACCGAGTTCGACATCGCCGGCGAACAGAGCCGCGAGTTGCCCGCCGGTGCAGCTTTCGGCGGTCGCGATGCGCAATTCACTGCCCCGCAGCGCCTCTCTCAGTCGCCCGATGACTGTTTCTCTCGTCCTGTCTCGCACCTTCATTTCGGGCCCCTGCCATGTCCCCGCGCAGCGACAGAGCGTGGCCTTCAAAAGACCCCGATCTTTTCGGGCGCCATTCTTGCGAGTTCGCGGTAATCGCCGGCAAACGGCGACGCGACCGCTGCCGCCATGATTCCGGTGCGCAGCAATGACACCCTGCGACGCGCCAAGCATTGCCATTGCAGTGCGCCCGGTCCCCGAAGGCGACGTGGCGGCCGCAACGATCCGACCCGGTCGCCGCTCCGCTTTCGCGATGGCGAATGGCGAATGGCGAATGGCGACCAGGTCGCGGTCGCCCGGGACCGCGCGCAACCGCTCGCCCTGCTCGGCAGGCTCAGGGATAGTCGAAGCAGCGGGGAGACGCTCAGCCGCCCCGGCCCTGAAGGTGATCCGATATACTGGCACCGCCGCTTCGGCCCGAAAAGGGCAGATCCAATCCTCGCCTACCGCACGTCCCGAATATTGGCGCGCCTCGGAAACGGTGCTGTGCCGCGCGAGCATCGGATTAGGGTCGCCGGCAAGCGCGACGTCGCGTGCGATGATCGTGCTGCGCATCTTGTCGTAGACCCCGCTCGCGCGCAGCTGTTCGAACTGGTCGTGGAGGTTGAAGATGAGCGCCGGCCGTTCGAAGCGGCGCGCCGGACGGCTCGCGCGCGGGTGCAGGCCGACGACGAAAAAAGCCTCGCCGCCGAAGCTCAGCGAGAAATGCGGGTCGTCGGGATCGGCGCTCACGCGCGGGTCGGTGGTCTGGCCGTGCCAATCATCCTTGTCGGTCAGCGACGCGAGCCGGGCCCAGAGACATGCCTCGAAGGCCGTTTCGTCGAGGTTGCCATCCTGTTCGAACAATACCGCGAGCGAGTGGAAGAGCGTCGGTTCGCGCGAATAGGATCGGGCGAGATCGAGAAGATTCGGATAGATGCGCAGATCGTCCCACGCCGATCGCAGGTCGCGGCCGACGACGAACCGGATATGGCCTTTGGCGAGTGCGGACTTCGCACCAACGCAGGGGAATTCAGCCTCGCCAATGAATTCCGTGAAGCGTTTGGCAAGCGGATGATCGCTATCGTCTGTCGGATAAAGCATGATCCCGCAACGGTCGAGTACCGGGGCGGGTTGCGCCGATTGATCCATGTTGTACCGAGTTCCGATCGGCGCCGAACGGGCCCGATCGCCGATCTAATAGCGCTGCAGCAACCGCTCGACGGTCGGTACCGCCAAGCCGTCCCTCCCGCCCGCATCACGAATATCCTTCTCGAGGGCGTGCCGGATCGCCTCGATCTGCGCATCGGTCAGATGCTCGATCCCGACGAACTCCGCCCGCGCCTTGTCGAGCGACCGCAATATCTCGTCGAGCTTGGCCTGCATCGCCGCGCCGTCGCGGTTCTGGCTGTTCTGGATCAGAAATACGGCGAGGAAGGTCAGCACCGTGGTCGCGGTGTTCACGATCAGCTGCCAGGTATCCGAATATTTCAGGAGCGGTCCGCTCGCGCCCCAAATAATGACCAGCAGTATCGCGATGATGAAGGTCTGGGGCTGGCCCATGATACGCGCGCATTTCGACGCGATCTTGGTGAATGTCTCGTCCATTGTTCCTGTCCGGTCGGGTGTGACCTGCCGGGAGCGGGCGGGCCTTCGGCTTCCGAACGGCCAGCGGCGGCTGTGCGTTGCCCCGATTGATCGAGGTTAAGGCGTTTGTACCGCTCGTCGCTCCTTTGAACGGGCGCCCGGCGAAACCATGCGCCGCCTCGCGGGTTCGAAACCGGGGAACGCGCCGTGCTCCGACGCAGGAAGAGATATATGCAGTTGCTGAGCCCAGACCTTATCTGGCCGATTGCGGGAGCGATCATCGCCGGTGCGGTTATCGGCGCCGAACGCGAATATCGTGCGAGCCCAGCGGGCCTGCGGACCCATATTCTCGTCAGCCTGTCCTGCTGTCTGCTCATGCTTTCGGCGGCGCATCAGATGGCCTGGCTCAACGACGCGCCGCTCGAGGTCGTGCGCATAGATCCCGTCCGCATGGCGCACGGCGTCCTTACCGGAATCGGCTTCCTGTGCGGCGGCGTCATCTTCCGCGAAGGCTTCAACGTTCGCGGGCTGACGACGGCGGCCTCGCTCTGGATGACCGCAACGCTCGGGATGTTGTTCGGTATCGGTTTTTACGAACTTGCCATTTTCGGCGCGGTCGCCACCGTGCTGGTGCTCGCCGCCGTCACGATCACCGAGCGGCGCGCGCCGCAACGCCGCGTCGTTCACCTCAAGGCACGTTATACGCGATCCGCAGCTATCGAGCCGCGCGCGTTCAACGCGCTGCTCGCCGATCATGGTCTTCGCTCGATCACGACCGAGCAAAATCTGTCGGACGGCATAATCGAATATGGGGCGATCGCCGATGGCTATGACGAAGAGCGCGGCGAGCGGCTTGTCGCGGCGCTTGCGAGCGATACCAATGTGCAGGGTTTCGAGATCAGGCCGCAGCAGGCGTAGCCGCCCCGGGCGCTCGGCGCAGCCTGCCGGATCCGCTGGTCTCCCCGATTGTCGGTTCGCGGCAGCGTAGGCAGGCGCCCGCATCACCGCCTGCTTTGCTGGCTCAGAATTCCGAGATTGTCTCATCCTCGATCGCCGCATGGATCATCCGGTCCCACACAGCGGCATCGCCGACGGCGAGCATGCGTCCGCTCGGCTCGCGCAGCGTGCGCAGTGCCGCGAGCGCCGCATCCGTATATTCGGGCCAGAGCGCGTTGACCGCCTCGCTCGCCGACGTCATGTCGCCTTCCGCATTCTTGCTGAGCGCGTGCCCCGCAAGAGCGCGTGCGACGCGTTCGACGGGGGACGTCGCCGCCCGATCAAAATCGATTTCCATCAGCCGACCTTCAGATATTCGCGGACCTTCCCGGCGCTGTTGCCGACCGCGTCAACCGCTTCGCGAAGTTCGCTTTCGCTGACGCCGAGGCTTGTCGTCCAGTCCCGGATTTCATGATCTTCGCCGAGGCTGATCCGGTCGGGCGAACCGGTATGATTCTTGTCGTCGGACATGATCCACTCCTGTGCGTGCCACGGCTTCAACGCCCGCTTGAGCCGCAAGTTGCGACACACTCTTCCATCCCTGCGAAGGACAACCCCAACATCCTAATTGCTGCAGGCAATGACGGTCGCGATTACCGCCAGCGTCTCCCGGGGGTCGCGCACGCGCACCGTGTCGAGTCCAAGCTCAAACGCAGAATAGTCGTTGCCGCCGGGAAAGATCGCATCGCCGACGAACAGCATCGCATCGAGTTCGATCCCGCTTGCGTCGCGCAGTTTCGTGAGCCCATAGGCCTTGTCGACGCCTTCGCGGGTGATGTCGATCGACGTCGCGCCGCCCATATTGATTGAAAGACCGGGCAGGCGCCGCCGCAGATCGGCCTGGATGACCCTCCGTTTCGCGAAGTCCGGATCCCATATCTCCTTGGCCTCGATCGGCGCCTCCTGTCCGAGCGCCGAGAAAGTGATCTGGCTGCCGCGATCCTCGATCCGCTCGCCCCACGTCTGCTCCGGCACGAAGCCCGTCGCGACCAGTGCGGCGTCGAAAGCCTCAAGGATTTCCGACTTCTGACTTTCACCGAAAAGTTCGGCATAAACCGGCTGCCAGCGACCCTCACGGTGCGTGTAGAGCTTGGTACCGGTGGTCGGCAGGAGCCATAGCCGTTCCAGATCGGCGCGCGCGGGCAGCCGGCTCGCGACCTGCTTGTCGAACTGCGGCCAGTCGCCGCCCGATATGACCGCAACGTGCACGGCGGCGAGCAGGTCGGCCAGCGCCTCCCCCATGTCTTCGCCGAGCGGCTGCTTGCTTTCGGCGAGCGTTCCATCGAGGTCGAAGGCGACGAGCTGCTTCATGCGCATGAACTCCCGGGAGCTGGATTGTCGCGTCGGCGGAGGCCGGGCGAATGCGACAACAATCGATCCGCGGCAGCGATAGTTCCCGCGCCGCCCGTCGCCGCCGGAACAATGGATGCCGCCAAGGCTTATCCTCTCGACCGGCCCGCGCGGCCGCCCCTTTGCGAGAGGCCCCGTCATGCAATTTTCCGTCGACCGCCTGATCTTCGGACCCGACGACGTCGATCTGGCGCGCTCGCCGCTCGCGGGGCATTTCGATGCGGAGACCTATGTGCTTGGCGCATTCAATCCGGGCCTAACGCGTCTCGCCAACGGCAACCTGCTGATGATGGTGCGCATCGCCGAGGCGTTGCGGCAACCAATCCGCGAAGGCCATGTCCATTGTATTCGCTGGGCGGAAGGCACCTACCGGCTCGACGCCTGGCCGCTCGAGATGTGCGATACCGCCGACCCGCGCAAGTTCATGGTGCGGGGCGGCAGCTGGCGCGTCATGGCACTGACCTCGCTGTCGTGGCTGCTCCCCGTCGAACTCACGCCCGATGGCCTTGCCATCGTTGCCGTCCATTACGAGCGGGCGATTGCGCCGCACGCCGATTTCCAATGCTATGGCCTCGAGGACGCCCGCATCAGCCGCGACGGCGACCGCTGGCTGATGACGACCTGCTCGGTGAGTCCCGAGCGGCATTCGACGACGCTCTACAGTTCCCCTGACGGGCTCGACTGGCACTTCGAAGACATCGTCCTCGATCACCAGAACAAGGACATGCTGATCTTCGAGGGGCGGATCGACGGCCAGTATTGGGCGCAGACGCGCCCGCTCGGCGATCTCTACTTTGCTTACCCGCCCGGATCGGAATGGCGCGCCGGTCCGTCGATCAATCTGGCGACCTCGCCCGATGGGCTCCACTGGAAGCCGCACCGCGCCCCGGGCATCCGCCCCCACGCCGATACGGTAGCGACCGCGCGCATCGGCGGCGGCGCGCCCCCGATCCTGACCGACGATGGCTGGCTCACGCTCTGGCACGGGGTCGAACCGAAGGAGATCGTCGGGATCTACCGCACCTATTGGTCGATCCTCGATGCACGCGATCCGGCCCGCGTGGTCCGCACCGATCACGAGCCGCTTCTCGAAGCGGCGCCCGACCTCACCCGTCCGATCGAGGAGAAGCTGTATGTCCGCGACATCGTGTTCACGACGGGCATCGCCGATGCGGGGGATCATTATGTCGTCGCCTCCGGCGAAGCCGATCTCGCATGCCGGATCACCCATATTCCCAAGGCGGCCTTCGGCCTGTGACCGCCCTTTGCCCGGAAGAAACCTACTAACCTCGATCAACCAGCGGAACGAACGCCGCGACCTGCGCCTTACCTGAGGAGACGATGTCGCCAGCGAAGCGAAGGACGAAACGACGCATGAAGCCGAGCGCGCTACCCGAAGGCATGACGGCAGTTACACCGCACCTGCTTGCGCTGCGCGAGGATTTTGCCTCCGCGCGCGGCAGACCGTTTACGGCTTTCAACGTCGGCGATCTCACCGCGGAAGTCCGCGAAGCGGGCGAAGCACTGTGGCTCTTGATCCGGCGTGCCGGTCAGGGCGGCGTAGCACTCCGCGCCGCGTGCTGGGCGGGTGACGCCAGAATTGCGACCCTCAAGCCAGAGCCCGGCGAGATTGCGCGCCTGCGCGTCGAGAGCGGCCTCGGCGATCATCTGGTGATCGTGCGAACCGGCGCGCGAACGCTTCCCTTTTTCCGGATTACCAGTCATTTCACGCCGTCGGTACCGACGCGGTTGCCCTATGTACCGCGCGACCTTTACGTGCTCGATCGGCAGGACGATCCGCTCGGCACCGCGGGGCGTGTTCATGCGGCCCAGCGCGGGCTCAACGCGGGGCTTCTTTATTTCGGGGTCGATAAGCCGGCGACTGGCAGCTTTTTCTACTTTCAGAACCTGACCGCGCTCAACGCCTATTGTCGGGCGACCGGAACCAAGCCGGAGGATGCGGTCGGCGGCGAATGGCCGGAGCTCGGCTTCCTCCTGCCGACGCCCGAGACCAGTGCCGACGCGGCGAGCAAGACGCTCGCCGCCGGCGAGACCGTCATCCTGTCCGATGCCATACTGCTCGCGCGGCCGGACGATCCGGTCGACGAGCGCGACTGCGCCCGCCATTTTCTCCAGATGCTCGGCGGCGCCTATCAATTGCTCGACCTGCCGCCGACCGACTTTCGCGACTGGATCGGGCGCGCCGAACGGACGTTGCGCGATCTGGACGAAGCGCCCGAGGCGACCATCCGTCATTATGGCCATCGCTATGTCCATCCCTACACGGGTGCCGAATATCCGGACATCATGGTCCAGATGTCGATCGTCCAGGCGATCCACGACTGGGGCGAATGGGTCGGCGAGCCGCACCCGCTCGAGGGCGAGTTCAAAGCGGGCCTCGGCAAGTTCTACGATGCGAAGCTGAAGACACTGCGGCGCTATCTCCCCAATGTCGGCGACGACAAGGATGCTGATGCGGTCGACAGCTGGTATCTTTACCATCCGCTGCTCAACCTCGGGCGCCTCGCTCTCGGCGGCGATGCCGCGGCCAGGTCGCTTTTCTTCAAATCCCTCGACTACGCGATCAAGGCGGCACGTCATTTCGATTATAAGTGGCCGATCCAGTACAAGGTCACCGACTTTACGGTGATCACCGAAACCGCGGGCGCCGACGGGCGCGGCCAGACCGATGTCGGCGGCGTCTACGCGTGGGTGATGCTGCAGGCCTTCGAACTCGATGACGACAAGCGCTATCTCGACGAAGCGCGCGCCGCGATCGATGCCGCGATCGGCCTCGGGTTCGGTATCAACTATCAAGCCAATCTCACGGCCTGGGGCGCCGCAGCGTGCATGCGCCTCTGGCGCATCACCAACCGCGCAGTCTATCTCGAGCAGAGCTATGTTTATCTGGCGAGCTTCTTCCACAATAGCGAGATATGGGAGAGCGAGCTCGGCCATGCCGTCCATTACCGCAACTTCCTGGGGGTCACCTGCCTGCAGGATGCGCCTTATATGGCGATCTACGAATGTTTCGACAGCTTTGCGGCGTTCGAACATTATCTCGACGACAGCGGACCCGATCTCGAACCCGCAGCTCGAATGCTGATTGCGGAATATTGCAAATATGCGCTCGACCGTGCGTGGTATTATTATCCCGACGCGCTGCCGCCCGAAGCCATTGCTGACGAGCAGCGCGAACATAATGGCCATATCGACCGCAAGCTGTCCTTCCCGCTGGAGGATCTCTATCCCGACGGCCAGCCTGCAGGTCAGGTCGGCCAGGAAATCTATGGCGCGGGCGCAGCCTTCATCTTTGCGACGCGCGCCTTTCACAAAGTGGAAGACGCGCCCTTCCTGCTCTATTGTGACCATTTCGTCCGCGCGATCGAGCGCACCGACACGCACGCGCTGTCGGTCACGCTCGACGGAGGCGAGACCTGTACCGCGCGGCTGAGCTTCGTGCGTGCGAAGCGCCGAAAGCTGCCCCGCACTCATGTCGCGACGGTTGATGGCGACGTGCTGCGGCCGCACGAGCAGTCCGCCGACCGGATCGATTTTCTGGTTCCCGCGAACGGGCGCCTCGTCCTGCGATGGGAGACCTGAACGGCACCCGTGAATTTTCACGACGCGATTTTCAAGGAAGTGGAGCAGATCATGGCAAGCGCAGCAGCATCCCGCCCGCGCGGCGGCAATTCTTCGGGTTTCGGCAAGCTCCTCGGCATCGTCACGCTGGGCGCACTCTTCTGGTTCACGCGCAAAACGGCCGCGACCGAAGCGCCGAAGGGCGACGACCATGCAACCGCTTTTGCCGACAGTGAAACAGACCCCGAGAATTTCGACCAGACGCGCTCGGCGGGTCCCGGCGGCATGCGCTCGAAGCCGCGCCGCGAATCGGATCGGGTGGACCAGGCGACGGACGAGTCCTTTCCGGCCAGCGACCCGCCTGCTTATTGAGCCGCTCGATGCACGATGCCAGCCCCTCGCTCGTCAAAACAATGCCGTCAGGCGACTCCCGCCGCGATGCGAGGACAGGCCGGGCCACCTATACGCTCTGCTACGACGACGCCGCGCTTGGCCTGCCCAAGCGGATCGAGTTCGAAGCGGAAAGTCCGGCAAAGGCGCTCGAGATTGCGGGAGGCGAAGCCGACGGCCGGCAAGCGCTTCTCTTCGTCGATGGCGAGCCGCTGTGCCGGCTTGTGAAGGCATCCGCCGCCGAGACGCACCCCACTGGATCGTCGCGCGTGGCGAAGGCCGTTCTTTAGCCATTTCAAAGGGAAGGTTTTACGATGATCGATGAAAGCGATGCGCATACCGAAGCGCCGGAGCTCGACGGCCGGCGCGCCATCATCACAGGCGGGACCACGGGAATCGGCCGCGCGATCGCGGTGCTGCTCGCAAGCTATGGCGTCAGAGTCTTCGTCTGCGGCCGAACCCCCGAACATCTCGATGACGCGCTGCAACGCATCGGCGAGGTGGGAGAAGGCGACGGGATCAATGTCGACCTTTCGGTCGCCGAAGATGTCGATCGTTTCTTCGAAGCTGCGGACGCCTTTCTTGGCGGCATCGATATTGCGGTCATCAACGCTGCTGTCCCCGCGGCCGCGCTCGCCGATTCGGGCGAGAGCGAGACGCGATACCAGCTCGACACCGACCTCACCGCCTATCTGATCTGCGCGCAGGAAGCTGCGCGCCGCATGGAGAGCGGAAGCGATATCCTCTTCATCGGATCGATGTCGGCGGTGTCTCGGAAACCGGGCAGTTCGATCTACATCGCCGCGAAAGCAGGGATCGAGGGCTTCGTACCGGCGTTTCGCAAGGAACTCGCCGAAGAGGATATCAAGGTCGGCCTGATCGACCCCGGCTTCACCGGCGCCGATTTCCAATATCCCGAGTTTCCGCCCGAAAAGCAGAAGGAATTGATCGGCAAGCACCAGATGCTGCGCGCAGAGGATATCGCGGTCGCAGCGCACTTCATGCTCACCCAGCCGCGCCGCACCGCGGTTTCACTGATCCGCGTCGAAACGCGGCTCGAACATCCCTGATCTATCGAGGAGAACGACGATGTCCGACACCACCCCGCGCGGCCCGCTCGGCGATGCGCGCCCCGACGACAAGGCCCGTGCGCCCACGCCCGGATCGCTGCCGCCCGAAAAGGTCGAGGATCGCGGTAATGTTGGCACGGCACGCCCCGAGGATTACCCCAAAGAGGAGCGCGACGATGGCGACGTCGCCGCCGCCAACCGCGGACACCGCGCCAACAAGCAGGGCAGCGGGCCGGTCAGCGGCAGTAGCGCGGGTGCGGGCGGCGGCGGCAACCCCGAGGATTACGATTCGGATCCTCAGGCGGGCGGCGGGCATCAGCCTGTGCGCACCGACAACGGACCGAAGACGGGCGCCGACGCGCCGGTGGGTGGCAGCCGCTAGAAGGACCGGCCGGCGTGCCGTTCAGCGAGTCGGCGCGGGATAGCGGACCGCGTCCTCCCCGGATATAGATCGAGCTTATGCGGCTGTCGGCCGCCTTGAGTTCGGCCTCCATCGCCTCGATCAACGTCTCGGCCTCGCCCATTGGCAGCGCATCCTGGAAATCGGCGCTGACGGCGACGAATATCGCCTCGGGGGCGGTGTGGATCTTTTGGACATGATTGAGGGTGTCTCGCGGCATGCCTGCCAAGCGCAGATACCGTCGCCGAGGCCGAAGATTGCGGAGGACGGGACCGCGCGCAGCAACTCGAGAAGCGCACAAATTGCGCTAGGTTAATCGCGTTGTCAGCGCGAGCGCATCGCCGACCGCCGCCATTGCCGCTGTATTGTCGAAGATACACCAGGCCGGCCCGGTGGAAGCCGCACGCCGGAGCAGCGCCGCCAGCGCATCCAGCCGCTCGCTCCCGTAGGGCGAACGATAGATGTCCGGCGAACCATGGAGGCGCCAATAGGAGAAATCGTCCGCGCCGCCCGGAAGGTCCGCGCCGGCCGCGCGCGCCGGATCGGCGGCGAC